>JAQGNU010000096.1 GCA_028291645.1 Nevskia sp.
GCTGAAATGCCGCGCGAGCTTTTCCGGATCGAGCGTCGCCGAAGTGATGATCAGCTTCAGCTCGGGCCGCCGCGGCAGCAGGCGCTTGAGCCAGCCGAGCAGGAAGTCGATGTTGAGACTGCGCTCGTGCGCCTCGTCGAGAATGATGGTGTCGTAGCCGAGCAGTTCGCGATCGCGCTGCAGCTCAGCCAGCAGAATGCCGTCGGTCATCAGCTTGATCAGCGTACGCTCCGACACGCGCCGGTCGAAACGCGTTTCGTAACCGACCAGCTCGCCGACATTGCCGTTCAACTCGCGCGCGATGCGCTGCGCGACACTGCGCGCCGCTAGGCGCCGCGGCTGCGTATGCCCGATCAGCCCGCGCGTGCCGCGGCCGAGTTCCAGGCACAGCTTCGGCAACTGCGTGGTCTTGCCGGAACCGGTTTCGCCGCAGACGACGACGATCTGGTTGTCGCGAATGACCTCGATCAACTCGTCCTTCGCCTGCACCACTGGCAATTCGGCCGGATAGCTGATCGTCTGCGGCCGCAACCGCAGACGATTCTCCGCGGCCAGCAGCGCCTGCTGCACGTCGCGCTCGAAGCGCGTGCCATCGAACTTCGGATTGTTGCGCGCGCCAGCGAGCTGCCGCGACAGGCGTGCGGCATCGCGCAGCAGCAGCTGCGAGCGGATCAGGGCGAACTGCGCCTGGAGAGCTGCGGAAGGATTCACGATGAGGTGCGAATGCAAACGGCCGCCATGATAAGGCAGGCGAGAGTCGCCATTCCCGCGAAGGCGGGAATCGCATCTGGAGCCCGGAAACTCGTCCAGTTTCCGTTAAGCGCATGGCTGAGTTAAGAACTGGATGCCCGCCTACGCGGGCATGACGTGTCGTTGTTATACATCTGCCGCGACGAGCGCTTGAGCACGATTCTCGCGTAACAAGCGCTGGCCTTGGGCTGCTTGCCCACCTTTATCAAACCGGTGATTCCATGAAAAGTTTCGTCCGCGGTGACATCGACGGCTTTGTCGGCTTAGCACTCGACAACCTCGTGCTGTTGCTGCTGATCGCGGGTCTGTGCCGCAGCGTGCTCGGCTTTCCGGACGCGCTGGTGCTCGGCCAGATTCTGCCCGGTGCGGGTGTGTCTCTGCTGGCCGGCAACCTGTTCTATGCCTGGCAGGCGCGGCGGCTGGCGCGTGCCGAGAACCGCGACGATGTCTGCGCACTGCCGTATGGCATCAACGCGTTGACCGTGTTCGCCTTCGTGTTCCTGGTGATGCTGCCGGCGAAGTTGGCGGCGCAGGCGGCCGGCGTTGCGGACCCGGCGCGTGCGGCCTGGCAGGCGGGCCTGCTGGCTTGCTTCGGCGCCGGCCTGATCGAATTCGCCGGCGCCTTCGTCGCTGGCTGGATCCGCCGCCATACGCCGCGCGCCGCACTGCTGTCGACGCTGGCCGGATTGGCGCTCGCGTTCATCGCGCTCGGCTTTCTGTTCCGCGCGTATGCGCATCCGCTGGTCGGCATCACGACATTGACGGTGGTGCTGATCGGCTACTTCGGCCGCGTGCGTCTGCGTGGCGGCCTGCCGGTCGGATTGATCGCACTGCTGCTCGGCGTCGCGCTGTCGTGGGCCACCGGCCTGGCGCCGGTCGGCAACTGGCCCGCAGCGCCGCAGCTGTCACCGCCGCTGCCGGTGTTCGGCGAATTGTTCGCCGCGCTGCAGCTCGACCAGGCACTGCGCTATGTCTCGGTGATCGTGCCGATGGGCCTGTTCGCGGTGATCGGCTCGATGCAGAACCTCGAATCCGCCGAAGCCGCCGGCGACCGCTACGACACCCGCACCTCGCTGGCGATGAATGGTCTCGGCACCTTGGTCGCTACGCTGTTCGGCTCCTGCTTTCCGACCACGCTGTACATCGGCCATCCCGGCTGGAAAGCGATGGGCGCGCGTGCCGGCTACTCGACACTGTCGGGCCTGTTTATCGCCGCACTCTGCTTCAGCGGCACGCTCGCACATGTCGCCTGGGCGGTGCCGGTCGATGCCGGCATGGCGATCCTGTTGTGGATCGGCATCGTGATGACGGCACAGGCATTCGAAGCGACACCGCGCAGCCACGCACCGGCCGTCGTCGTCGGCCTGCTCCCCGGCATCGCCTGCTGGGGCGCGCTGATGCTAAAAGCCGGCCTGCGCGCGGCCGGCGCAGGATCGCCGAACGGTCCGCCCATCAGCGACGCCTTGCTGCCCGCATTCCATGCCGGCGATCTCTGGGCCGAAGGCGCATTCGCGCTCGAACAAGGCGTGGTGTTCAGCGCGATGATTTTGTCGGCGGCGACGGTCGCGATCATCGAGCGGCAGTTCCTGCGCGCCGCGCTGTGGATGCTGATCAGCGCAGCGCTATCCGCAGCGGGGCTGATGCATGCGTTCCGTTTTACCGGTACCGACACCGCGCTCGATCTGCACCCAGCCTGGCCGTTCGTCGAGGCTTATCTGATTGCGGCGGCGATTCTGTTTGCGGCACGCTGGATCGCGGTGCGCGATGAGGCGGCGGCTGCGCCGTAGATACGCGCGGGTGATCGCGATCGTCCGTCGTTCGCCCGCATCAGCGGCCACGCCGCCGTGCCAGCACGCGGCTCAACTCTGCGTCAGCCGCTGCTCGATTTCGGCAAGCCGCGCTTCCAGCGCCTGCACGCGCGCTTCCAGTTCGGCGATCGAGCTGCGCGCCGGCGTCTCGCTCGATGACGCACTCGCTTCGATCCGCGCCGCCGCCGACTGCGCCTGTGCCGCGCCGCACAGCAGCTGCGCGTAACGCGCGGCGGACTGGCCCGGCGCACGCGGCAGCAACAGCAACAGCAACAGCGGCTGCGCGCGATCTTCCAGATCGGCGATGGCGGCGGCGAGTTCTTCGGCATCGCCAGGGCCGCCGAGGCCTTGCGCGTGGGTGCGCAGTTCGGCAGCAGTCTGTGGGCCGCGCAGCATCAGCGTCGCCAGCACCGCCACCGATGCCGGCTTCAGCAACAGCTGGTTCTGCATGCGTTGGCGCCACTTCGGCACGCGGCCGGCGTGATCGTCGCGCGCGACCAGATGTTCCTGTTCGAGCCGCGTCAGCGCGGCGCCGACTTCACCTTCGTTGAAGTGGGTGATTGGATTGCGCGAATTCTTCTGGTTCGCCGCGAGCATGATCGCGTTGACCGTCATCGGGTAATACTGCGGCGTTGCGATCGACTTCTCCACCAGGCACGCGAGCACGCGCGCCTCGGCCAGCGTCAACAGCAGTTCGGTCACGCCTGTGCCTCGGTCGGCACCGCCAGTGGCGGCGCAGCTCGGTTGGAGCGGATCAGCACGCCGATGTAATAGGCGGCGTAGTAACCCACCACCAGTCCGAGCAAGCCCAAGGTCAGCGGCGTGCGCGCGCCATAGAACATCATCGAGTTCGTCGCCGCATCGTTCTGTCCCGCCGACTGCAGCGCCGGCGACAGCACGATGAAACGGTAGACGATGCGGCCGATGAACAAGGCCGACACCGCCAGGCCGATGTAGAGATTCGGGTAGTAATAGCGTATCGCTTCGATGGTCTCGAAGCGCGTATGGCGCAGCGCGAAAAATGCAAGCGCGATGCCGACAACGGCGCCGGCAAGCATCGCACCGGTGAGCGCCGGATCGAACGGCCGCGTGAAGCCGAGCGCCAGCAAGGCAAGCAGCAGGAAGCCGATCCGAAAGCGCATCCGTCCCGGGCGCACGCGCTGCCGACCGACGTTGCGGCGGATGCGGGAGAACATCGCGAGTGCCAGCAGCGGCAAGGCAATTGCTAAAGTCGGCGCGTGAGTCATGGTGCTTGGTCTCGAATCGGAGAGCAGGTTACATGATGCCAGCGGGCCTATGATTTTCGCTGCGCGGCTGTCATCCAGCGCGGGTGATGTTTCTCATATGCGGCCTCGACGCGGAAGGCGGATTATGACCAACGGGAATCCCCCGGGACGCTTCGCTAATCCGCCCTACTCGTGCTACTGAACTGCATACTCGCGGGCCTTTTCTTGTGTGGCCTTTACCAGAGCAGCATCTCCATACATTGATGCAAGCTCGACTGCAGCCAATATTGCAAAAGCTCCTGCCGCTTGCAGCGCCGCCACTAACTCTTCGTCCGTGTAGTTTACTGGCCCAGTGTGTGTTGCACTCATGCGACGATACAACGCTTGATACCCGGTATGAGCGAAGCTGCAGAACATCTGCCAATGATTGGACTTGAGAGTTGTTAAAGGACCAACCTGAATCCCAAGTTGTTTCTCAACGGATGCCAACAACTGACCGAACTTAAGCGGGGGCTCATCCTCAGAGAAAAAGTGTTGAACGTCAGCGTCCGACGCTACGTGGCGCAGCCAAAGACCACGCCCATATGCCTCGAACAATATCCGCAGCAACGCGAATAGGCTGCCAAATAGCCCCCCAACACCGAGCGAGCAAATTGCTGCGTGGTGCTCAAGTGCTAAATCAAACGCTGCAAAAGCAAGTTGCTGCCGAGCATCTCCTTGGAATGGGTGAGCATGATGCTCATTAATCCATAGGGCGAGATCGGCTTGCCGTTTAGACTCTTCTTCAAAGGTCATGACGGTTCTAATGCCAGTTAGACCCCGAGATAATCCAATATTCCCTCCGCCGCCTGCCGCCCCTCAAACACCGCAGTAACAACAAGGTCGCTGCCGCGCACCATGTCGCCGCCGGCGAAGACTTTCGGATTCGTCGTCTGAAACTTCTGCTTCTCCGAAGTCTTGATGCGCCCATCCGCCAACAGTTCCACGCCGTGTTGCGTGATCCACGCAGCCGGACTCGGCCGGAAACCGAAGGCGATGACTACGCGGTCCGCCGGGATGATTTCTTCGGAACCGAGTACCGGCTCGGGACGACGCCGGCCTTTCGCATCCGGCGCACCGAGCTTGGTCTCGATCACCTTGACGCCTTCGACCTTGCCGTGGCCGACGATTTCGACCGGCTGGCGGTTGAACAGGAAGCGCACGCCTTCTTCCTTGGCATTGGCGACTTCGCGGCGTGAGCCGGGCATGTTGGCTTCGTCGCGACGATAGACGCAGGTCACGCGCGTGGCCTGCTGGCGCGCGCTGGTGCGGTTGCAGTCCATCGCGGTGTCGCCGCCGCCGAGCACGACGACGCGCTGGCCGCGCATGTCGACGAAATCGTTCGGATCTTTTTCCAGGCCCATGACGCGATTGACGTTGGAGATCAGGTACGGCAGCGCCTGCACTACGCCGGGCAGATCTTCGCCGGGGAAATCGCCCTGCATCGCGGTATAGGTGCCCATGCCGAGGAACACCGCATCGTATTCGTCGACCAGCGCCTTGAATTCGACATCGCGGCCGACTTCGACGTTGAGCTTGAACTTCACACCCATGCCTTCGAGGATTTCGCGGCGTGTCTTCACCACTTCCTTTTCGAGCTTGAAAGGAGGGATGCCGAACGTAAGGAGTCCACCGATTTCCGGATGGCGATCGAACACGATGGCTTCGACGCCGTTGCGCGTCAGCACGTCGGCCGCGCCAAGTCCCGCAGGTCCGGCGCCGATGATGGCGACGCGCTTGCCGGTGGCGACGACTTTCGACATGTCCGGACGCCAGCCCTGCTTGACCGCTTCGTCGGTGATGTACTTTTCGATGCTGCCGATGGTGACGGCGCCGAAGCCATCATTCAGCGTGCAGGCGCCTTCGCACAGGCGATCCTGCGGACACACGCGGCCGCAGATTTCCGGCAGCGAATTGGTCTCGTGGCTTAAGTCGGCCGCCTGGAACAGATTGCCTTCCTGAATCAGCTTGAGCCAGTTCGGGATGTAGTTGTGCACCGGGCACTTCCACTCGCAATACGGATTGCCGCAGTCGAGGCAGCGGCCGGCCTGGCTGGCGGCGTGATCGACATTGAACTGGCCGTAGATTTCGCGGAAGTCGTGCAGCCGGATTTCGACCGGCGCCTTCTTCGGGTCCTGGCGCGGCACGTCGAGGAACTGCATTACATTTTTTGTCGCCATGATTATGCGGCGGCTCTGATTGTGACCAGCAGGGAACCGATGTCGGCGGCCTTCGGCTTCGCCAACCAGAATTTGCCGACGTAGTCGCGGAAGTTATCGATGATCTCGCGGCCCCAATCACTGCCGGTGGCGGCGACGTAATCGCGGATCAGCTCGACCAGATAATGGCGATGACCTTCCATGTGCTCGGCGACGATGCGGTGGATGTCGATCAGCTCATGGTTGTAGCGATCGACGAAGTTGCGGCGCTCGTCGAGCACGTAGGCGAAGCCGCCGGTCATGCCGGCACCGAAGTTGACGCCGACGCGGCCGAGCACGACCACGGCACCGCCGGTCATGTATTCACAGCCGTGATCGCCGACACCTTCCACCACCGACAGCGCACCGGAGTTGCGCACGCCGAAGCGCTCGCCAGCAGTGCCGGCGGCATACAGCGTTCCGCCTGTAGCCCCGTAAAGACAGGTGTTGCCGATGATCGAGGTCTGGTTGGTGACGAAGCGCGAGCCGCGCGGCGGCTTGATGACGATGCGGCCCCCGGCCATGCCTTTGCCGACGTAGTCGTTGGCCTCGCCTTCGAGTTCCAGATGCAGGCCGCCGGCGTTCCAGACGCCGAAGCTCTGGCCTGCGGTGCCTTTCAGGTTGAGCGTGATCGGCGCATCGCTCATGCCGAGGTTGCCGTGGCGCCGCGCGATCTCGCCGCTCAAGCGCGCACCGATCGAACGATGCGTGTTGTTGACGGTGTAGCTGAAAGTCCTGTTTTCCGGGCCGCCGCTTTTGGCTTCGATCGCCGGCAGCGCATCGCGCACCATTGTTTCCGCGAGTTCACCGCGATCGTGCGGCGGGTTCGGGCTGGAGCAGAACTGCGGGCTCGCGCTGACCATGCCGGCCGCCGACAGGATCGGCGACAGATCGAGACCGCGCTGCTTGTCGGTCTGCGGTTCCGCCATTTCGAGCAGATCGGTGCGGCCGATCAACTCGGCCAGGCTACGCACGCCAATCGACGCCAGCCAGCGCCGCGTTTCTTCGGCGACGAAGCGGAAATAGTTGGCGACCATTTCCGGCAGGCCGATGAAATGGTTCATGCGCAGCACTTTGTTCTGCGTGGCGACGCCGGTGGCGCAGTTGTTCAGATGGCAGATGCGCAGGTACTTGCAGCCGAGCGCGACCATCGGCGCGGTGCCGAAGCCGAACGACTCCGCACCGAGGATCGCCGCCTTGATGACGTCGAGGCCGGTCTTCAGGCCGCCGTCGGTCTGCACGCGGACCTTGTCGCGCAGGCCGTTCAGACGCAAGGTCTGATGGGTCTCGGCGAGACCCAGCTCCCACGGAGTGCCGGCATATTTCACGGACGTCACCGGCGATGCACCGGTGCCACCGTCGTAACCGGAGATGGTGATGAAGTCGGCATAGGCCTTGGCAACCCCTGCAGCGATCGTGCCGACGCCGGGGCCGGACACCAGCTTGACCGACACCATCGCCTGCGGATTGACCTGCTTCAGATCGAAGATCAGCTGCGCCAGATCTTCGATCGAGTAGATGTCGTGATGCGGCGGCGGCGAGATCAGCGCGACACCCGGACGCGCATAGCGCAGCCTTGCGATCTGTTCGTTGACCTTGTCGCCGGGCAACTGGCCGCCTTCGCCGGGCTTGGCGCCCTGCGCGACCTTGATCTGCAACACCTCGGCGCTGACCAGGTAGGCCGGCGTGACGCCGAAGCGGCCCGACGCGACCTGCTTGATCTTCGAAGTCTTCTCGGTGCCGTAACGCAAAGGGTCTTCGCCGCCTTCGCCGGAGTTGCTGCGGCCGCCGAGCGAGTTCATCGCGATCGCCAGCGCTTCGTGCGCTTCCGGCGACAGCGCGCCGAGCGACATGCCGGCGGAATCGAAACGCTTCAGGATCGCCTCGATCGGTTCGACTTCGTCGATCGAGATCGGCGTTACTTGGCCGCTCAGCTTGAGCAGATCGCGAATCGTCGCCACCGGCCGGTGGTTGACCAAGTCGGCGAACACCGCGTAATCCTCGTATTCGCCGCTGCGCACCGCGCGATGCAGCGTGTTGATGATGTCCGGGTGGTAGGCGTGGTACTCGGCGTTCTGCACGAAGCGGTACAAGCCGCCCTGCTCGATCGGCTTGCGCGGCGTCCACGCCAGCAGGCTCAGCTGGGTTTGTTCGGCCTGCAGCACCGCGTAGCCGGCGCCCTGGATGCGGCTGACGGTGCCTTCGAAGCACAGCTGCACGACTTCCTGATGCAGCCCGACGATCTCGAACAGCTGCGAACCGCGATAGCTGGAGATCGTCGCGATCCCCATCTTCGACATGATCTTGTAGAGGCCCTTGTTGATGCCCTTGCGATAGCTCGCCGCGAGATCTTCCGCGCGCTTCTCCTTGATCTCGCCGGTGCGCGCCATCTCGTACAGGCTGGCGTAAGCGAGGTAGGGATAGACGCAGGATGCGCCGTAGCCGACCAAGCAGGCGAAGTGATGCGGATCGCGCGCGGTGGCGGTCTCGACGATGATGTTGCAATCGCAGCGCAGGCCTTCGGCGATCAGGCGATGCTGGACCGCACCGGTGGCGAGCAGCGCGTGGATCGGTAAGGACTCGCGCGCGACGCCGCGATCCGACAGCACCAGCACGATGGTGCCCTCGCGCACTTCCTTGACCGCGCGGTCGCAAAGATTCTTCAGCGCCTGTTCGAGGCCGATCGCGGGATCGTAGTTGAGATCGAGCACCGCGTTCGGATAGCCCTCGGCACCGAGCGACAGCAGCTTGCGGAACTTGCCTTCGGACAGAATCGGCGAATCCACCAGCAGGCGTGCGGCGCGCTCCGGAGTTTCCTCGAACATGCCGCGTTCGGCGCCGAGCGAGCATTCCAGCGACATTACGATCTGTTCGCGCAGCGGATCGATCGGCGGGTTGGTGACCTGCGCGAAC
>JAQGNU010000102.1 GCA_028291645.1 Nevskia sp.
GTCGTCGAGAAATAAGTGCTGTTCGAAGTTAAGGGAAGAGATTGAACATGAACTACGCACACATCATGAAGCCGCTGATCCGCTTGCTCGCACTGACCGTGGTCGGCAGTGCGGCATTGCTTACCAGCGGCTGCGCGAATGGACCGGGGAATGGAACTTCCACCGGCGGAACCACTAGCGGTGCAACCGGTGGATCGACCAGCGGTGTGACTGGCGGTGCCACGGGTGGCGCGACCGGCGGCACGACTGGCGGCAACGGCTCCTGCACCAATGCTGCGACTTGCCCGGTGGTCACCGTGCTGCTCGATGGCAAGGCCAATGATGCCCTGGCTGACGCCACTGCCGCAGCCCAGGCAACCTGGACGTCGACCAATACGAATCAAACCACTGGCAGCAAACCCTGCACGCCCTCCGGTGGTTTGGGAACTGCCACCGATCCGTGGACCCACTCGGGGCCATTCGCGTTTCAGAGCCCCGGTTACCCGGATCAGGCGCAAGGACTCACTGAGCAGCCGGTACAGAACGGCGTCTACACTTTCGTGCTGACCTGCCTCAATCCCGCCGGCGACGGCGCATCGACAGGAACGGCGACCCTCACCGTCGGCAATGGCAGTACCAATCCAAGTCCAATCAACGTAACCGTGACCGCGACGCCGCCGACGATCAACTTCGGCGACAGCGCCACCATCACTTGGTCGGCACTCGACGCCAACGGCACGAGCGACACCAGCATCGTCTGCGCACACACGTCCTCGCCAGCGGATGCGGTGTGGAATTCGGCGCCAACCGCCGCCTCCGGTTCGGTACTCGTCACGCCGACCAGCGCGGTGGTTTATACCTACGTGTTGACCTGCCGCAACGCAGCGGGTGGCAGCGGTGCCGGCGCCGTCGCGCTGAGCGTCAACGATGCCAATAACCCACCACTGGTGCAGTGCCCGGCGGGCCAGCAGTTCGTGCCGTTCCGGAATACCGGCGACGGCGAGGACATCTATGTCGCAGCCGCCACGATCAAACCGCTGTGCCTGGGCTGCTCGGTGGCGCCTAATCCGCCGTCCAATCTGGTTTCCGCGATCAATACCGCAGGCACCCCGGCCGTCATCAACGATCTGATTGGCCTGCTGATCGATGGTGTATCGATAACGATCACGGATTTGATCAATGTGCACACGCCGGACCCGATCCTCGGCAACACCGTCGGCTTCATCATCTCCAAGCCCGGTGCACCGCTGTTGAGTCTTGACCTGCTGCGTTCGGTGACCTTGCGCACGCTTAACAATGGGACCGTCGTGCAGAGTGCCAGCGGCTCGCAATTGCTGCTGCTCGATCTGCTGACTCTGAACGCCGATCCGAGTCTCAAGGCGGTGGTGTTTAACGCCAGGCAGCCGTTCCGTTCGATCCAGCTGTCGGTCGGCGGAATTGCAGATGTCCTGTCGACCACCAATGTCTACGAGGCGGGCGCCTGTTTGGCGCCGGGGACCAGCAGCGGCGGGACCACTGGTTCGACGCCTTAAGGCATCCAATCAGGCGTTCGTCCTGAAGAAACGCGAAGCCCGGTCCGCGTAAGCGGATCGGGCTTTTTTATTGCCGGCTGGATCAAGATCGATTCAGTGCCGCCGGGCGCTCACGATTTCGTGTGCGCCCACTGCGCTTGTGCGATGGCGGCGGCGTTCAGCATGGCGCGCGCCTTGTGCAAGGTTTCCTCCCACTCCGCTTCGGGTTTGGAATCGGCGACGATGCCGGCAGACGCTTGCACATGCACCTGACCATCCTTGATCAAGGCGGTACGGATGGCGATCGCAAGATCCATGTTGCCGTCGAAGCCGATGTAGCCGACCGCACCGCCATAGAGACCGCGACGCACCGGTTCCAACTCCGCGATCAGTTCCATCGTGCGTACTTTCGGGGCACCGGTCAGGGTGCCGGCCGGGAACGTCGCTGCGAGGACGTCGATCGGATGCTGGCCCGGTTTCAAGCGGCCCTTCACCTCACTGACGATGTGCATGACGTGGCTGTAGCGTTCGATCACCATCTTTTCGGTCAGGCGGACGCCGGTCTCGCAGACCCGGCCGATGTCATTGCGGCCGAGATCGATCAGCATGACGTGCTCGGCGATTTCCTTCGGGTCCGCCAGCAGTTCGCGTTCGAGTGCGCGATCCGCTTCCGGCGTTGCCCCACGCGGACGCGTGCCGGCAATTGGTCGTACGGTGACCTCGCCATCGGTGGCGCGGACCAGGATTTCGGGACTGCTGCCGACGACGTGGTGGTCGCCCAGATTCAGGCAGTAAAGATAGGGCGAAGGGTTGAGCCGGCGAATCGCGCGATACAGCGCTGAAGGCGGCGCGTTGAACGGCGCGCTCAGGCGCTGACCCAGCTGTATCTGAAACGTGTCGCCGGCGGCGATATGTTCCTTGGCCGCCGCGACTGCGGCGAGATAGGGCTCACGCTCGAAACTGGTGACGAAGTCCAGCGCTTTCGGCTGGTCCACCAGCGGTGCATGCGGCATTGCCTGTGGCGCGCTGAGTTTGGCCTCGATCGCATCCAGACGCGCGCGTGCACGGACATGGTCGGCGTCGTCGCCGATCTTCGCGTGCACCACCAGCGTCAGCGTCGCGCGTAGATTGTCGAACACCACGACTTCGTCCGCCAGCATCAGCAACACGTCCGGCACATTCAGTGTGTCGGGCTGGTCGAGCTTCAGTTTCGGTTCGAAGAAGCGCACGCAGTCGTAGCCGAAGTAGCCGACGTAGCCGCCGGTGAAGCGCGGCAGCCCTGGCGCCGGCGCGACACGAACGCTTTCGGTATAACGGCGCAGCCAGGTGAGCGGATCGCTGGTCTGCAGTTGTTCGATCACGGCGCCGTCGCGCGTCAGCGTGATCTGCTGCCCGCGGACGCTGAGCCACTCGCGCGCCGGCAGGCCGATGAAGGAGTAGCGCCCCCACTGGTCGCCGCCGACGACGGACTCAAACAGGAACGTCTGCGGCGCGTCCGCGAGCTTGAGATACGCGCCGACCGGCGTATCGAGATCGGCAGGCAGTTCGCGGCTCAGCGCGATATGGGTATAGGCAGTCATGGCGAGAAAACAGGAAATTGGACGAGGAACGTGGTGCGGTACAACCGGCTGCGAGTGGCGCCTCAGCGCCATCGCCACGATCGGGTCAGCGGATCTCGTTGGGTCAATTTCAGCTCAGCCATCGTGCAAGCGCCTTGTCGATCTTAAGATTTAGCAGCGCGCAACTATAAGGTGAAATCGCGCCGCCGGCGCGCGCTTCATACCGCAGCGCCGATTGCCTGGCGCATCGCGCGGATTGTCGCGGCATAGTCCTTGGCGCCGAAGATCGCAGATCCTGCAACGAAGGTATCGGCACCCGCAGCGGCGATGCTGCCGATGTTGTCGAGCTTGACGCCGCCATCAATCTCCAAACGGATCGCCCGTCCGCTTTCGGCACGATATGCATCGAGCAGCATGCGCGCGGCGCGCAGCTTGTCGAGCGCAGAGGCAATGAAACTCTGTCCGCCGAAACCCGGATTGACCGACATCAGCAGCACCACGTCGACTTTGTCGAGTACGTGGCGCAAGGCGTCGAGCGGTGTCGCCGGATTGAACACCAGCCCGGCCTGGCAACCGGCATCGCGGATTGCCTGCAGGCTGCGGTCGACATGGCGCGTGGCTTCAGGATGGAAGGTGATGCTCGACGCGCCGGCCTTGGCGAAGCTCTGCGCCAGCGCATCGACCGGCTCGACCATCAGATGCACGTCGATCGGTGCCTTGATGCCGTGTTTGCGCAGCGCCTCGCAGATCATCGGGCCGATCGTCAGGTTCGGTACGTAGTGATTGTCCATCACATCGAAATGAATCCAGTCGGCGCCCGCCGCAAGCACCGAGGTCACCTCATCGCCAAGCCGCGCGAAGTCGGCGGACAGGATGCTGGGAGCGATCAAGGCGGGCAGTCGGGCGGGCTGGGCGTCCACAGAGTTTTCGTTGGCAAAAGGCGAAGGCGCATTATTTCAGATGAGCGCCCACGGTGGACTTGGCCGCAGCCAGCCACTCGCAAGGAGTGCCTGTGCGCGAGGTGTTAGATAGTAAACGGGTATGTTATGTATTTAAACAATTGTCTTTACGAATCGTCTTCTGGACGCAAAACTCTGCGCCGTAAGATTCAAATACACCAACCGCACTTCCCAGAAGCATCCGCCGCACCTGTCTCCGGAGAACATTGACGATGAGCAATAAGCCTGACAAACCGCTGACTCTCACCACCGGCAACGGCGCTCCCGTCGCCGATAACCAGAATTCCCTGTCGGCGGGTCCGCGCGGTCCGCTGCTATTGCAGGATTTTCATCTGATCGAAAAACTCGCGCAGTTCAATCGCGAGCGCGTGCCCGAGCGCGTTGTGCATGCCAAAGGCTCCGGCGCTTACGGCGAGTTCACCGTAACGCAAGACATCAGCCGCTACACCAAAGCCAAGTTGTTCAGCGCGATCGGCAAGAAAACCGACGTGTTCCTGCGCTTTTCGACGGTCGGCGGCGAACTCGGCTCGGCCGATACCGAGCGTGATCCACGCGGCTTCGCGCTCAAGTTCTACACCGAGGAAGGCAACTGGGATCTGGTCGGCAATAACACGCCGGTGTTTTTCCTGCGCGACCCGTCGAAATTCCCGGATTTCATCCACACGCAGAAGCGCGATCCGCAGACGCATTTGAAATCCGCCGACATGCAGTGGGATTTCTGGTCGGCTTCGCCGGAGTCGCTGCACCAAGTCACGATTCTGTTCTCCGACCGCGGTACGCCGGACGGCTTCCGTTTCATGCATGGCTTCGGCAGCCATACCTTCAGCCTGGTCAACGCCAACAACGAGCGCTTCTGGGTGAAGTGGCACTTCAAGTCGAAGCAGGGCGTGAAGAACCTGACGCCGGCCGACGCCGCACGCTTGAAAGGCGAGGATCCGGACTACGCGCAGCGCGACCTGTTCAATGCGATTGCGCGCGGTGAATTTCCGAAATGGCGCGTCTGCATCCAGCTGATGCCGGAAGCAGACGCTGCGACGTATCACCTCAATCCGTTCGACCTGACCAAGGTCTGGCCGCACAAGGATTACCCGCTGATCGAAGTCGGCGAACTGCTACTGAACCGCAATCCGGTGAACTACTTCGCCGAAGTCGAACAGTCCGCTTTTTCACCATCGAACGTGGTGCCCGGCCTGGGCTTTTCACCGGACAAGATGCTGCAGGGCCGCTTGTTCGCCTACGCCGATGCACACCGCTACCGCATCGGCACCAATCACCAGCAATTGCCGGTGAACGCGCCGAAGTGCCCGTATCACACCAACTATCGCGATGGCGCGATGCGCTTCGATGCGAATGGCGGCGCCGGCCCGAATTACGAACCGACCATCTTCGGCGCGCCGACGCAGGATCCGGCTTATCGTGAGCCACCGCTGAAGTTGTCCGGCGATGCCGATCGCTACGATCATCGCGTCGACGATGATTACTACAGTCAGGTCGGAGACCTGTTCCGGCTGATGAGCCCAGCGCAGCAGCAACTGCTGATCGACAACATCGTCGGCGCGATGAAGGGTGTCAGCCGCCGCGAGATCATGCTCAAGCAGATCGGGCATTTCCTGAAAGCGGATCGCGCTTACGGCACCGGCGTGGCGCAAGGCCTGGGCATCAAACTCGGCCAGGACAGCCTCGTCGCGGCCTGAGCTCGCGCGATTTTTGCGACGGGGCGGCTGCGGCCGCCCCATCGTTGCTGCGCTCGGCTTTGCGCTCGGCGACCTGTTTGCATAGAGTGGCGCGACTTCAATCAACGGATTCGACATGGGCATTGCGTTCGGCTTACACATCCTCTTCGCGGTCCTCTGGGTCGGCGGAATGTTTTTCGCTTATACGTGCCTGCGTCCTGCCGCCGGCGCGCTCGACGCTGTGGCGCGCACGCAGCTGTGGGCGGCCACGCTGAGCCGCTTTTTTCCAGTCGTACTGGTCGCGATCCCGGTGATGCTGGGCTCGGGTCTGTATATGATTTCGGTGGAAGGCGGGATGGCGGACGCCGGCCTGCGCATCCATCTGATGCTGGGCATCGGCGTGCTGATGATGCTGCTATTCCTGCACGTGTTCTTTGCGCCGTTCCAGAAACTGAAGCGCGCGGTCGCCGCCAACAACACCGCGCAGGCGGTGAAATCGATCGCACAGATCCGCAAATTGGTAGCGGTCAACCTGACGCTCGGCATCATCGTCGTGCTGATCGCCAGCGGCGGAAAATACCTGCTCGGTTGATGGACGCAGGACTGTTCGAATCCAGCTTCGCCGGCTTGCCGCTGATTCATCGCGGCAAGGTTCGCGATCTCTACGCGCTGGGCGATCGGCATCTGCTGATCGTCACGTCCGATCGCCTGTCGGCGTTCGATGTGGTGTTGCCGCAACCGATCCCCGGCAAGGGCGCGGTCCTCACCGCGCTGACCGATTTCTGGATGCAGCGTTTCGCCGCGCGCATCCCGAATCATCTCGCCACCGAAAAGATCGATCTCGGCGTCTACCTGAGTCCGCAGGAACTGCAGCAGTGCGCAGGGCGCGCGGTGGTGGTGCGCAAGCTGCAGGCACTACCGATCGAAGCCGTCGCGCGCGGCTATTTGATCGGATCCGGCTGGAAGGATTACCAGCGCACCGCGGCAGTTTGCGGTATTCCGCTGCCGCCAGGTCTACAGCTCGCCGAGCAACTGCCCGAGCCGATTTTCACGCCTGCGTTCAAGGCGCCTAAAGGCGAACACGACGCCAATATTTCGTTCGCGGAAGTGGAGCGTCTGATTGGCGCTGCGCGCGCCGCCGAAGTGCGTGAGGTGACGCTGAGCCTGTATCGCGAAGCGGCGGCGTATGCCGCGCAGCGCGGCATCCTGATCGCCGACACCAAGTTCGAATTCGGTCTCGACGATGCCGGCAAGCTGCATCTGATCGATGAGGTGCTGACGCCGGATTCTTCACGCTTCTGGCCGGCCGATCGTTATCGTGTCGGCAGCAGTCCGCCGAGTTTCGACAAGCAGTACGTGCGCGACTACCTGGAAACGCTGGACTGGAACAAGACCGCGCCAGGCCCCGATCTGCCGGCCGATGTGGTCGTGAAAACCGCCGAGAATTACCGCGAGGCGCAGCGCCGGCTGACTGGCATCTAGCCCTACGGGTGCAGACCTTTGCACGGGGCGCGCTAAACGTGACACTCTTTCGCACGCCAACGCCGTTGCCGATCTCCGCCGAAACTGCCGCTGAAACGCCCGAGGCACACCATGCAAATTCGCATTGAAATCGACGTCAAGCCCGAGGAACTGCGCCGTTTCCTCGGACTGCCGGATGTGGCCGGTTTGCAGGAAGACGTCATTCAATTTCTACGCGAGAAGGTCGGCGCGGCCAGCGAAAGCTTCGATCCGGCGACCTTCGTCAAGGATAACCTGCAGACGCTGCGCCACAGCGCCGCCTGGCAGAAAATCGTCGCCAGCACCAAGCGTGTTCGGGCCGCCGAGCCCGCTGCAACGGTGGCGCCGGCGAAAGGTAAAGTCCGGCGCAAGCCGGGTGTCAGCAAGCGTGTCGGTGCACGCAGTCCGGCGAAGCGCGGCGCGGCTAAATCAGCCGACGATGCCGCCTAGGCGCTGGCTCGTCACGGACTGGGCGGTCGTTGTCGATTACTCAAACGTCCCGGTTAAGGCCGCGAGAACGAACGATCAGTGTTCGCCAGTGGCCGACGGCTGCTGCCGGAGTCGGCGCCAGAGTGCGAGGCGTTGTCGGTGATTGCGGCGCAGACGTGCAGTGGTCGCCGGCACCAAGTCCCACTGATTGCGCAGCAGTTCGCCGACATCGCGAGCTTTGCGCGCGACCGCGAGACGTTCCTGTAGCGCGAAGAAATGCTCGTCCAGCAGTTCCGCTTCGTGCATCGCCAGTTCGCCAAAACTTTCGACGCCACGCCCGAACAGACGCCGCATGCGATCCACTTTAACCGTCGACCATTTCACAAGGTGCCTGCCTTAGCAGAAGCCGGGTTGCGGCAAGCGCCGCAACCCGGTGTATTTCTTGCGCTGCAGCAACACATCTGCAGCTTAAATCTTAAGCTGAAGCTTAGACCGATTTCGCTGCTGCCTTGATCTGCTTCTTGGCGCCGGTCGTGGCTTTCTTGACACTCTTGGCAGCCGACTTCGCTGCCGCGCTCGCTTTCTTCACCACCGGCTTGCCGGCCAGCTGGCTCTGCACGCTTTCGAAGCCGCTCTTGACCGTCTTCAGCAACTCGTCGCCGGTCTTGGCGAAGGTCGACACGGTGCCATTCAGCGCTTCGATCAGTTTCTCGGTCGACGGCAGGTAGGCGATCGGATGCGTGACAACCGCTTTGAAGCCATCCGCCTTGGCTTTCTCGAAGCCCGACTTGGCGGAGGCATAGATGTCCTTCGCGGTGGCGCTGTGATCCTTCAGCAGCGCGTTGAAGCTATCGACGACCAAAGTGTTGGCTTGCTTGAAAGTGTCGACGGAAATTTTGACGACTTCCTGCCCCTGCGCGCCCAACGCTTCGACGCGGCCTTTCACATCATCAACGACGCTTTGCAGACTCATTCTGAAGTACCCCGGTATTTTGAAAAATGGATTCCGAACAATTGCTGCATCGCAACAATTGGTCGCCAGAATAGCAGCGCGAGTCTTCCTGTCAAGCCCTCGACAGGTTTTTTTTGTCGTGCGGGTTAGCCTGAAAACCCTCAACGCTGACCCTCCACAGGCAACTGGTTGTCCGCGCGAAACTGCCGAATTTCCTGGGTAAAAGTCGCGCCATAGCGTTCCAGCTTGTGGCCGCCGACGCCCGGGATTTCGGCGAAGCTGGCCGCAGTCATCGGCTGACGAGCGGCCATCGCGCGCAAGCTCGCATCTGCAAAAACCACGTAGGGCGGCAGCTTCTGTTGGTCCGCCAGCTGCTTGCGCAGCGTTCGCAGACGCTCGAACAGCGCGGTTTCCAGCGGCGTGCTGGCGGCAACTGCGGGTGCCGTTTTTTTGCCCCGCGCAGAGCGTCCGGAAGAGGCGCGCTCGCGTTTTGGCGGCACCGCGAGCAGCAGCTTTCGCTCCGACTTCAGCACGCTGCGGCTGGCTTCGTTCAAGCGCAGCACCGGATAACCGTCGCCGGTTTCTTCGAGCAGGCCCTGATGCAGCAGCGCGCGCGCCAGCAGGCGCCATTCGTCCTGCGCGCGCGCCTTGCCGATGCCGTAGACGCTGAGCTGCTGATGACCACGATCGATCAGTTTCTGGTTTTCGGCGCCGCGCAGGATGTCGATGACGTAAGCGGCGCCGAAACGCTGGCCGCGCTGCGCGAGGCGCGCGACGCAGGATAGAAACTGCTGTGCTTCCAGCGTCCAGTCCTCGACCGGCTTGGGATCGGTGCAGTTGTCGCAGGTGGCGCAATCGCCGGGGAAGTGTTCGCCGAAGTAGCCGAGCTGGATCGCGCGCCGGCATTCGCTGGATTCGGCGTAGTCGAGCACCTTGCGCAGTTGCTGGCGCGCGATGCGTTGCTCTTGCTCGAGCGGCTCGCCGTTGCTCGGGTCGATCTTCTGCGCGATCAGGAACTCGGCGGTGCGGATGTCGCCAGCGCCGAAGTACAAAGTGCAGCGCGCCGGTTCGCCGTCGCGACCAGCACGGCCGGCTTCCTGGTAGTAACCCTCCATCGTCTTCGGCAATTCGTAGTGCACCACCCAGCGCACGTCCGGCTTGTTGATGCCCATACCGAAAGCGATCGTTGCAACGATTACCTGCGCATCGTCGCGGATGAAGGCCTCTTGATTGGCGCGCCGCGTTTCGGCATTGAGCCCGGCGTGATAGGGCAGCGCCCGCACGCCATCCTCGGCGAGCTTGGCGGCGAGTTCGTCGACGCGCCGGCGCGACAGGCAGTAGACAATGCCGGCATCGCGGCCGGCACCATCGGCCCCGCGCGCCAGTTCCAGCAGTTCGGCATAGCTGCGCGAAGTCTTCGGTTTGACCGCGTAGAACAAATTGGGTCGATTGAAGCTGGCGACATGCAGCGCCGGTTCATGCAAGCGCAGTTGGGCGGCGATGTCCTTGCGTACGCGCCCGGTGGCGGTAGCGGTGAATGCGAAGAACGGCACGTCGGCGAAGCGTGCGCGCAGCTGCCCGAGTTGCCGGTACTCAGGCCGGAAGTCGTGACCCCATTCGGATACGCAATGGGCCTCGTCGACGGTGAATGCGGAGATGCCCTGCTGCTCGATAAGTTGCGGCAGGAAGCTGTCGAGGTAGTCCGGCGTCATCAGCCGTTCCGGCGCCAGATACAGCAGCTTGTAATCGCCGCGCAGCACTCCGGCGCTGCGTTCGGCGGCGCTGCGTCCATCGAGACTCGAATTCAGAAATGTCGCCGCAATGCCGTTGTCGCTAAGCAGGCGCACCTGGTCCTGCATCAGCGCGATCAGCGGCGAGATCACGATCATCACGCCCGGATGCAGCAGCGCGGGTAATTGGAAGCACAGCGATTTGCCGCCGCCGGTGGGCATGATCGCCAGCAGATCGCGACGCGCAAGGGCGTCGCGTACGACGGCTTCCTGACCTGGGCGAAAGGCGTCGAAACCGAAGTAGCGTTTCAGCGCGTGCAGCAGCGTGTCGGCCGCTGCCGGCGCGCGGACTGAGACGGCAGCGGCGCCCAATTGGCTGTTTGGAAGATCGAAGTCGGAGTGCGCCACGCGCCTTTGTAAGGCGCCGCGCCGACGAAGGCAAATCACTACAGTCACCAAGCTCGTCGCGGCCGGCAGCGGTCGACCGAGAACACGCAACTGCGGCGCCGGCTTGCAGTGCCGATAGACGCGGCCGCTGCTTATCGCGACAATCATCCGGCTTGCCCACCTTAAGGCCCGGATTTGATTCCAGACCAATACCGACGCGCGCACGATTGGCTGTGGACGCGCGAGCCGCGTTCGCCGGCGCAGCGTGCGCTGCTGCATCTGGCGCGCTATGTGATGGCGCTGGCGCGCGATCTGATCGAGGGCGACATCAGCCTGCGTGCGATGAGCCTGGTGTATACGACGCTGCTATCGCTGGTGCCGTTCCTGGCGCTGGCTTTTTCCGTGCTGAAGGCGCTCGGCGTGCATGACAGTCTGGAGCCGGTGCTGCAGCAGATGCTGCAATCGCTCGGTGATCAAGCCGCGGCGGTGACCAAGAACATCATCGGCTTCGTCGACAACATCAAGGTCGGCGTACTCGGCTTCGTCGGCGTCATCACGCTGCTCTACACTGCGGTGTCGATGATCTCGAAGATCGAGGGTAGCTTCAACTTCATCTGGAACATCCAGCGCACCCGCGGCGTGACGCGCCGCTTCAGTGAATATCTGACGGTGCTGCTGGTCGGGCCGATCCTGATCTTTGCCGCACTCGGCATCACGGCAACAGTGCGCAACAGCAGCATCGTCACGCAGCTCGCGTCGATCGAGCCATTCGGCACGGCGATCCTGCTGCTGACCAAGGCGGCACCGTATGTGCTGATCGTCGGCGCTTTCACCTTTCTGTACGGCTTTATTCCCAACACGCGCGTGCGCCTCAAGGCTGCAGCGACCGGCGGCCTGTTTGCCGGTGTCGCCTGGGAAAGCGCCAGCGCCGCCTTCGCGACGTTCGTGTCGGGTTCGCATCAGTACAGTGCGATCTATTCCGGTTTTGCGATCGTCATCGTCTTGCTGATCTGGCTCTACCTCGGCTGGCTCATCATTCTGTTCGGCTGCCGCTTGTCGTTCTATGTGCAGAATCCGGCATTCCTGAAAATCACCAACGATCCGCCGCCGCCGGGCAGCCGCGAGGCCGAGGTGTTGGCGCTGCGCGTGATACTGGCGATTGCCGAACGTTTTACCGCGGGTGCGCCGGCATTGACGCTGGAACAACTGGTGCAACTGCTCGGCGTGCCGCTGGAGCGGCTCGAACGCAGCATCAATGTATTAGCCAGCGCCGGTCTCATCGCCGAAGTGTTGCCGGAGCGGCGCTGGCTGCCGCTGCGCGATCCGGCAAGCTTAAGCGTGGCCGAACTGTGGCGATTGGTGCGCGGCAGGATAGAAGACTTCCCAGCGGGCGATGTCCAGGCCAGGCGCGCCGCGGCTTTCATCCAGGCGACCGAACAGCGCATTGCCGAGCAGGCCAGTCCCAGCTTGCGTGATTGGCTGCAATCCGAGCCGGCGCAGGCCCGGGTGACAGAATCCGGTAAGGGCGGCGCGCGGGCGTAGCGTTCAGCAGGGATTTCCCTATAATCGAACGCGCGCAACGAGTTGTGGGAGTGGACGCCTCGAGACGACGCCCGAACCAGACCCTTCAATAAAACTGGCACCGAGAAAAATGGCTGAGCGAGGAGCAAGCGATCCGGCCCCCACGTATCCGTGGCTGGCTGAATATATGCCTGGCGTGCCGGCGCAGATCGAACCCGACGCGTTCAAATCACTCGCCGAAGTGATCGAGCGCAGTTGCGAAAAATTCCGCGATGCGATCGCCTACGAGAACATGGGCGTGCGCCTTAGCTACGACGACGTCGATCGTCTGTCGCAGGATTTCGCTTCCTACCTGCAGAACGTGCTCGGCCTGCAGCGTGGCGATCGTGTTGCGCTGATGATGCCCAACCTCCTGCAGTATCCGGTTGCGGTGTTCGGCATTCTGCGTGCCGGTCTGGTGGTCGTGAACGTCAATCCGCTCTACACGCCGCGCGAGCTCGAGCATCAGTTGAAGGATTCCGGCGCGCGCGCGATCGTTGTCATCGAGAACTTCGCCAGCACGCTGCAGCAGGTGCTGAAGGCGACTCCCCTGGAAGCGGTGATCACCACCCAGCTTGGCGATCTCGCGCCGTTCCCGAAGAGCCTGATCACCAATTTTGTCGTCAAGCGCGTGAAGAAGATGGTGCCGCCCTGGCGGATGCCGGATACGGTGCAATTCCGTACTGCGCTGGCGCGCGGTAAGGCGCAGCCGTATCACCGCGCAGCGTTGGATCACGATGATGTCGCTTTCCTGCAGTACACCGGCGGCACCACCGGCTTGTCCAAGGGTGCGACGCTGACCCACGGCAACCTGGTGTCGAACCTGCTGCAGATGCACGCCTGGATCGGCCCTCGACTGGCCGAAGGCAGCGACATCGTCATCACGGCGCTGCCGCTTTATCACATCTTCGCACTGACGGTGAATTGCCTGCTGTTCCTGTATGTCGGCGGCAAGAACGTGCTGATCACCAATCCGCGCGATATGCCGGGATTCGTCGCCGAACTGCGCAAGCACCGCTTCACCGCGTTCACCGGCGTCAATACTTTGTTCGGTGGTTTGCTGAATACGCCGGGATTCGAACAGCTTGATTTCGGCTCGTTGAAATTCACCGTCGGCGGCGGCACGGCGGTGCAGCAGGCGGTCGCGCAGAAATGGAAGAAAGCCACCGGCATCGGACTGACCGAAGGTTATGGCCTGACCGAAACTTCGCCCGGCGTGTGCTTCTCGCCGCTCGATAAACCGGAGTGGAACGGCACCATCGGCGTGCCCTTGCCATCGACCGATGTGCGCCTGCTCGATGACGACAACCAGCAGCCGGAACTCGGCAAGCCCGGTGAACTCTGCGTCAAAGGTCCGCAGGTGATGCGCGGCTATTGGCAGCAGCCGGAAGAAAACGAAAAAGTATTTACCGCCGATGGTTATCTGCGCACCGGCGATGTCGCGACGATGGATGCGCGCGGCTACTTCAAAATCGTCGATCGCAAGAAGGACATGATCCTGGTGTCCGGCTTCAATGTTTATCCTAATGAAATCGAGAATGTCGTTGCGCTGCATCCCGGCGTGCTCGAAGTTGCCTGCATCGGCGTGCCCGACGACAAGACCGGCGAAGCGGTCAAGGTGTTCGTCGTCAGGAAGGATCCAGAGCTGACGGCGGCGGCGCTGCGTGAACACTGCAAGCAGAGTCTGACCGGGTACAAAATCCCCAAGGCGATTGAATTCCGCGACACGCTACCTAAATCCAACGTCGGGAAAATTTTACGCAAAGAGTTGCGCGGCTAAAATTAAAAGAGCGTTTCGAAATTCGCAGGTCTTTGCATAAACCAAAGATGTAGCGGAGATTATGGCGTTTCAGGTATAAAGGCTGCTGTAAACGCAGTAATCAATGTAACTCACGGCAACGATGGCGGCACGGTGAAACTCAGTGGGCAGACTGGCGCTTAAGGATGAGCCTGGTTTGTGAGTCACAGTAACGCGGTTCGTTTGATCAAAATAGTCAGACGCTGAATCAAGGAGAAGCTATGAAACGTCTCGCTCTCGCTGCACTGCTGGGAGCCGCTGCATTGCCGGTCGTATCGTCGGCAAATGAAGTTGGCGATGTATATGGTGCCGTTCTGGGTAGTTATGAGGTTTCCGACAAGGATCGCGATGAAGTCCGTGGTGGCATCGGCGGCATGTCGATTCTCGGAATTCCGATCAACAAGAATTTCAGTCTCGAGCCTAACTTCTGGGCCGAGTCTGTCCGTCGCCGCAGCGATGGTGGTAACGATGCACAGTACGGTGGTGGTCTCGATCTGAATCTGCACCAGTCGAACGGCCGCACCGAAGGCTTCGTCGTATTCGGCGGCGGCGCCGAGCGAGACCACCTTGCGTTTGCACCAAAGGACAATGCATTCAAAGGTTACGCCGATGCTGGCGCGGGCTTGATTTTCCGTGTCAGCCAGCATTTCGCGGTGCGTGCGGAAGGCCGTTATTACCTGAGTT
>JAQGNU010000116.1 GCA_028291645.1 Nevskia sp.
TCGCCTTCACACGGCGGGGGTCACAGGTTCGAGCCCTGTACCGTCCACCAATTCGATCATGCAGTTACGCGATCTTGTTGGCCTCCTGAAAATCGTCGCTCTGACCATTTTCTGCCTTCCGATCCAGCACCTCGTTCTTTCGTAGACATTGTGACGACATCCAAGCAACTGGCCGGGGCTCTGGTCTGAGCAACCGGGAGTTCGGTGCTCGGCTCGGAAACTTGTGGGTCAGCGCTGGAGATCGTGATTTGCAGTCCTCTCTGCGCCTGGTGAACCGCATAGTCGGTATTACGTCGGCTCGGCAGCCCTCCAGATCGCGGCTGCGTATCACGCCTTAGCGTAGATCGACGGCGCCGTGGATGTGTCCCGAGCTGCTTGCTCCAGCGCATCGATTCCCCCGTCCGTGGGCATTTATTAATCAAAACTTAAGTTTTGGCCCTCAGTCTTGAGGGAGGCATTCGGCTAGCTGGCACTTTGCTGCGTCGAGCCGGCTGTCCTCGCAAATTAAGGGTCTCGGCTCCTGACCTTGCTGGTTTTTACAAAGGAGCATTTGTGCCTCAGATAGAACCCAGAGCGGAATACGATCGGCTGGCGAAGGTCTTTCATTGGCTGACGTTCGGCCTGGTCATCGTGCAATTCGCGATCGCCTGGATCATGCCGGCTGTGGGCAACGAGAGTCAGCCCAATGGACTCTTGTCGTGGCATTTCTCGCTGGGAATCCTGATCTTTATGGTTCTGGTTTTACGCTCGCTGTGGCGACTGACTTATGACCCGCCCTCACCGTCGCCATCAGTCCCGCGATGGATGCAGAAGATTCCTCAGGCGGTTCATCTCCTGCTGTACGCGGTCCTACTCGTGCTGCCTTTGATCGGTTGGATCGATGCCGCTTCCCGCGGCTGGAGCGTATCGCTATTCGGCGTTCTTCCGACCCCGCAGATTTTCTTCGGAAGATCCTCAACCACTGCCCTCTGGGGCGATATTCACATAGCCTTGGCCATCTTGCTATTGATATTGATCAGCCTGCATATCGCTGGCGTCATTTATCACCAGCTGGTCACGAAAGAATGCATCCTGTTCAGAATGCTGCCCTAGTCGGCAATGACTCGTGGTCACCACGTCGGATGAGAAAACAGCTAATTCTTTAGGGCCGAGTTTTAGAGACAACGAGCACGCGAAACGTGTCGGGGACAATGGCCGGTCGCGGCGCGGGAAAAGCGGCCGTCGCAGGTGGTTTCGGCCCCATTTCCGCGGTCGGCAAATACAGCTCGCCGGTACTGGCATCCAGCGCAATAGTGCGGGCACCCCGTTGCGTCGCCAGGGTCTGAACAACCGAATATGCATCCGGAGTGGCTTCGTGGACGATCGTTAGCGTGCCATCCCCATTCGCACTAAATGCATCCTGCTGCTTGGGGTCGAACTCGACCCCGTCCGCACCGTCGCCGATCGGCAGCGTGGTCACAAGCCTGCCGGAATCGGCATCAACGACGGTCATCAATCGGTTGTCGCAAACCGAGAACAGTCGGCGATGAATGACATCCAGCGCGAGGCCGCTGGGTTCCTTGCACGGCTTGAGCGGCCAGCGTGCGGCGATCTTGCTGGTCGTGGCATCGATCACCGCCAGCTCGGAGGTGTCTTCGACATTAAAGAAAATATGTGCGTGATCGTCGACGCGCGCGAACTCCGGCTTGCCGCCGACCGGAATGGTTTCAATTACTGAATTCTTCTCAGTGTCGATCACCGAGATACTCTGCCCGCGCCCATTGAATGCAAATACATGACGCGACGTCGGCTCATAGACGATGGCGTCGGGATTCTCGCCCGTTGCAATGTTCGCCACAACCTTTCCGCTGACCAGCTCGAATACTTTCACGCTATTCGACTTCCCACTCGATATAAAGCCACGCTTTAAGTCGCGCGCGATTGCAATGCCATGCACGCCCGGCGTGTCGCCAATAACGCCGACGGATTTCCCGCTCGATGCATCGAGTACGTCGACATGATCCCCATGCGAGATATACAGACGCTGTGTGTCAGGATCGGCCGTGAGATAGTCCCATCCGAGATCGCCCTTGACGGAGAACAGTTTGCCCACGGCATAGTGCTCAACGCCGGTGTCGGCAAAGATCAGCCCCGAGACGAGGCCGAACGCCACTGCAAAGGTATTTTTGAGACGCATGGGTAGCTCCGTAACGGGGTCAGACTCAGCTTGCGAGTCTTTTTTGCTTGGCGAGTGCCGCAAAAATCGCGGGCATGATCAGAAGGACAACCGGCAACGCCGCGAAAAGTCCCGAGATGATGGCGATCGCCAGAGGCGCCTGCATCGCAGATCCCGCGCCAATGCTCAGCGCGAGTGGCAGCAAGGCCAGAATGCCGATGAGCGACGTCATCAGGATGGGTCGCAAACGATGGCGCCCGGCATATATCAGCGCCTCGATTTCCGCGCTCTCCTGCGTATCGATCTCGGCGAAGTAGAAAATCGCAATTTCAGTGACTATGCCGATGATCATCGTCATGCCCATCATCGCGGAAATGTCGAGCTCTGTGCCGGTCAGCCAGAGGCCCACAAAAACAGACGCTACACAGAGCAGGACCGCAGTCAGGATAGAGATGACTACTGCCCAGCGCTCATACAGATAGAGCAGCAGGGT
This sequence comes from Nevskia sp., assembly GCA_028291645.1. Lineage (GTDB taxonomy): Bacteria > Pseudomonadota > Gammaproteobacteria > Nevskiales > Nevskiaceae > Nevskia. The sequence goes on from JAQGNU010000116.1 coordinate 2,649, forward strand.
CGTTACCAGCAGCAGTGCGGCGCCGAATACTGCGGTCAACCCCCGAAACGACTTCTGTTGTTCGGAGTACAGACCGCCGTACTCGACTCGGATGCTGGACGGCAGCTTCATCTGACCTACCGCAACACGCACATCATTCATTGCTGAACCTAAATCTCGGCCGTCCAGCCGCGCAGTAACCGCGATCATCTGCTCCAGATTTTCACGAACAATTTGAGGCTGACCCGAAGCAATGCTAATCGTAGCGACGCGCGACAGGGGAAGATCCCGTCCATCCGGACTGCGCAGTCGAAGTTGATCAATGGCTTCGATCCGATCCCTTAAAGCGGCGTCCGACCATAGTCGAAGGCCGACTGTCTTCGCGCCGGATTGAATCACCCCGACTACCGTCCCGCCCAACAAGGTCTCCAACTGCTTGCTGACGGCGTCGGGATCGAGGCCTTCGAGGCCCGCGCGAACACGGTCGACGTGCACCTCAAGTGCATCGCCCGCTACACGTAGGCCGTTCTGGACTTCGACAACCCCCTCGATCTTCTCGAGTCTTGCTGCAACCTGAGGCGCCAGTGTCTGCAACGCATCTAGGTTTGCACCGAACAGCTTCACTTCGATGGGCTGCGGAACCGCAGTCAGATCGCCAATCAGATCTTCCATCAGCTGCGCGGTTTCGATATGCAGCCCCGGCACCTGCGCTTCGATCCGGCCGCGCAAATCCGACATCACAGCTTCAATGTCCCGACGGGGTGTGGGTTTGAGGTGAATGAAGAAATCGCCCTCGTTCGCTTCGGTGAGACTGCCCCCCAACTGCAGGCCGGTGCGACGCGAGTAACCATTCACTTCGGGCGTTGCCTGAATGAGCACTTCGACCTGTCGCAACAAACGGTCGGTCTCCGTCAGCGAAGTTCCCGGCGCCGCGTAGTAATCGAGCGTGAAGCCGCCTTCATCCATCTGCGGCATGAATCCGGACTGCATCTGGGTCCAGGCCACGCCGCCAGCCCCCACAATCAGCAGCGCGGCCAAGGTGACGCCTAGCGGCAAACGCAAACTCGCACGCAACAGCCGCGCGTACTGCTCGGCAAATCGCTCGAAGCGATTCTGACTGTTGGGTTTAGCAGTGTCTTGTCGACGAACCAGACGATCGGTCATCAGCGGCACTGCGAGTAATGCCACCAGGAACGAGACGACGAGCGCCGAGGCCATCGTCAACGCGAGGGCTTTGAAGAAGCCGCCACTCACGCCCGAGAGGAAGGACAGCGGCGTGAAGATGAGAACCGTCGCGAGTGAAGAGCCCAACAGTGGCCGTCCCATCTCGCGCGCAGCCGGCAGCAGTGATGCGTCTACGTCCGCGCGATCCCGCTCGCGCAAGCGCCTGACCATATGCTCGACCATCACAACCGCGTCATCGACGACCAGTCCGACCGCGGCGGCCATGCCGCCCAGCGTCATGATGTTGAACGTCAAGCCGAACAGCTGCATCAACAACGAGGTCACTGCCAGGACCAATGGCAATACCAAGGCAACGATCAAGGTCAGCCGCAGATCCTGCAGGAACAGCATCAATACAGCGGCCGCCAGAATCGCGCCGATCAGGATCGCGTCGCGCACACTCGTCGCCGCAGCGCGCACCAGTTCCGACTGGTCGTAGTAGGTGCCGAGCTTGACGTCTGCGGGGACGGCACCCGCATGCTCAGATAGCTGTGCGCGCACGGCCTGAACCATCTGCAGCGTATTCGCCCCACGATTCTGACGGATGTTGATCAGCACGGCGTCCTGTCCGTTCGCGGTGACACGGGTCCAGTTGGGGGCGCTGCTCTGGCGAATCTCGGCGACATCGCCGACTCTCAATACGCCCACCCGTCCGGCCCGCAAGACGATCTTGGCGATGTCGCTGAGCGTTTCGATCCGATTGTTCGACAGCGTCAGATACAGGCGATTGCGATCTTCCAAGCGCCCGATGGCGGTGACGACATTATTGTTTGAAAGCGCGGTGGCAACCTCCTGTACCGACACTCCAGCGGCACTCAGCCGCGCGGGATCGATCAGGACCTGGAACTCCTCCAGTGCGCCGCCCAACACCTCAACCTGCGCGACCCCAGGCACGGCGGAAAGGATCGGACGCAACTGATAGAACGCGATATCGCGCAGTCCGACCAGGTCGTGGGCTTGACTCGTCAGGCTCAGACCGAGCACCGGGAACACGGTCGGGTCCATGCGCCGTGCTTCATATTGCGTGCCGGCCGGCAGCCCGACCAAAGCGCGGTTCATCGCCGACTCGATCTGCAACTGCGCAGTCGTGATATCGATGCCCCAGTCGAAGTTGATCGACAGATCCGCAGCGCCGCGTGAACTGGTCGAACGGATATTAGTGACGCCGGGGACCGCGCGCAGCGCCTGCTCCAGCGGCTGCGTCACCTCAACAACCATACGATCGACCGATCGATCTCCCGCTTCGACGCTGACCGCGACGCGCGGAAAATCGATGTTCGGAAACAGCCCCACCGGTAGTTGCAAAGCAGCAATGACGCCGGCGAGTGCAGCGATCGCCAGCAGGAATAGTACCGAGCGCTGATGCGCTCTCAGCCAGTCGGTCAAGGCGCAGCACCCTCCACAGCATCAGTCTCGGTACGCAGCGGCATGCCGTCTTCGAGTTCGTAGGCGCCTTGCACGACCACCGGTTCACCGGCTTTGAGCCCGTCGACGATTTCGACGTCTTCGCCCTCGCTGATTCCGAGCTTCACTGGGCGTTTCTTCGCATGCCCGTTTTCGGCAACAAAGACCGACGCCTCGGCGGCGTCATAGTTGACTGCTGAACGCGGTGCGATGACGACGTCCGCATGGTTCGCCACGACCACGCGGGCGCGCACCAGCGCACCGGGCAGCAGCCTGGTGTTCATCGGCAGATCGACCAAGGCGGTGATCTGATGGGTCTGCGCATCGATGCGTTGATCGACACTGCTGATCATGCCAATGCTCGGCGGATCGGCCGACTTTGGCGCCGATAGCTCGACGCGTTGTCCGACAGCAATCCGGCGCACATTTTCCGGTTCGATACCGATACGCGCGACGAGCGCATTTGCCGTGCCGATACGCAGTACCGTCGTCCCCGCTGAAAGTATGTCGCCCGGCAAGGCGTTGAATGCCTCGATCACGCCATCCACCGGCGCACGCAACCAGCCGATACCGGCGCCTTGTCGTTCGGCCAGACTGTTGCTCAATGCAGTGGCGGCTTCGGCATTGGCGACGCCCGCGGCGAGTTCGCCATCTGTCGCAAGCCCTTGCGCCTGCATACGCGTGAGCCGCGCCTGTTCGGCGATCGCGAGCTTTGAGTCCCGCAAGGCCTTGTCGAGTTCCAACTGCGTGGTCGGCGTAGGCTGCAGTCTCAAAAGATTTGATCCGCGACGCACGACCTGCCCCGACACCACCATGACCTGGGTGACTTGTGCCTCGGTTTGAACAACGACCGAGCGCGTGCCGGATACCGCGTAGTCGATGCTGCCGTAAGCGGTCAGTATTTCGTGCATCGTTTTCTGTTCGGCAGCTTTTACCTTGACCTGGGCTACCGGCTGAGGGGCTGCCGCATCCGGCGATGCAGCGTTGCAGTGACTCAGTAACAGAACCATTGGTGCCAGCAACGGGATTGCGATACGTAAGGTCATGACTTTGAATCTGCGTCCGTTAACGAATGTCCAACTGACAACGCGAGGGCCAGGCGTTGTTCAGCACAGGCTTGCTCGAGCGCCAGTAATGCGAGTTGCTTATCAACCAACGCGGCCTTGGCCGACTCCGCGATCGGCTGAGTGACATCGCCACGGTCGGCTGCGTGCTGCAGCGCCTCGGCGATGGGTGCGATGCTCTCAAGCTGCTCGGCGAGTGCGGCCCGCGCGCGCTCGTCGCGGTCTTGAGCCTCTACCAAAGCGGCAATGTCCGCGCGGGTTTGGTGCAGGCGAGCGGCATACTCCTGCTGCAAGCGATCACGATCCGCTTCGGTGCTCGCGATTGCGCCGCGATTCCGGTTCCACAGCGGAATATCGAGCGTGATGGCGGGACCGAAGGTATGGACGCGACTGGTGTCGCGCGCACGGTTCAGCACAATGCTCACTCTCGGATATTGGCCCAGCACTGCCCGGTGCACGGCAGCCTGCTGACTCTCGTAGCCTGCGGCGAGCGCCTGCAGATCGAGCCGCTGTTGGCGTGCGTTCTCGAACAGGGCGGATTCGTCCGGGTGTTGCCAGTGGTCGAGCGGCGCGACCGCCGTCAGCGTCAGCGGTTCGTTCGGTTGCAGGCCAAGGACGCGATTGAGCTCGAGCTGCGTCGTCTGCGCGTCGCGCTCGGCTGCGAGTGCGCGCGTTTCGGCGTCCGCGGCAGCAATACGCCGCGATTCGACTTCGTCGCCGTTCAAATCTCTGTTCGCCGCGGCGACCAGCGTGCGGTCCAATTGAGCATTGGCATCATCAGCGGCGCGACGTGCCAGACGCTGCGCTTTCAGCTGATACGGCAGCCGAAGTGCCAATAGACGGGCCTGACCGGCGGTGTTCCACTCCTGCCATGCGATATCGAGACGGACCTGCGTCGCTGCAGAGCGGGCGCCCTCTATTTCGACGTTGCGGGTCATCAATGCGCCGAGCAGATCCAGCGTCAGACTACCGGCATAGGCATTCGCCAGGCCCTGCCCGGATGGCGCCATTAAGCGGTCGACACCGAGGCTGAGCTGAGGATCGGCGAGCAAGCCAGCGGAAAAGATCTGCGCGTCGGCGACGCGCTGTTGCGCGCGCAGCGCGCGCAGGTCTGGATTCGCCAGTACAGCGATGACGCTGATTTCGTCCAGGCTCAGCGGTTGCGCAAAATCGAGTTGGACTTTCGGTAATGCGGGATGCGACATTGCACTTGCTTGCTTCACTAGAACACTACGGTCTGGCGAAGCCAGCGTCGCCGCGACGGCCTCGCCATCAAGCCGCTTGGGCGTATATCCCGCGCATGACACCATCAGCCAGGAAGCGATCAATGCCATCGCCGGCGCAACGCGGTGATCGCGTCGCTGTCTCACGAATCTCATTTGTCCACGCCTTCCAAGCAGGGCAATTCGACAAATGCTCGAAGGCCGCTGCGGTCTCCGCGCCGCTCCAGCCACGCCATGCCGCCCAGGAGTTCAGCGGTACTGTGCACGACCGCCAACCCAAGCCCGGTGCCTTGCGTCTCGTCACCATCACCGCGCCGAAAACGCTCAAACACGACTTCGAGTTCGCTTTCCGCGAGGCCAGGACCTTCGTCGAAAACTTCGATTCGTGCACTCTTCCCCATTACTTCGGTCACGACTGCAATCTTGCCGCCGACAGGCGTATAGCGGATTGCGTTATCGAGGATGTTGCCGACGATCAACATCAGATGGCGCACGTCGCCACGCACTGCGCAGCGGCTGTTTAAGTCATGCGTAATCTCAATGGATTTCGACTCGGCTAGCGGCGAATAGAAATCGAATATTTCGGTCATCGCTGTATCCAGGTCGATGCGTCCGACCGTCAGCTCACGCATCTGCTGTCCGCGCGCAAGTGCCAGGAGGTGATCATTCAAGCGCGTTGCACGCAGAATGCCGCGACGAAGTTCATGGCGGCGTTTTTCGTTTTCGCTGGCATCGGTGGAACCTTCCAGGATGTCGACCTGCAGCTGCAGTGCCGTCAACGGCGTGCGCAAAGCATGGGCCGCGTCGGCCAAAAACATCTGTTCTCTTTGTACTGCGCTGCGCTGACGGACTAGCAGACGGTTGATCTCGTTGATGAGCGGTTGTACTTCAGTAGGCAGCCTGACGACGGCCAGTGATCCGGCATCGAAGGGGGAGCGACCGGACACTTCTTGTGCAGCGTCTCGCACCGAGCGGAGCTGCCTGCCGATGACCCAATAAATCGCAAATCCAAGCATGGGAATCAGCAGCGCAAGCGGCAACAACGCCGTCATTGCAGCGTCTCTGGCCACTTCTTTGCGAGTCACGGTCTGCTGTGCGACGACAATGCGCCCCTTATTGGACGAGGTCGCCGAGAAAGCTCGGTATTCTTTCTTCCCGATCCGAACCGTGCGATAGCCCAACCATTCGAAATCGGGTAGCGGCGCATCGGGCTCGGATGCAAACATCACAGTGCCTTGTGTATTTCGCAGGGTGACGAGGAAATCGTCCTCAGCCTCGTGATCGAGGTTTACGGCCGGCGAAATCCGCGAGGGTGGCGATCCCGACATTGCCGATCCGGCAACGAGTCCCGCAATTTCTTCTAGTTGATAGTCGAGCAGCGTATTCGTTTCGTCGCGCGACTGAACATAGGTCACAGCGCCCGAGATCAGGCCCACGACAAGAAGTACTGTCCACAGCGACAGTGCCAGCCGCATACGAAGTGAATTCATGAAAGACGCGGAATCCTCCAACCGAAGGTTCGAACGTTTTCGATGAAGTTATCGCCGAGTTTCCGACGCACTCGATGGACAACGACTGGAATGACATTACTGTCGATTTCCTGATCCCACCCGTACAGTCGTTGCTGAAGCTGCTCGCGGGAAAGCAGCATCCCCGGATACTCAATCAGGGCGAACAGAACCTTGTATTCCTGCATGGTGAGCGGAACCAGCTCCCCTCTTAAGGTGACCGTCTTTTCGACGGGATCAATAACGAGATCGCGATATTCGATGAGGTTGCGAGCCCGTCCCTCCTTCCTACGCAGAACGCTACGAATTCGCGCCATCAGCTCGGCAAGCGCAAATGGTTTGACGAGATAGTCATCGGCGCCATGATCGAGACCGATTACCCGATCCTCGACTTCGTCGCGCGCCGTGATCATCAGTATCGGCAGCTCGCTGCCACTGTCACGTAAACGTTTTAGGACCGACAATCCATCCTGCTTCGGGAGCCCCCAATCGAGCAGGGCAAGAAGGTAGTGGTTGTGCTCATCCGCCAACGCCGTCGACGCGGACTGACCATCGCGCGCCCAATCGACTGCATAGCCCGCATCGCGCAGGCCGCGCATGAGGCTTTCGCCAACCATGGCGTCGTCTTCGACTAAGAGAATTTTCACGTAACGGAATCGAATGTGGTTTAACTCGATGCAGTTTAGCCGCGAAGAATTACGTCGGACTTAACGGCGGCTTCGTCTAGGCAACCCACACAACTTGGGCGCGAATGCACTCTTCCAGTACGCCGTCTCTCGATCAGTGCTAGATCGGGTTGTTAAGTCGATCGCTTTTGTGGAAGGCCCGAACGGGCGGCGTCAATCTGCGCCACATCGAAAAGCGTCACGACGAGCCCTTACTCTGGGTCAGCCACAGGCGGGCCAGATCTCGAGTGCCGTCGCTCCCCTGGACAGCCGTAAAGGTTTTGACCGCATCCGCAGACTTGCCGGCAAGCAGGTAGGCTTCGCCTAGATGCAGCTTGGCGTCATCGGGATGCTTGAGTCCGCCCTGGGCAATACCCTGCTGCATGAGCGCAATGCCCTAGTCGGTTCACTTCATTCCCCTTCATTTCCGTGTCTCTGCTCACGACCGCGGATCAAAAAGAAGCCTCGTCAATGCTCGAGGCTTAAATCCACCCGGAGTTGATCCGAACGGGTTCGGTTGCAGTCACCGATACTGCCATTTAGAAAAAGAGATGCAGTTCGGCAAATGCCTCTTTTCGATTTTGCAGATCGTTCTGCGGGATGCCGTCGTAGTTGCGGAAGCCGAGCCGCGTCTGCAGAAACTGGATCGGCGTGTATTCCCAGATCGCGCTGAAGCGGTCGCGCTGATCGTGTGCGACATGCACGGCTGGATCGAGAAATTCGGCAGTGAGCTTGAGGTTGTTGCCGCGCAGGAAAGCCCAGTTCGCCTCGAGCAATCCAGCGTATTCATCCATATGCGGACTGAGGCTGGTATCGGCGATGTAGTCCGCTTCCGCCAGCCACGCGATCGGTCCGGTCCGAATGCCGCCGAAGATCGCACCCATCTGACGGTGCCCGCTCGTCGCCTCATTGTCGCTATAGCTCAGACCCGCACGCCATCCGGATCGTATGTAAACCGCACTCGTCGTCACCTGCTTGCCCTGGTTGCTTTCAGCGGCACCGGCCGAGCCATTGGTGAGTGCGATCTGCGCGTTCCACGCGCCGTGGATCCAGCCGAACTCGGCGCCACTGTCCGGCGTCGTGTAGTTGATCGCCGACGCCTGGCGCACATAGGCCTCGTCGTCCTGCAGGCGCAGACCGAAAGGCAGATAGAACTGGCCACCCTTGATGTAGAACCGATGCTGGCCGAACCACAGCATTCCATAGGCTTCGCGGTTCTGTGTGCCGCCCGGCGCGATGCGCTCGTCGACATACAGGTTGAGACGATCCTCCAGCAGGCTGACGGCGGCGTAGAGACGGAAATCGTCGATGCCCGACGAATCCGATTTCTTCTGGTTCGGCGTATCGATGTAGGTGAAATCGTCACGCAAGTTGCCGCCGACCCGGAATAGGCTGCCGGCATTGCCTGTCCACAGTCCATGACTGCCGGTGTCGATCTGCTGCTGCGGCATCTGCGTCTGCGAATAAATGTCGCCGAACGTCGTGCGCAGCCCACCGCCGCTGGGATTGACATGGCAAGCACCACAGGCAAGACCGGTGCGCACCGCGAGATAAGGTTCGGCGAACGCGCGCGTGCAAACGAGTTGTGTCAGCAGCAATAGAAACAACAGGCCGCTACGGCGGAGAATCGTGCGCTTCACTTCATCACCGTCGTCGATGCCGGCGTCGTCGCCATCGGCGCGCCCGCGCTGACCCATGCGCGGATGAGGTTGATGGTGTCTTGATCCAGACAGGGCTGTGTTGTCGGACAGCCGGCGGGCATCTGCGCGCCGACGGCAGCAAGGCCTTCGATCTTCTGCACCAGATAGCTGTTGTCCGGATCGCCCGGCTTGATGCGCATCAGTGTCGGCACTTCCTCGCTCGGCACATTGACGATCATGCTGTAGCTGACGCCCTCGCCTAATTGCATCCCCTCAGGTGCGCTGGCGCCGGCGTGGCATTGCGCACAGATCGGTGTGAAAACCTGATCCTGAATCGATTGGAAATCCGCCGTCACCGGACCGCTGCCACCACCGCTGGAGCCGGTGCCGATCGGATTACCGTTCTGATCCAGCCCATCGCCGCTGCCGGCGCAGGCGGCGAGCGCCAGCAGCGGCAGCGCAAGGGTGGCGATATGCAAACGCACGGATGCCTTCAGGACCATCACGACATCAGTTGTTGAGTGCGCCGCCGTTCACCCACTGCAGCACCAGATTGATCTGATCCGGCGTAAGACAAGGCTGCGTGGTCGGGCACCCGAACGGCATCTGCGCACCGCTGATTCCCGCCCCGCCCTGGATTTTCTGCACCAGATAGCTGTTGGTCGGATCATTCGGCTTGATGCGCAGCAGTGCCGGCTTCTCGACGCTCGCATGATTGACGGTGTTGCTGAAGCTGTTGCCCGCCGTCAGGTTCTGACTGCCCGGCAGCGTGGTGCCGGAGCCGTTGTGGCAGCTCGCGCAGATCGGCGTGAAAATCTGCTGCTGCACTTGGGTCAGCGTCGTCGCCGGCGGCGGTGCCGCTGCATTGGACACCATCACCGTCACTGGCGACGAGGTTCCGGTATTGCCGTCAACATCGGTCGCCGTCGCGGTTAGAGTGACGCTGCCGTCCGCGACCTTGGTCGTATCCCATTGCACGCTGAAGGGAGCACTCGTCGCCGTGCCGATGGCGGCGTTGTTCGCCAGGAACTGCACTTGCTTGATGCCGACGCCGTCGGTGGCGGTCGCGCTCAGACTCACGGTTCCGCTCAAGGTGCCGGTCGGTGCGCTCAGCGTGACGCTCGGTTTGAAGCTGATCGGCCCCGGGCCTGCATCGATGCGCCCATAGGTGCCATCCGCTTCGTCGTTGGTGCCGGCAGTGAAGAACAGGGTGTTGTGCGGCTGGTTCAATCCGCTCGCATCGTTGCCGAAGGCAATACCCCACAAGCCATCGATGGCGATCGGCGTATGCGTGCTGTCGCCCAGCGTCGCGATCGGCGCGCCGGACGAAGCATCGAACGCGTTGATGCGACCGTCGCCGAAGTTGCCGACCAGCAGATCGCCGCTGACGCTGCCGAAATCGGCCGGTGCCAAGGCCATGCCCCAGGGTGCGTTGAGCACGCTGCCGCCGCTGGCGACCAGCGTCTTCTGTAGTGCACCACTGGTGTCATAGATATCGATCTGACCCAGGCCGGCACCGTTGGCATTGTCGTGATTTTCCGGCGCCTGCTGCTTGGCGTAGCTCACATACAGGCGCGTTTGTCCGCCGACGCTCAGCGCAGCGATTCCGAACGGTGCGTAACCGGCCGGCAGCTTCGGATCGGCGAACGCGAAGCTGCCGCTGCCGGAGACTTTCTTGAAGGTGTTGTCGAAGACATCGACTTTGTTGTTGTGAAAGTCGGTGGCGTAGAGGAAGTTGGCGCTACCGTTCTTCGCCAACGCCAGGCCTTTGTAGGTCGCGCCCGCAGTATCGGTATATACGACGATAGCGTTCACGGAATCGACGGTCGGAGACCAGCCGAGAATGGTGCCGCCTTCGCCATCGAAGATGAACTTCGCAGAACCGCTGGTTCCGGCTTTGCTGACGATGAAATCGGTCGTAGTGGCATTGGCGACGATGCCGGTGGCATTGGCCGGTCCGTTGGCACCGTCGGGCAGACCGAATGGCGCGTGCACCGTCATGCCATCACCGTCGTAGAGTGTCGACGTCGGCGTACCGTTGTTGGCAACCCAGACCGGCGCACCCGCTGCGAACGCCAGGCCCCAGGGGTTGACGAGATTGCTATCGATGCGTGTGGCCGGCGCCGCGCCATCGGATTGCAGGCCGGCAATGTCGGCGTCGAGATTGGTAACCGAGAACGCATCCGAGGTCGTGCCAATCACCGCGCCACCTGTAGTGCCACCGCTGGTGCCGCCGCTGGTCGTTCCACCGCCGCTGCCGCCGGTCGATGTGCCCATCGACATACCGCCATCGTTACTGCCGTTTCCGCAAGCGGAAAGCAAGCCCAATACCAGTGCGACGGCAAGACCCTTGAGTGACGCGCTGCGCGATTCCATGTCTGCTTGCTCCCTATCCGTGGTTCGATTCATCGGCACATACGTGATTACTCCGTAAGTGCTGAAACTCAGCGGGAAGGTTGCGAGCACCGAAAATTTTTTGGCGCAGCTCGTTCGACGACCATCACGATTGGAAACAGCATCCGCACCTGCATCGAAACACCGTCATCACGACGATGCCGAACAGGATCAGGCGAGCGCGCCGCCATGCGGGACGATGACACTGCATAGCGCAGCGGAACGACGCTAGGCAAAACGTCGTCGATGTTCGCGGCCGCTTCAGATCAACGCGCCGGAATCCTGCCGTCGGATGGATTTGCGCCGGCGATCGCTTGCGCTACGCAACTGCCCTCGGGCCGCAACATCGCCAAAGCCGCACAGACGTTGATGGCGCCGCCGCTTGAATCGACACTGACGCTGGTGCGACTGAGCAAGTCGTACACCGCCGCCGGATCGAGCCGCGGGTTCACCTGCAGCAGTAGCGCTGCGGCACCACTCACATGCGCCGCGGCGAGCGAAGACCCCGATACGAAATCGTAGTGACCACCTGGGACCAAGGTCAGGACTTCGCTGCCGGGCGCACGCAGGACTTTGCCGACCACCGCCTGTTCCAGATCAGTCACCGCAATGACGCCGGCCACGCCCACCGGAAACCCATCGATGCGGCCGCTCGGCGGTACTGCGCCCACCACGACAATGCCGCGCTTAATGGCATAACCGACCAGCTGGCTCAGCAGGGGATCAGCCGGACCACCCAAGCTCAAGTTGATGACGCGGACGCCGGCGT
>JAQGNU010000161.1 GCA_028291645.1 Nevskia sp.
AAAACATTTTGACACAAATGTTTTGCTGGATTAGGATGGGTGGGAGTAGGCGCGTATTGGCGGTGTGTGGCGTGTTGGGCGCGGTGGCGCCCTATGCGGACGGGCCGGTGAGCCTGGGTGACGCAGGCAAGGGTTGACGAGGAGACGAGAGATGGCTGGCGATTTCGAGCGCGGTAATGCCGAGGCAGTGGAAAGTCTGCTGCGCAGCAGCGCAGCGACGGTGCAACGCAACCTGATGACGATCCCGCGGTTGGCGGACGGCTCGCCGCGCTATGCGCGCGGCTGGCACATGGTGGGCTGGAGCGACGAATTCGCCGTTGGCAAGGCCGCCGCGCGTGACTACTTCGGCCAGCGCCTGGTGATCTACCGTGGCGAAGATGGCCGCGTACGTTGCATGGACGCGTTCTGCCCGCATCTGGGCGCGGACCTGTCGGCCGGCACGGTCAAGGGCAACCTGCTGCAGTGCGCCTTCCACAACTGGACCTACGACGGCAGCGGCCAGTGCGTGAAGATTCCGTACTTCGACAAGATTCCGCCGCGTGCGAAGACCCGGGCCTATCCGGTCAAAGAGATCAACGAAACCGTGCTGATCTGGCACGACCACGAAGGCGGCGAACCGGAATACGACATTCCGGCGCTGCAGGAATTTCACCCGAAGACCGACCCTGATTCGGCCGGCTGGACCAAAGGCTGGCACCGTTTCAAGATCACCATCAAGACCCACCCGCGCGAAGTCATCGAGAACATCGTCGATCGCGGCCACCTGCTGCCGATTCATGGCTTCGATGTGGATCACTGGCTGCCGGTGTGGAACGGCCACCTGTGCGGCGAACTGATGTGGGGCAAGCACACCCGCCTGGCCGCCGACGTGCAGGACGACAAGCTCTATGTGCGGGCACTGAGCCACGGTCCATCCTACCAGTACACCTGGCAGATTCAGGACAGTGCGCAATTCGACAGCCTGATCCTGACGTCCTGGTGTCCGGTGGACGAGAACACGCTGGAGTACTGGTTCGGAGTCATCGTCAAGGCCAACGACGCGCAGTTCACGCCGGACATGCTGGAAGCGGCGGCCGAGCAGTATTGCAAGGCCTCGTACGACGCCTTCATGGAAGATGTCTACATCTGGGAGCGCAAGCTGTACCGTTCCGAGCCGGTGCTGTGCGGCGGCGACGGTCCAATCGCCAATCTACGTCGCTGGTACACGCAGTTCTACACCGACCGTGCGCAGGTCAACGTCAGCCGCTACTTCAACAACAACGAGCACTGGACGGTCGAGGAGCTGCGCGATCGCCAGGGCGTCGTCCTCGCCGCTCAGGCGACTGCGGCGACAGCGCTTACGGTTTGATCGACTAAGCCACGATCAGCTGCGACGCACGAAGTGCGTCGCAGCTTATGACCTAGTCTAATAACCCAACAGAGGCCTGAGGCGGTTGCCTGCTGAACAGCATTTCGCGGGCGGCATCGCGGGAACGAGCCCTGGGATAACGGAGAGAGAAATGCCCGCCAAGAAAAAATACAATCGCGACCTGGGTGTCGCCATGTTCGACGAGGTCTATTGCCGTGACCTGTCACCCTTGCCCGCGCAAGGGACGAGCCCATTCATCGATTATATGTTGGAGACCTTGTTCGGAACCGTCTGGGCCGATGAGACGCTTTCCATTCGCGACCGGCGCCTGTTGTTGTTGGGTGCGATTGCGGCCCAAGGCGATGAGACGACACTGACGATTCAGATTCGCTCGGCGCTGAAACGCGGCGAACTCACTCAGGCGCAAATGGACGCCGCGGTGATTTTCCTGACGCATTACGTCGGCTATCCGAAAGGCTCTCTCATGCTTCGGGCAGTCACAGAAGTGAGAGCCAAAGCAGCGACGCCACCGGCGGGTAAGAGCGCCGGCAAGTGATGCCTGGGTACTGGCTGTCGCGGAATCCGGACAAGGCCTGGGCGGAGAAACTGTTTCTGAGCTTCATCCCGATCTTCTTCGTCTTAACGCCATCATTCAGCAGATGGGCTGGCTCGATGTCGGCAACTTCTGGCACATCGCGCAGAACCTGCTGATGTGGATTCCGTATTACGTGATCCTGCCGCTATGGCTGCGGCGCAACAGCGGCATCGTCAGCTTCCCGAACGTATTTTGCTTGGACGAAAACCCCGCGGGCGAGCGACGGACACTTTCACGATGCGTTATCGAGGCGTCCTTTGTCAGCATGCTCGTTCTGCTCTTGTTGGACTTATTCGCCTGGATCGTTGGACCGATCGCCTGACTAACTGCGTATCGCTGCCAGTGCGCAGGTTCGACAGCGTCATAGCGGTTTCAACTGATCGCGCGAACCGGAGCCGTTGTGCCGCTTAATTTCTAATCAGCGTTAGAAATTCTTGACGAGTGCGGGGATCATCGCGGAATCGGCCCAGCATGATCGAGGTGGTCATCGAGGAATTCTGCTTTTCGACGCCGCGCATCATCGCGCACAGATGCTGGGCTTCAATGACCACGCCGACGCCGGCAGCGCCGGTGACTGCTTGCACGCATGCGCCGATCTGTTCAGTGAGATTTTCCTGGATCTGCAAGCGGCGCGCGAACATATCGACAATGCGGGGAATTTTCGACAGCCCCAAGACCTTCCCATTCGGCAGGTAAGCCACGTGCACGCGCCCCGTAAAGGGCAGCAGATGATGTTCGCACAGCGAATAAAGTTCGATATCGCGGACAATCACCATCTCGTTATTGGTGGTCGTGAACACCGCATCGTTGATCAGCGTCTGCAGATTCTGATGATAGCCCTGCGTCAGAAACTGCAGCGCCTTGGCAGCCCGAACCGGCGTGCGCAACAGACCTTCGCGAGTGGGATCTTCACCGATCGATTCCAGAATGCCTCGAATATGGCCCTGCAAAAGGTCGACTTCCGCCGCGCCATCGGACGACGGGCCCACGCGCGTGAGCTGCATGGATTAAAAGGTCACCGGAACGTGGGTGAATCCGCGCACGTTGGGATTATGCGCACGCCGCAAGCCGGACTCGTCGATCTCGTAATTCGGTATCCGTTTAAGCAGTTCTTCAAAGACGACACGCGTCTCCAGTCTCGCGAGCGCCGCGCCCAGGCAGGAATGAATTCCGAATCCGAACGCCATGTGGTCACGCGAGCCGCGGCGAATGTCGAAAGTATTGGGGTTCTCGTACTTTTCTTCGTCGCGATTGGCGGAAATGATGCAGAGCCCGACGCGGTCGCCCTTCTTGAGGTGCTTGCCGCGCATCTCGACATCCTGGCCGACCCGTCGAACAATGATCTGCGACGAACCGTCAAAGCGCAGAACCTCTTCGATGGCCGTCGCAATCAGGCTTGGGTTATCAACCAGAACCTGACGCTGCTCCGGGTGCTGCCACAGCCGGTACGCCATATTGCCGATCAGTTTGGTGGTCGTTTCGTTGCCGGCAACGGCCAAGAGAATCATTGCGCCGATCACTTCCGGGTGGCTCATGGCTCCCTCGGCCTGTGCGCGCATCAGGATTCCCAACAAGTCGTCACCGCGCGCCGACTCGCCATGCAGTGCGCTATGCCGCTCGAAATATTGGGCGAGATTGGTGTAGCCGCTGACGTTGCGCTCGCCCAGATCGACCTGCTTGTCATCGCGCGCAATCAGATCGTCGGCCCAGCCGCGGACTTTGTCCTGGTCTGCGTCCGGCACGCTGATCATGTTCGAGATCACGTCCATCGGTAGAAAGCAGGCCATATCGGCGACCAGATCCATCCGACCGGCGGCCACGTGCGGTTCCAGCAGGGCAATTGCCTTTTGGCGAATCCAGTCTTCTATTTTTGACAGGCCCTGCGGCGTCATCATTGGCGCAAACAACTTGCGCTGCCGCGTATGGTCCGGCGGATCGCTGCCGATGAACATCGGGTAGGGCAGCTTTTCGTTCGCGTCCGCTTCCAACGCCACCGCGCCGGTATTGATGAACGTTTTGAAATCGCGAAACGCGCGATTCACGTCCTCCCATTTGGTCAGCAGCCAGAATCCGCCCGGCTCATAAAAATAGACCGGATCGTTGTCGCGCGCTGCCTTGTAATGCGGGTAGGGATCCCAGTGAAATTGGTGATCGTAGGGGTCGAGATTAACCTTGCTCATGTGATCGTCGCTCCGCTTGGATGGCTCAAACCTGTTCTTTGGGCAGCAGAACCTCGAGGCCATCCATCGCCTCGGTGATCGCGACTTGGCACCCCAGGCGACTGTTGGCGCGGGGCTCATATACGGCCTCAAGCATGCTCTGCTCGCCCGGACCGGCCGGCTGTGTCTTGCCCTGCCAGCTCTCGGGCAAATAGCAGTGGCAGGTTGCGCAGGAACAGATCCCGCCGCACATCCCGACAATTCCGGGCAGCATGTTGGTCGTCGCGGCTTCCATCAAACTGGTGCCCACGGCCGCATCGACGGTGTGCTTCGTCCCGTCATGTTCAATAAACGTAATCGCTACCATTGTCCGCACCTGGTTCAAAACTAGATTCGCTTGCATCTGCTAGCAGCGCAGAGCAAGCATTGTTATGCACGAAATAGTATTTATACTTGATCAGTTAGTCAAGTAGTACGAGTTTCGTACGAATTGCAAGGCCTGATCGCCTTCGGCGTGAAGTGCTTTGCCGACGATCGCCGGAATGAACGACGTCGTTGCGCATTACTTCCACGGCGCGAGATTGAGAATCGATCGAGTGTCCGCCCACTTTCGCACGGGCGCCAATGATGTTCTTCGGCGAGTGCTGGGGCTGAGCCGTTCGAATCGGCCGAGTGCGCGACTAGGTCATCGGCAACTGTCGGATTGACGGGTAGAGGCAGCGCAGCCGACGCATCCCTTGGCGACACCAATAAATCCAACGAGGGCTATTCGGCGTGCATCGGGACTGCGACGCCTGTCAGGCCGAAACTTGGTCGCGGATGGCAGACATGCTTAACGTCAGCGGCTACTCAGTCGTCCCAGGTCGGCAATCGGCGTTTCACTGTCGTGGACCGGAGAAGACGACGTATCCGAAGCGATGTCGAAAACACAAGTCACGAGATCGCCGACCCAGAGTGCCGCGCCCGCCAACAGAATCGACAACACCACCGCCAGAGGAAGAACCGTGCAGGCACGCCGCAGCAGCGCTAGGCGCATGTGCAGCGCGCGTGGGACTTCGTTGGAAGGACTGCCGTCGATCGACATCTTCAACTGTCCTCCTCAGGGACCGATGTGGTCTAGAGAGTAGACTACGAAAAGATTGCTGTAAAAATTTTTTATCGCCTATACCGTTCGTCGCCGACCCTAGTGCCGATGATGGCGATCGTAACTTCAAGCCGTTCAGCCGCATCAGTAACAGGATCAATGGGCTAGGCGCTTGCACGGCGGTTTTACTGCATGCCGATCATGCTGTTGATGAGCAAACGAACAAGTGATGTCTGACGACTAACGCCGGTCTTGCAAAAAATAGACCTGAGATGCGTGCGTGCAGTATTCCGGCGCACATCCAAGCGCTCAGCCGCTTCGTCGAGAGTCAGCCCTTCCGCAAGCGCCAACGACAAGCGCGATTCGACGCGCGTCAGCCCAAACAGGCGCCGGAGGAGATCTTCAGACGGCGGTGGCGTCTTTGCTTCTGGATCCCGAAACATAACGGCGAACGCTGGGCACTGACGACTTTCCGACCATTGTCCGGCTGGAATGGGGCGCACCAGCACGCCGAGCTTGCCACGGCCGGAAGGGCGGGTCACTGCAATGAAATCGATGACTTTGGGGGCTTGCGTAGGATTGCCCGACAAGGCGTTCCGCATCGAGTTTTGCAAATCTCGATTTTCGATCGAATGCTCCACCTGTAGATGGTTGCCGGTCAGCCAAATGCCGTCCCGCTCATCCAGTATTCGTTGCGCTTCTTGATTCATCTCGACGATTGATCCGTTGCGGTCGAAGCTCACAACGCCCAGCAGCATTCGATCTACGGTTCCGGCGAAAAAGCTGCGCTCGCATTCAAGTAGGTCGATCTTGGCGTGCAGGCGGATCGATCGTTTCAAGTGCGGAAGTAACTCGAAAACCAGCGATTTATCTGCTTGGCTGAAATCGCGGGCATCGTTCCGGCGAGTGATGCGCAGTCTGCACTCCGTGCCCTCCGCCGTGTAGATATCGGCGCCGAGGACGAAGCGGACTCCGATCGGCTGCAGCAGCGCCTGAAAGACTTCCGACTTCAGCCAACTCCGCCCTATATGTTCATCGGCAGTGACGACTTCGCCTTCACGAAGCCGTACAAATGGATCGAGGGAAAACAGAGTGCTGCCGTAAGATTTGGCCAGCTCCGGCACCAGAGATCCAGAATTAACCATCACGCCGGAACTCTCGCTCGATGGCGGGCGCAGCATCAAGGTAACGTGGGCTGCATTGAGCCGCATACGCAATAATTCGAGCGCGGACTGCCATGGCGGACTTTCCATGGGGCCCTCGTAAATGGCGCCGATCAATGTCTCGACGCGAGTGATGTCGGTGACAGGATGGCGGAATGCACTCAGGACCGAGCTGCGCGAAGAAAGCGCCTGGGCCACAAGCGGGGGGGACGACAACTTGCGGATATGCGGTGATTGCATCGTGGTTACTCGGTGGTCGGTAGTTCTTACCCGCGTTTCTAACGGCGACTGGTGAAATCTTTGCCGCGGTTGTCGACGTAGCCTCTAGTATACAAATAAAACATTTCTTCAGAAATGTAATTGTATACAGGAAAGCCGATAAACCGGCATGCGGCCTCCGATTGCCGTGGTTCGCTAATAGAACCTGGGCTTGAGCTCAAACCCGCCCGGCATTGGTCCGAGGCACCCCAATCGGGCTGGTCGCGCAGGGGTTGCGGGCCGGACTAAGCGCCATCGAACGGTGGATTCAGATGCAAGCAGGCAAGGAGCGCAAGTCGCAATCGATGCCGACGGCTTGGCGCGTGCCGGATATGTCCGTGCACTAGTCGATTGGCGGCAGCGGAAGTCCCGCTTTTCTGCAGAACGCCGCGAAACGCGGATCCTTGCGGTAATTGTTCAGGAACGGCGCCCACAGCAGGCCGTTGACGCCCGGATCGCGGATCGCATACGCGCGATCGAGCCACTCGAACATTTTGTCAGTGTCTTTGCGCAACGCATAAACCGTTGCGATCTGGAATGGACCGACGATGGCAAACCGCTCGATCAGCGCGTTCAGTGCAGCATCCGCTTTTTGCGGATCGCCCAACAGTTGCCGCGTCAATGCGGTTGCATGCGCGCGCCAGAATTCGTCGGGTTCGCTGTCTGCATCCGCAGCGGCGGCATCGATGCGGCCGAGTTCGATCTCGATGACCGCCAGCAGCGCGTGGTTTTGCGAGCCACGTGGCTGCAGTTCCATTGCGCGGCGCAGCGATTGTTCGGCTTCGTCGAAATGGCGCAACGCGATCTGAAATTCGGCGAGCCGGAAAAATCCGCGCGCGCCCAGCGGATCCAGCGCCAGCGACTGACGCACCAGCGAAAGGGCCTCGTCGATGTGACCACGATCCGCGACGATCACCGCCAGCGCATTCTTCGGTGCCGATGTTTCCGGCGCGAGTTCCATCGCGCGGCGGAATTCGGTTTCGGCGCTCGCGAGATCAAAATCGCCGCTCAAATGCACGTAGCCGAGCGCGACGTGCGCCTCGGCGAGACTCGCGTCCAGCGACAGCGCCTGAGTCGCCTCGGCGCGCGCCTTGGCGAATGCTGCGTAGGCATCCGCGCCGCCGAGATCCTGACGCGCCAGCTGCTCCCAGGCCAGCGCAAGTCTGGCGTGTGCCAGTGCGTAGTTCGCGTCGAGGCGCAGCGCGTCCTGGTAGAACGCGATGGCGCGGTGCAGTTCGTTTTCACCGCTGCGGTCGACGTAGAAATTGCCTTGCAGCAAGGCGTTGTAGGCGTCGAGGCTCTGATTGGACGGTCTGGCCGCAGACCTGCCTTCACTGCCGAGCAGCGTGATCTTCAAGGTCGCAGCGACATCCTGTGCGATCTCGCTCTGTACCGCGAAGATGTCCTGCAGTTCGCGATCATAGATGCGCGACCACAGCTGCGTGCCGTCGGCGGCGTTGACCAGTTCGGCGACGATGCGTACGCGATTGGCGTCGCGGCGCACGCTGCCTTCCAGCAAGGTGGCAACGTTCAACTTTTGACCGATGTCCTTCGGATCTTCGCGGCTGTCCTTGAACTGGAACGAAGATGCACGGCCGATCACTCGCAGCGGATGCAATTGCCCGAGCACGCTGATCAATTCCTCGCTGAGCCCATCGGAGAAATACTCGTTGGCCGGATCACCACTCTCGTTGACCAGCGGCAACACCGCGATCGATTTTCCGGCGATGGCAGCAGGCGCGTCACGACTGGACATGAATGTTCGCGCCAGCAACAGCAGCACCGCCAGCGCCAGCACGACGATGATCCAGCGATCCAGCTTGCGGCCGGCGCGCACCGCCGCGGGTGCTGAATGATCGACGTCGCGATCGCGCTTGATGCCTTCCGGCGTCAGCTCGTAAACCCACGCCAGTGCTAGCGCGCAGGGAAATCCGCAGAGGACCACGAGCACCACACTGCGCACGGCACCATTGGAGATGTCGAAGAACGGAAACACCTGCGTGGCAATCTGCACCAGCAGCCAGCCGGCGCCGGCGTAAAATGCGGCGACGCGCAGCACGTTCCGGCGCTTCAGCTCCCCGATGAAGCCTTGCATCTTGCAGTCTCGCGATTCGCAGGGCTGCCAGTTTAACCGGACGGTCATGCGACGCTGCAGTTACCCGGCGCCGTTAGCGGCCCTGTCGTCGCGATAGCCGGATCGGTTTCAACGCTTGATCGCGATCAATCAATTAGGGCTCAGCCGCATGTGCTTGTTACGGCGCGGCCGGCCCACGGCGGCCGCGAGTCGCTTGGGTCTTGCGTCCATCGCGAACCGATCCAGTGAACAAAAAAAGGCGCCAGCACGGGGAATGCTGGCGCCTTACAGGATCACCGGCGTCGGGGGAACGCGGTGAGGCTCAACACCGAGGCAATCGGGGAGTGCGCTGCCTCAGCGTAAATGAGGCAGCACCGATTCGTGAAAGTTCGAGCCTTAGCGTTTCTTTACGGTGACTGCGCCGATGCGGCCGGCGAACTCGGCCGAACCGCGATGCCAACATCGATCGAATGCTCCTGCGGCCGATTTCTTCATGCGCCGATACAGACGCTTGCGATTCGGACGATGGCCAGTCCGCAGCTGGCGAAATTTTAAGCACCGCATGCCATACAAGCGGCTGATCTGTGCCGTTCAAAACCTGACTGGTCGATCAGCGTAGATGCCAACCTATGATCGACCGATGGTTACCGAAGAGCAGTTGGAAGTCCTGGCCGAGATCTTGGACAACATCGAGTCTGTCGACAAAGTTGCGTTGACGCTCGACGAGTCGCAGCAGTCGGTGCGTGTCGAAATCAAGGATATCGACTATCCCTGGTTTCTGCGCCTGACCAATCTGATCGGTCAGCGCGGCTGAAATTCATAGATGCGGCGCCGGGTTTACGCAGCCCGACGCCGCATCGGCCATCAGCGCCAATGGCCCGGCACGAAGCGCCAGTTGGGGCCATGCTGCACCCAATGTTCCGGCACCCAGCGATGGCCGGGACGTTCGCCGATGTAACGGCCCGCGACCCAGACGTGCTGTCCGCCATCCCATTGCCAATAGCCTGGCACCCAGATCACGTGCGGACGCGGTGGCGGCGGCGCTACCTCATAGCGAGGCGGCGGCGGCCGCACGCCGATTTCGATATTGACGAAAGCCTGCGAGACCGTCGGCACCAACGCAGCCGAGAGCGTCACCAGCAACGTGGCTGCAAGCAGTTTGGTTTTCATGTTGAAATCCTTATTACGTTTGGGGAATCGTGATGAGCCTCTGCAGCTATCCAAGCTTACAGCGCACTTTTTTGGCGGAATGCCGCGTCAAGGCCTAAGCGCGGCGCGGCGCCGAGACTGCCATCAGCCGGGCTGCGGTGCTTCATAGCGCCATCCATGATGTCCACCCACCGGCACGATAATGCAGCCCGACAGGCTGCTTAAAACAATACAGCTGACAATCAATTTCAGTGACAGGCTTTTCATGGCGTGTCTTCCGTTAACTGCAGAAGTGCAGTGCGGACACGATGGCTTCAGCGCGCTGAAGCATGGCTGAATGCAACAGTTCTTTACCTGCGTTTATCGATCGGCTTGGGTCGCGGAAGTTCGGACTGCCCACACAACAACACCCGGTGTCAGCTGGGCTGGCACCGGGTGTCTGCAATAAGGAAGGTGCGGTGGGCGCACCAAATAGGTTTTTGCGGCTTGTTGCGTTGGCTGCGTGAGGCCGTTATCAAACGCAGCCTGGGGGTGCGCGGGTCGTACGAGCGACCGGCGCTTATCTCGGAATGCGGATCAGGCCGGCAAAAATCCCGGCGATGCGGAATGGCGCCTGATCCTGACTTTCTGGATCGAAACCCGATAAATCGATCTCGATCGCCTTATAAACTGATGACGAATTTTCCGGCCGCAAGGTGATTTTGCTGCCGCGACGCAAATAGCGTTTCAGCGTGATCTGTTCTTCGCCGGTTTTCGGATGTGGTACCACCGCTGCGACGATCTGGCCGTTATCAGCATCCGCCTGCTCGTGAATCGCAACGATGTCGCCATCGCAGATATCGGCCTCCTTCATCGAATGGCCGGCGACGCGATGCAGGAAATCGGCGCGCGGATGGAACAGGTCCGGATCGATATTGAACCAGGTTTCGACGTTTTCGGGGGCGGTGATCGGGGTGCCGGCGGCGATCTGTCCGACCAGCGGCAACTGGAATTGATGGGTCAGCGCAGTATCGCTGTCGACCAGCAGGCGGATATTGCGGCGGCTGCCTTCGACCAGTTGGATTACACCTTTGCGCTCCAGCGCCAGCAGATGATTCTTAGCCGCAGTGACGGAGTTGAAACCGAAGGCTTCGGCGATTTCGTCGCGGCTCGGCGGACAGCCGTTCTCGTGCACTGCGTGGCGGATGAACTGCAGAATCTCGGCTTGGCGGTCGGTCAGTTCGGACATGGGTACTTGCAAACCAGTGGGCGAGGGGAGTAGTGTCTATTACAACACTGATGTTGTAAAGGACACGCCATGCGCAACTTCCATCTGAGAGCTCCCGTCACTCTACCGCTCGACTTCGAGCCGCGTCGTCCAAGTGCCCGCCGGCGCCCGCCTTCGGCCGTGCGCCGCGCCACCGCTATGCGCAATCGTGGCCATTTGGCGCGCACCGGCCTCTCCGAGGAACAACTCGGCACCTGGCTGATCCAGGGCGGCATCATCGTCACCATGCTGGCGATGATCGCGTTTTTCCGCGTACCGTTGATGACGGCGCTGGGTTCGTGGTTTTAGAGAGCCCCTGCGCAGGTTCCTACTACATCGTCATGCCCGCGGAGGCGGGCATCCAGTTCTTGCCGCATCCCCTGTAAAGTCGGGGACCGCTTCAATCATTTAACCCAAACTGGATTCCCGCCTTCGCGGGAATGACAGGCTATGCAGAATTCCCCTGAGGTGTTGCCCTTCGATCTGCCGCTAATGCACGCGGCAGCCGAACCTGCGACTACACCGTCAGATGTTTGCGCACCAACTCGTCGCTGAGTTCGGCAATCGCTCCGGCGGCGACCGCACGGCCCTTATCGACGATGCGGAACTGGCTGGCGACGCGTCGCGCGAATGGCAGTTTCTGCTCCACCAGCAGCACGGTCAGGCCGGTCTCGTGATTGAGACGCAGGATGGTGTCGCCGATCTCGCGCACGATGTTCGGCTGGATGCCTTCGGTCGGTTCGTCGAGGATCAGCAGCTTCGGTTCCAGTAGCAGCGCGCGGCCGATTGCGAGTTGTTGCTGCTGTCCGCCGGATAGATCGCCGCCGCGGCGGCGTGCCATCTGCTTCAACACCGGGAACATCGTGTAGACGCGCTCCAGCGCATCGGCCGGTCGCGGCCGCGGCACGTAGAGACCCAACCGCAGATTTTCCTCGACCGTCAGCTGCGGAAAGATTTCGCGACCCTGCGGCACGTAACCGATGCCGAGCCGCGCGCGCCGGTCCGCAGCGACTTTGCGCAGGTCGCCGCCGTCGAACAGGATTTCGCCGGACTGCGTCGGCAGCAGACCCATCACGCTTTTCAGCAGCGTGGTCTTGCCCATGCCATTGCGGCCCATCAGGCAGGTGCAGGAGCCGGTCGGCACCGACAGCGAGACGTCCCACAAGGTGTGGCTGCTGCCGTAGAACTGGTTGAGGTCGCGGATCTGCAGCAGGTCTGCGGCAGTCGTCGTGGCGCTGATGTCATTCACCGAGATACACCTCGACGACTTGTGGGTTGCGCTGCACTTCGTCGATCGGGCCTTCTGCCAGCACGCTGCCCTGATGCAGCACGGTGACTTTCTTCGCGATCGAGCGGACGAAATCCATGTCGTGCTCGACCACCACGACCGAGCGCTCGCCAGCGAGACTCAGCAGCAGCTCGGCGGTGCGCTCGGTTTCCTGCGGCGTCATGCCGGCGACCGGCTCGTCGACCAGCAGCAGCTTCGGTTCTTGCATCAGCAGCATGCCGATTTCGAGCCATTGCTTCTGGCCGTGCGACAGGCTGCCGGCGAGCAGGCTTGTTTGATCTTTCAGTCCGACCGTTTCCAATACTTTCTCGATGCGCTCTCTTTGCAGCGCGCCGAGTTTGGCGAACAGGATGGTCCAGACGCGCTTGTCGCCGGCCATCGCCAGCTCGAGATTCTGGAACACCGTGTGATTCTGAAATACGGTCGGCCGCTGGAACTTGCGGCCGATGCCGGCCTGCACGATTTCCGGTTCGCTCATCGCCAGCAGATCGAGCGTCTGGCCGAACCAGGCGGAGCCGTGATCGGGCCGCGTCTTGCCGGTGATGACGTCCATCATCGTCGTCTTGCCGGCACCATTCGGACCGATGATGCAGCGCAGTTCGCCGACATCGATATACAGCGTCAGCGCATTCAGCGCCTTGAAACCGTCGAAGCTGACGGTGATGTCTTCCAGATACAGCACCGTGCGATGGCTGGTATCCAGCTCCGGCGGCTGCGCATCCGAGCCGCGACGTTTCAGCAGTCGCGCGTACGGCATGCCGAAATAATCGGCGCCGCGCTTTGCCGGCGTGGGCGCAGTCGTGTTCATCGACGTTTCTCCAGCAACTGCTTGACCAGTCCGACGATACCCTGCGGCAGGAACAGCGTCACCACGACGAACAGCGCGCCGAGCGCATAGAGCCAGACTTCCGGCAATGCCGCGGTCAGATAGGTCTTGGCGAAGTTGACGACGAAGGCGCCGAGCACCGGTCCATATAAAGTGTTGCGTCCGCCGACGGCAACCCAGATCACCACCTCGATCGAATTGATCGGTCCGAATTCGCCCGGGTTGATGATGCCGACCTGCGGAACATACAACGCGCCGGCGATGCCGGATAGCACCGCCGAAAACGTGAACAGCCACATCTTGTAGTTCTCGACGCGATAACCGATGAAGCGCGTGCGGCTCTCGGCATCGCGGATCGCCTGCACCACGCGACCGGCGCGCGACACTGCAATCGCGCGGCAGGCGGTATAGCCGAGTCCGAGTGCGATGCCGGAGGCGACGAACAGGCCGATGCGTGTCGATGCCAAATGAATATCGAAACCTAGAATTTCCTTGAAGTCGGTCAGACCGTTGTTGCCACCAAAGCCCATCTCGTTGCGGAAGAACGCCAGCATCAGCGCATAGGTCAGCGCCTGCGTGATGATGGATAGATACACACCGGTGACGCGCGAACGGAACGCCAGCCAGCCGAAGCAGAACGCCAGCGCGCCGGGCGCGAGCAGCACCATCAGCAAAGCGAACGCAGCGTGATTGAAGCCGAGCCAGTACCACGGCAGTTCCTTCCAATTGAGGAACACCATGAAGTCCGGCAGCAGCGGATCGCCGTAGACGCCGCGTGTGCCGATCTGGCGCATCAGGTACATGCCCATCGCATAGCCGCCGAGCGCGAAGAACGCGGTATGACCGAGGCTGAGGATGCCGCAATACCCCCAGATCAGATCGACCGCGACCGCCATCAGCGCATAGGTCAGATATTTTCCGAGCAGCGTTACCGTGTAGGTCGACAGATGCAGTGCGGAGGTTTCGGTGACGCCGAGATTCAGCAGCGGTACGACGATCAGCATCGCCAGCAGCAGCGCGTAGAACACGCGGCTACCGAAGTCGCCGAACAGCAGCGTCATCAGTGGCGAGGAAGTACGCATCGTCAATGACCTTCCGCCGCGCGGCCTTTCTGCGGAAACAGGCCTTTCGGCCGGCGCTGGATGAACAAGATCAGGAACACCAGCACCAGGATCTTCGCAAACACCGCGCCCGCATAGGGCTCCAGCAATTTGTTGATGATGCCGAGACTCATGCCGCTGATCAGCGTGCCCCACAGATTGCCGACGCCGCCGAACACCACCACCATGAATGAGTCGATGATGTAACTCTGGCCGAGATTGGGGCCGACGTTAGTCAACTGCGACAGCGCAACACCGGCGATGCCGGCGATGCCGGAGCCGAGGCCGAAGGTCAGCGCATCGATGCGCTCAGTGCGCACGCCCATCGCTTTCGCCATTGAACGGTTCTGCGCGACAGCGCGCACTTTCAAGCCGAGCGAAGTGCGGTTCATCACCAGCAACAGTGCGCCGAACACCAGCAGGGTGAAGATGACGATGTAAAGCCGGTTGTAAGTCAGCGAGAACAGGTCGTTGATCTGCCACAGGCCGCTCATCCATTCGGGTGTGGTCACCGAACGGTTCAGCGGCGAGAAGATGCTGCGCACCAACTGCTGCAGGATCAGTGAAAGTCCGAACGTTGCCAGCAAGGTTTCCAGCGGACGGCCATAGAGGAAGCGCACGATGCTGCGTTCGATCGCGACACCGGCAAGCCCCGAGACGAGGAACGCCGCAGGAATCGCCACCGCGATCGACAGACCGATATGGTTCGGCATCAGTTGCTGCACGACGTAGGCGGTGTAGGCGCCGAGCATCATCAGCTCGCCGTGCGCCATGTTGATCACGCCCATCACGCCGAAGGTGATCGCAAGACCGATCGACGACAGCACCAGCACCGAGCCGAGGCTCAAGCCGAAGAACAGCGTGTCGAGCACCTGATAGAAGCCGCGCCATAGATTGATGTGATGCACGGCGGCGATCACCGCGGCGCGCACCTTGGGATCGGTCTCAATGCCCTTGCCGTCGGCATCGCCGAGCAGCGGCATCAAGGCGTTGTAGACGTCGGTTGCGGCCTCGCCGTCGAGCGCGTTCACTGCAGCGAGACGGGCATCGACATCCGTCGCTGCAAGATCGGCCAAGGCCAGCGCCACTGCGATCTCGTGCTTCACCTTCGGGTTCTGCTCACTACCGAATGCCGCGCGCAGCGAAGCCACCGTGCTGTCGTCGATGTCACGGCGCATTTGTTTTACCGCGGCGATGCGCACGGCCGGATCGGTGTCGGCGAGTTCCAGCTGCGCGATCGCGACTTTCAGCGTTTTGCGCAGCGCATTATTGGAGCGGATGCGCTCGAAGTCGTCGGGCTTGCCGTCGCCGGCAGCGGTACTGGTCAGCGGGTCGGTCAGTTTCAGCGCGTCGCCGTATTCTTCGACGATGAAGACCTTGCCATCACTGCTGCGCGTTTCCAAATGGCCGTCGAGCAGCGCCTGCAGGATCGGACGTGCACGCGGATCGTGCAGCGTGGCGAGCTGGCTGATCAGTTGATCCTTGGTGCTGAAGTCGGCGGCCGCAAATGCGGCAAGAATGCCGGCGAGATCGGCCGCAGCGGGCGCAGACACTGCTTCTGTTTCAGTAGCAGACGCGGCGTCGTCTGCATGCGCGGGCAGGCCGCCGAGCAGCAGCGCGAGCGCTGCGGCCGCACCAGCGAACAGAACAGTCCATCCGCGCGTTCGTCTCGGCTGGCTCGTCAAGGGCTTGGACATGGCAGGAATGGACTCTGGAATGGGTTGGAGAATCGATATGTATCTATATGTTGCAAGAAGGGAGCCGGCTGGCGTGTGGGCACACGCGCAGCCGGCCCAAGTACGGCTTTAGGGAGTTACTCGTGAATCAGTGGGCCAATCAATTTGCTAGTCAATTGGTTTGGCCGACGCATTTTTTGGTCTTGGTGTTGTAGTTGCCGCACTTCAGCGTGACCCAGTCGGCTTCCAGATCCTTGCTGCCAGGCAGATAGTCGGACCAGGCATCGCCCGCCACTTCCGCCTTGGTCTGCCAGACGATGTCGAACTGGCCGTCGTCGCGGATTTCGCCGATATACACCGGCTTGGTGATGTGATGGTTCGGCAACACTTTGGCGCTGCCGCCGGTGAGGTTCGCCGTTTCCAGGCCGGGCAGCGTGGCGATCACTTTCGTCGTGTCGGTGGTGCCGGCCTTCTTGACCGCCTTTACCCACAAGTTGAAGCCGATGTAGGTCGCTTCCATCGGATCATTGGTGGTGCGCTTGTCGTTCTTGATGAACGTGTGCCAGGTCTTGATGAACTCGCTGTTGGCCGGTGACTTGATGCTCTCGAAGTAATTCCAGGCAGCGAGATGGCCGAGCAGCGGCTTGGTATCGACGCCCGACAGTTCTTCCTCACCGACCGAGAACGCCACCACCGGAATGTCTTCGGCGGAGATCTTTTCGTTGCCGAGTTCCTTGTAGAACGGCACGTTCGCATCGCCGTTGATGGTCGACACGACGGCGGTCTTCTTGCCGGCGGAACCGAAGGCCTTGATCTTCGACACTTCGCTCTGCCAATCGGAGAAGCCGAACGGCGTGTAGTTGATCAGGATGTCGGAGGCCGCAACACCCTTGGCCTTCAGATAGGCTTCGAGAATCTTGTTGGTGGTGCGCGGATAAACGTAGTCGGTGCCTTCCAGCACCCAGCGCTTCACCTTCAGATCCTTCATCAGATAATCCACTGCCGGAATTGCCTGCTGATTCGGTGCCGCACCGGTGTAGAACACGTTCTTCGAAGACTCCTCGCCTTCGTACTGCACCGGATAGAACAGCAGGCCGTTGTCCTTCTCGAACACCGGCAGCACCGACTTGCGCGACACCGAGGTCCAGCAGCCGAACACCACCGAGACCTTGTCTTTCTCGAGCAGCTCGGCGGCCTTCTCGGCGAACAGCGGCCAGTTCGACGCGGGATCGACCACCACCGCTTCGAGCTTCTTGCCGAGCACGCCGCCCTTCTTGTTCTGCTCGTCGATCATCATCAGCACAGTGTCTTTCAGCGTGGTTTCGCTGATCGCCATCGTGCCGGACAGCGAGTGCAGTACGCCGACCTTGATGGTGTCGTCGGCGGCCTGCGCGTTGGCGGCGAACAGGCCGAGTGCCGTAGTTGCCGCGAGCAGCGTGCGGCTGAAACCGAATGATTTAATCAGTGGAGCTTTCATGTTGCGTTCCTCTTGATGATTGCGTGAGTGGCTTTAGATCTGCACCTGCAGACCGATGCCGACGTAGGTCGCGTCCGGGCTGGACGACTTCTTGAAGTTCTGGTCGATGAAGAACAGATAGCCGCGTGCGTTGAACTCCTTGACGATGTAGCCGAGGTCGAACTCGGCGGTGTCGAGCTTCGGATTCGGACCGGGAACGTCGAAGTTGGCTACGGCGTACTTGCCGAGCACCTGCAGCTTGCCGGGACCGACCGGCTGCGGCAGCACGTAGCTCAGCAGCCCGTAGGCGCCATCGTTCTTGCTGCCCGCACCACCGCCGGTGATGCCCTTATAGCGCGCGTACTCGCTCTCGACCGTGAACACGCCGACACCGGTGACATTCCTCTCCATCAGAAAATCGAACGAGTAGGAGGTGTCACCATCGGCGGTCTGCGCCGCTGCACCGACTGCGAGCAGGTTCTTGCCGCCGTAGTAGGTGCTGTTGAGCCAGTAGCCGGATTCCTTGTCCCAGAAGTCGTACTGCAGGCGCGCGGCGGTGATCACGCTGCTGGCCTTGTCGGCGCCTGCACTGGTATTCGGTACGTCGAACAGACCGACGGAAACTTTCAAGCCGCCGAAGTCGCCCCAGTAGGCCGCGCCATTGTCACGGCCGACGGCTTCGTTGGCGTAACCGTCCTGCACGCCGTCGCGGTAGACGCCCCAGTGGTTGGCGTAGAACGGACCGTACAGGTTGGCGCGATCCGACGGCGGCAGGAAGCGGCCGGCCCAGATGTTGAACTCCGGCGAATATTCGAAGCGCGCGATGGCATCCATCACCTCGACCTTGTTGTCACCGGGTCCGCCGCCGCTGCCGGTGTACTCGGTGTTGAAAGTGAACTTGATCTTGTCGGTCGCTGCACCGCTGAGATACAGGCGCACGTCATCGACCGCGAAGTCGTTGGCGTTGTTGCTGGTATTGTCGCTGCTGGTATTGGTGAAGTCGGCGCGTATGCCGGCGCCGATCGAAAAGTCCTGCAGTGAAAACGCGAACGCCCCCAGCGGTGCGCCCATCATTACGGCGGCTGCACACCAGCCCAGTGACCGTATCCCTTTGCTGCGTGTCTGCAACCCCATGTGCTTGCTCATTGTTAGCTCCCAGATTGGTGGTGAAGGCTGTCTACGGGTTCGCCCAAACCCGTTGCTTGTTCCTCTGCCCTTGCGGGCCGCTGCGCCGTCGTATTAATGGCCATCTAGGCTCTGTCCTCGCCCGCTCTTTGGCGGGCGGTGTGCAACATGTGCAAGGTGATCTTGCGGACTTCCGATTTGCTTTCTTCGATGTGCGACTTCAGCAGCAGCTGCGCCTGGTCGCTGCGCCGCTGCAGCACCGCGCGCAGAATCTTGGCGTGTTCGATATAGGTCACCTCGATGCGCGGCGGCTTGGTGAAATCGAGCCGGCGGATAATGCGCATGCGCTCGGTCAATGCGTGATGCATGCGCGCCATCTCGGCGTTGCCGGTGGCTTCGACCAGCAGTTCGTGGAAGCGCTCATCGAGCGCCGACACGGTGCTGGCATCGCTGAGCCGGTCGACCGCCGGCACCAGCCAGATCTGTTTCAGGTCTTCGAGCTGCTCCTTGCCGATCGACTGTTCGCAGAGCCGCTTCACCGCCGCGGTTTCGAGCACGACGCGGACGTCGTACAGATCCTCGAAATAATGGAAGTCGAACGGCCGCACCTGCCAGCCGCTGCGGAACAGCACATCGACGAAAGCTTCGCGCTGCAGCCGGAACAGCGCTTCGCGCACCGGCGTGCGGCTCACCGCCATGCGCTCGGCGATCTCGCTCTCGCTGAAGCGATCGCCCGGCAGCAGCCGGAACTCGAAGATGTCCTGCTTCAGTTGCGCGTAGATGCGCTCGGCGAGGTTCTCGCCAGCCTCGGCGCTGCGTCGCGGCGTCGGTAAGTCGATCGGTGGTTTGACCATGACGGCGTTCACGCGCCGATGACCAGCAGCGGATCGCCGGCGGCGATCTGCTTGCCCGGTTTGCAATGCAGGGCGCGGACGATGCCGGCCACCGGCGCCAGCATCGCGAATTCCATTTTCATCGCTTCGACAATCAGCAGCGGCTGGCCGGCTTCGACGCTCTGGCCGAGTTCGACGTGCAGCTTCCAGACGCTGCCGCTGATGTCGGCGGAAACGATCTGTCCGTCGACCGCTTCGACGATTTCTGGCGCGGCTTCGATTACCGCATCCGGCGACATCGAGGCATCGCTCTGCCACAGCGCCACTTCGGTATCGAACGCGGCTTTCTGGCGTGCGCGAAACGCGACCAGACTCGGCTCGATGTCCTGCAGGAATTTGCTGTACTCGGCGAAGTCAAACACTTCTTCCGTGATCGACACCTGGTGGCGGCCTTCGCGGAAAGCTTCCCGCAGTTCGGTCAGTTCGGCTTCGTCGACCTCGTAGTAGCGCACCTGGTCGAAGAACTTCAGCAGCCAGGGTTCGCCATTGGCGAACTGCGCGTTCTTCAGGAACTTGTTCCAGATCGGCAGCGTGCGGCCGATCAGCTGATAGCCGCCGGGCGAGTCCATGCCGTAGATACACATGTAGACGCCGCCGATGCCGACGGTGCCTTCGGCGGTGTAGGTGCGCGCCGGGTTGTATTTGGAGGTCAACAAGCGATGCCGCGGATCGACCGGCACCGCGCAGGGCGCGCCGAGATAAACGTCACCGAGGCCGAGCACCATATAGCTGGTCTCGAACACGATGCGACGCACTTCATCGATGCTGTCGAGGCCGTTGATGCGACGCATGAACTCGACGTTGCTCGGCAGCCACGGCGCGGTATCGCGCACCGACTGGCGATAGCGCGCGACCGCTTCGAGCGTCGAGGTATCCTGCCAGGCCATCGGCAGATGCACGATCCGTGTCGGCACTTTCATCGAGTCGACATCGGGCAGGCGCTCTTCGGCGGCGAGCAGCGCGTCGATCAATTTGTTCTGCGGCAGCTGGCGGCTGTCGTACTGGATCTGCAGCGAGCGCACGCCGGGCGACAGTTCGAGGATGCCAGCGATCGGATGCGCTTTCAGTTCCTGCATCAACGCATGGATGCGCAGGCGCAGGCGCAGGTCGAGCACCATCGATCCGTATTCGAGCAGCAGGTTGCGGTCGCCGGCCTGGCGATAGGCGACCTGCGGACGGCTGCCTTGCGCCGGCAGTTCCGCGATGACGCAGTCGGACACCGTGTTGTGTGGTTTGACGATCACCATCGGCGCGCGCGTCGGCATCGGCATCAGCGCGGCGATCGCACGGTCTTGCGCTTTCTCGAGTGCCGCCGCCGCCTCGAAGTTGATGCGCCTGAAGCGGATGCGATCGCCCGGCTTGACCTGGCCGACTTTCCACAACTCGGCCTTGGCGATGGTTGCCGCGCAGACGAAGCCGCCGAGGCTGGGGCCGTCGCGCGTCAGGATCACCGGCATGTCGCCGGTGAAGTTGATGCTGCCGATGGCGTATTCGCAATCGTGCACATTGGACGGATGCAGACCGGCTTCGCCGCCGTCGCTGCGCGTCCATTGCGGCTTTGGTCCGTTCAGACGCACGCCGAGCCGGTTAGAGTTGTAATGCACTTCCCAGGCAGTGGCGAAGAAGGTTTCGATCGAGCTTTCCGTGAAGAAATCCGGCGCGCCATGCGGACCGTACAGCACGCCGATTTCCCATTCGCGACTGTATTGCGGAATCAGCTCGATCGGAGCGGCCTGCGGCGCGAGCGCTTCGCTACTCGTAGCATTGATGCGCAGCATGTCGCCGACACGCAGCGGCCGGCCGGCGTGTCCACCAAACTGGCCGAGCGCGAAGGTCGCGCGCGAGCCGAGGTATCGCGGCACGTCGATGCCGTTGCGCACCGCGAGATAGCTGCGGCAGCCGTTGAGCGCCTTGCCGATGCGCAGCACTTGTCCCGCTTTCACCGCGACCGGTTGCCAGAACTCGATCGTGATGCCGTCGAGGGTCGCCGCAGTCGGTGCACCGCTCAGCGCGATCGTCGCATCGCAGTGGAAGCGCAGGCTCGGTGCCAAGATCGTGCATTCGAGTCCGGCGGCATCCTCGGCATTGCCGACGATGCGGTTGGCCAGACGAAACGCGAAATCGTCCATCGGTCCCGATGGCGGCACGCCGACATCCCAATAACCGACGCGGCCCGGATAATCCTGCACCGTCGTATAGGTGCCGGCTTCGAGCACTTCGATGGTCGGCGCGACATAGGCGAAGCTTTCGAGAAAGCGCGTCGATACCTTGCCGGCTTCGAACTGCGCTGAGGCGATGATCTGGCGTAGATAGTCGAGATTGCTGGCAATGCCGTGCAGTCGCGTATTCGCCAATGCGTCTTTCAACTTTGCCAGCGCGTCTTTGCGATCCTTGCCGTAGACGATCAGCTTGGCCAGCATCGGATCGTAATGCGGCGACACTTCGGTGCCGGTGGCGACCCAGCCATCGATGCGCGCGTTGGCAGGGAACGAGACTTCGGTCAGCACGCCCGGCGACGGTTGGAAATTGCGCACCGGGTCTTCGGCGTAGAGCCGCACTTCCATCGCCGCACCGCGCGGATCGGTCTTGAACGTCGCGAGATCGGGCGGCGTGCCGGCGGCGGTGAGGATCATCCACTCGACCAGATCCACACCGGTGCAGGCCTCGGTGATCGGATGCTCGACCTGCAACCGCGTGTTGACTTCGAGGAAATAGAAATCGTCGCGTGCGGCGTCGTAGATGAATTCGACAGTGCCGGCGGAAACATAAGCAACTGCATGACCGAGTTGCACCGCGGCGGCGAGTAGCGCACCGCGCGTCTTCGCCGGCAGGTTCGGTGCCGGCGTTTCTTCGATGACTTTCTGATTGCGCCGCTGGATCGAGCAATCGCGTTCGCCGAGCGCGACCACATGGCCGCGGCCGTCGCCGAAAATCTGCACTTCGACGTGGCGCGCGTTCTCGACGTAGCGCTCGATAAACACGCCGCTGTCGCTGAAGAAATTCTTGCCGAGCCGCTGCACCGTTTCGAACGCGCCGATCAACTCGGCCTCGTCGGCGCAACGTGTCAGGCCGATGCCGCCGCCGCCGGCGGTGCTCTTCAGCATCACCGGATAGCCGAGCGTCGCTGCAGCTGTTTTCGCGTCGTCGAGGCTCGCCAGCAGGCCGGTGCCCGGCGTCAGCGGAACGCCGGCGGCCTTGGCGATTTCGCGCGATTCGTGCTTCAGGCCGAAGCGGCGGATCTGATCCGGCGTCGGTCCGACGAAGACGATGCCGGCGCGCGCGCAGGCATCGGCGAATGCGGTGTTCTCCGAGAGGAAACCGTAGCCGGGAATGATTGCCTGCGCGCCGGTTTCGAGCGCAATTTCGATGATGCGATCACCACGCAGATAGCTTTCGGCCGGCGCATTGCCGCCGAGTGCGACGGCGACATCGGCGGCGCTGACGTGCGCACTATTGCGATCGGCATCGGAGTACACCGCGACGCTGCGTACGCCGATGCGCCGCAATGTGCGTGCGATGCGCACGGCGATTTCGCCGCGGTTCGCAATCAATACGCTAGTAAACATGCTCACTCCTTCGCCGTCGCAGTGTTGCTGGCAGCAAGGAACGCGCGCCAACCGCCGAATTCGGTGATGTCGCGCGCGGCTGGAATTGCCCAGCCTTCGCAGATGAAACCCTTGACCAGGCGGCCATCGGCCAATTCCAGCGTGCCGATACCGAGCGGCGCCGGAATCAGCGCGACGAAGGAACCGAAGTTCTCGACTGGCACGTCCCACAGCTCGACTTCGATCGCAGCACCCTCACCGGTTTTGGCGAGCCCCGGTTTCGGTGGCACGGTGCCCGGCAAGGCATACAGGCGATAGGCCGTGCTGGTCGTAGTTGTTTCGACGAACGCGGCCTTGCGTTCGCTCAGTTGTCCGTTCAGTGGCATGCCGCTGAGATGCGCGCCGACCACGGCGACACGCACCAGGCTGCTGTCAGCAATCGCTGCGCTTGCAGTCGTCGCAGGGCGCATGGTCGCGCCGGTGGCGCCGAGCGGCCATGGGGCGTGTGCCTGCCAGCGCCGACCGAACGCGGTGAGCGCGGCATCGCGCCAGCTCGGTGCGATCAAGGCGATGCCGTTCGGCAGTCCGTCGCTGCGGAAGCCGGCGGGCAGCGCCAGCGCACACCAGTCGAGCAGGTTGACGAAGTTGGTGTAGGTGCCGAGCCGCGCGTTCAACGTGATCGGATCAGCCTCGACTTCGGCGATGGTGCTGATGGTCGGCGCCGTCGGCGTCAGCAGCGCATCGACATCGCGCAGCAGATGCTGCGCGCTGCGCACCAGCTCGGCGCGCCGGTACTCGGCTTTGAAGGCGTCGATCGCGCTGATGCCGCGTGCGCGCTCGATGATCGTGCGCACCACCGGATGCATCTGCTCGGCCTGCTCGCGGATGAAGTCCTCGATCGCTGCATAACGCTCGGCTAGCCAGGGGCCTTCGTAGAGCAGCGCGGCGATTTCGAACAGCGGCGAAAAATCGAGCGGCACCAGCGTCGCGCCGAGCGCCTGCATCTGCGTCAATGCCTGCTGGTACGCAGCTTCGGCAGCTTTGTCGCCGTACCACTGCGGCGATTGCGGGATGCCGAAGCGCGGCTGCTGCGGCAGCCGGGCGCTGGCAGCAGTCGCCGGTGCGGGACGCGAGTAGGGATCACCGTCGTCGTAGCCGGCGGCAATGTTGGCGACGAGCTCGGCATCGTCGACAGTCAGCGCGAACACCGAGATGCAATCGAGCGAACGGCAGGCCGGCACCACGCCGCGCGAACTGAGCCAGCCGCGCGTCGGTTTCAATCCGACCAGGTTGTTGAAGCCGGCCGGCACGCGACCGGAGCCGGCGGTGTCGGTGCCGAGCGCAAACGCCACCAGGCCGCGCGCGACCACTGAGGCCGAACCGGAGCTGGAGCCGCCGCTGATGTAGCGTGCATCGAAGGTGTTGGGCACTGCGCCGTAAGGCGAACGCGTGCCGACCAGGCCGGTGGCGAACTGGTCGAGATTGGTCTTGCCGATCAATATCGCGCCGGCGTCGAGCAATTTCTGTACGGCCGGTGCGGTGGCGGCGGCGACGTAGGCGAAGGCTGGACAGGCGGCGGTGGTTGGCAGCGCAACAACGTCGATGTTGTCCTTCACCGCGAACGGCACACCGTATAACGGCAGTCGTGTGCGGTCGCCGCCGACGGCGGCCAGACGCAGTTCGAGCTGCTCGAACTGTGCAGCCAGTGCGCTCCTGTCGAGCAGCAATATCCAGGCGGTATCCGGTCCGGCGCAGCGCGCGACGAGCGCACCGATCAACGCGCGCGGATCGGCGCCGTCTTCGCGGTAACGCTGTTGCCAGTCCTGGATCGTGAAGTCGTGCACTTGTTGGAGTACATATATGTATACAAGAAGGAATACAGCAAAGCCCATGCCAAGTCGAAAGTGATCGGGAAGGGCATGCGAAGCGATTCAAGTTGCAGCTTGAAAACGTCGCTGCGGCGTGCTTTTTTGTATGGACCGCCGAACTTAGAGACCGCGATCGGCGCAAGCCCGGACTGTTTCGATATGCGTCAACAGCGTGCGCGTCGAGCCGTTTCGGTGCGGCCGCAATGCCCTGCGCCGCACCGATCGCGGCGTCTCAACCGCTGACGGTCTGCAGTCCCTCTGCAGGTTCATCGTCGGCGGCACTGGCTTGCGTCGCGCCGACCACGGCGTAACGGCCGCAGGCGTACAGGATCGCGGCGACGCCGAAATAGCTGATCGCCACCAGCGGCGTCTTGGCGATGCCGATCGCCTCGCTGTGCATGAAGCCGAAGAAGGTCAGCACAGCGCCGGTCAGTGCGAAGCCGGCGGCTTTCTTGAAGTTGCGGTCGATCATGCAGGCCGTCATGGAGGCCAGGATCACGCTGCACAGAATCGCGCCGCTGCCGAAAATCTCCAGGCCTTTGTAGAGCACGCCGACTTGCGCGAGCTTGTCGAAGCCGACGGTCACCGCATCGGTGCCGGCGGCGGCGAGCACATTGTCGATCTGCGTCTTGCCCCAGCCGGCGACCTGCGGAATCAGCGCGATGATCACCGCCGGCGCATGACTGCGCTTGGTCTCCTGGAACGCCTGCGCGCCGATCAGCATGCCGATGTAGAGCAGGATCGGCATGATCGCGACCACCGGGATCAGCGCCATCATCAAGGCCAGAACACCGAACCAGGACAGCGTCAGGATCATTACCCCGGTCGCGGCCGAGTAGCCGATGCGGCCGCCGATCGCTTTCCAGCCGGGATGGCCGATGTAGACCGCGTTGATGAATGGATTGCCGAGGCAGCAGCCGATTAGGCTGACGACGCCGTCGGCGGTCAAGACACGCGTGGTCGGAAAGCTGTCGCCACCGACTGCGGCGCTCTCGACGTTGTTCATTGCCTCGACCAGATCGTAGATGCCGAACGGAATCGCGGTGACCAGAATCACGCCGAGGAACTGGAAGCCGGAGAACACATGGCCGAACGCCGGCACCGGGAACGAGAAGCCGAAGCTGGCGAGCGAATCGCCGACCTTGGCCAGCGCCATGCCGCCGAAATTGAGTCCGAGTGCGGTCGAGCCCCAGGCGATCGCCGAGCCGACGGCGATCGCGACCAAGCCTGCCGGAATGCCCTTGTATTTGACCCCGCCGAACCAGCTCGCAATCAGGATCGCGAAGCAGACCACGCCGATCACCGGCGTCATATACATCTCCAGCGCCGGACGCAGCGAGATGAAGGCGATCGACACACCGGCGAGGGCACCGAGCAGTGCGGCACGCGGCGTGATCCTGCGAATGAAGGGCGCGACGAAGCCGCCGACCATCAGCACGAAGCTCTGCACGAACACCCAGGTCAGACCGGCTTCCCAACCCTTGATCGGATCGCCGCTCTTGGCCGCGATCGGCAGCATGATGACGAACACGACGACGAACATATGCGGCACGCTGATGCCGGACGGCAGCGCGCAGACATCGTTGCGGCCGCTGCTCTTGGCCAGGCGGTAGGCGAGCCAGGCGTAGTA
>JAQGNU010000022.1 GCA_028291645.1 Nevskia sp.
GCGAAACTGTAATTGTTGAAATTCAGATCGACCGAGCCGGCCTGTGCAGGGCCGCCAATCAGACCGCCGGCAACGACGCCGATCACCGCGAGCAGTTTCAGATTTCGCACCAGTCCTTCCTCCTTGAATGGGCTATCAATGGGCCGTTCAGGCCTTCGCTTTCTTCGGCTTGTTGGCCGAATGAATCGCATGACCATCGACGTTCAGCGCGGCTTCGTGGAAAGTTTCCGACAGCGTCGGGTGACCATGCATGGTCATCTGGATGTCTTCGGTGGTCGCACCGAACTCCAGCGCCAGCACCGCTTCCGCCAGCAGTTCGGACACGTAGGGACCGATCATGTGCACGCCGAGCACGCGGTCGGTCTTCGCATCGGAAATGAACTTGATCATGCCGGCGGTCGATTCGATTGCGCGCGCGCGGCCGTTGGCGGCGAACGGGCTCGAACCGGTCTTCACCTCGAAGCCTTCCTTGGTCGCCTGTTCTTCCGACAGCCCGACCCAGGCCACTTCCGGATTGGTGTAGATCACCGACGGCACCGCCTTGTAGTTGATCTCGCTCTTCTCGCCAGCGAGCTGCTCGGCCAGCACCACGCCTTCCTCGATCGCCTTGTGCGCCAGCATCGCGCCGCCGGTAACGTCGCCGACAGCGTAAATGCCTTCGGCGCTGGTCTTGTAGTGCGCATCGATCTTGACGAAGCCGCGCTCGTCCAGCTTGACGCCGGCGGCTTCACAGCCCAGACCTTCGGTATAGGGCCGGCGGCCGACGGCGACGATCAACTTGTCGAACGTAATGCTCTTCTTCTCGCCGTCCTGTTCGTATTCGACCGCGACTTCCTTCTTGCCGACTTTCGCCGACAGCACTTTCGCGCCGAGACGGATGTCGAGCTTCTGCTTGGTCAGCTGGCGCAGCGCTTCCTTGGCGATGGTCGCGTCGACCATCGGCAGGAAGCCCGGCAGCGCTTCCAGGATTACCGTTTCGGAACCGAGGCGCGACCAGACGCTGCCGAGTTCCACGCCGATCACGCCGGCACCGATGATGCCGAGCTTCTTCGGCACTTCACTGAATTCGAGCGCACCCCAGGAATCGACCACGCGGTCGCCATCGAATGGCGCGATCTTGGTCAGGTTGACGGGTGCGGAGCCGGTGGCGATGACGATGTGCTTGGCGCTGTAGGTTTCCTTCTTGCCGTCGTGGTCGGTGTATTCGACCTTACCACCGCCGAGCAGTTTGCCGGTACCGAACAGGCCGGTGACCTTGTTGCCCTGGAACAGCATCTTGACGCCGCCGGAATTGGCCTTGCTGACCGCGGTCTTGCGATCCAGCATTTTCTTCAGATCAAGCGCGACGGTGCCGACGCCGATGCCGTGCACGTCGAACTCATGCTGCGCGCGGTGAAACAGCTCGGAAGACTCCAGCAGGGCTTTCGAAGGAATGCAGCCAGCGTTGAGACAAGTGCCGCCGAAACTGTAAGTGCCGTCGTGATTGACCCAGTTATCGATGCACAGGGCCTTCATGCCGAGCTGTGCCGCGCGGATCGCGAACGGATAACCGCCGGGTCCGCCACCGACTACGATGACATCGAAGTTGTCGCTCATGTTCTAGTTTCCGCCTCTTTTGTGGCTCGGCCGATTTGCGGCGCGAGGCCGTCCAAGGTTTCCGCTCCACGGAAACTGTCGGTCGGCGCTGAATGTCCCGCCATTTTACTGCAGTCACCCGCCGCTGACGGCCCCGCGGCCGACATTCTTCACTGATAGGTGCGAACCCGCTCCAGCGTGCGATCGAGGCCGACACCGGTGGCGTCGAAGACGCGGCCATGGGTCAGCGCCGCGACTTCCTTCATCTCGCGATCCTCGACGTCGCCGAACAGCACCGGGAACACGCGGATGTCCTGCGAGGTATCCGGCAGCGCCTGCAGCCAGTCGCGGAAGGCGTCGAAGGTCTGACCGCTGGCGTTGTGGCCGTCGCTGATCAACACGATCACCGCGCGATAGCCGGGCTGCTTCTTGCGATCCTTCAGCGCACGCAGATACGCCGCCTGCAGCGCGTCATAAGTCGCGGTGCCGCCCTTCGGCTGCAGGCCGTCGACGTACTGCTTGAACTGTGCGCTGGCGGCGGCGTAGTTCTGCGGCGCGAAGTCAAGGCTGATCTCGGTCTGCAGATGGCTGTCGAAACTCAGCATGTCGAGCTTCTCGCGCTGCGGAATTTGCGCGAGCCGCCCGGCCAGCGTCGACTGATTGGCGCCGATCAGCACGCCGAGCGCCGCCTTCAGATCGTTGATGCGGTTGTCCTCCGCCATCGAGCCGGACACGTCGAGCAGAAAATACGAATGCGCCGGCAGGCGCACCTTGTCGCCAAAGGCACTAATGATGTTCTCCAGCGTCGACGGCTTGGTCGTCGCCACCAGTTGCTCGGGGCGATCGTGCGCCAGCACCGCGCTCAGCGGCACCTGCGAATTCACCGGACGCCGGAAGGTTTTCTGCATCAGCTCGGTCTGCACCGGCTTGCTACGCAGCCAAGCCACCAGCTTGTCGTACTCGGCGCGGCGCGACGGGTTCACCAGCATCAGCGGGAAATCGGCGTGGATGCTGCCATCGCGCACGTGCACCGCTGCCAGCGGGTCGTCCAGCGCATCCGGCACCGCGTTCAAGGCTAGCACCGAGGCCTCGTAAGTGATGATGCCGTCGAGCCGGTCTTCCTCCTTCGAGTAGACGTCGCTGAGCCAGACGCCGCCGCCGCCGAGCAGCTTGGCGGCCGCATAGAAATTCTTCAGTTTGGGATTGTCGACATCGCCGACACCGAGCGCTTCATGCCTGCCGCCGAACGCGGCAGCGGTCGACAGCAGTTCCAGCAGGCCGACTTCCGAGCCGGCCGGATTGGCCATGCCGAGGTTGAGGCCCTCCTCGCGCCGCGCGACCTGCGCGATCTCGGCCCAGCTCGGCGGATGCTTGTCCCAGCCGAGTTCCTCGGCGCG
>JAQGNU010000234.1 GCA_028291645.1 Nevskia sp.
GGAACATCGAGCGGTAGTAAGTCTCTGCGTTCTTGATGAGGCGGGCGTTCTGCTCGGCATAGAAGAGCTCATCCTCGGCCACGCGCCCATCGCGTCGCGCGTACTCCGCCGCGTGCTGTTGCAAATCGACCAGTTGCTTGACAACCTCCTCCTCGCATGATTTGGAAAGTCCGGAGCCGGTCACAAAACCGTAAGTCTGGGTGTCCTCGCCGAATTGATCAAAACAGGCATAACGGGCGCGCGCGCGCTTGGCTGCCTCAGGATCCACCTGGTCCAGGTACCGAAGCACAGCTTCCATCGAGGCGTAGAGGCTGTACAGGTCCAGGCCGTAAAAGCCGGTCTTCCCGGCGTCCGAGGAGAGCGCCTCGTTGTGCGTGCGCAGCCATTCAAGGAACTCGACCACCTCGGTGTTGCGCCACATCCAGGTTGGAAAGCGCTTGAAACCGGCCAGTGCATCAATGGCAAATGCATCGTCACTGGCTCCACGGACGTAGCGATTGGCACGGTAGGCGTCGGGCCAATCCGCCTCCACGGCGACTGCCGTGAAGCCTTTCTCCTCGATCAAGCGCTGCGTGATTTGAGCGCGTTCATGATAGAACTCGTGTGTTCCGTGGGAGGCCTCTCCGAGCAGCACGAATCGCGCATTGCCTATCCGGTCCATCAGCGGATCGTAATCCCCGGCGGAGGTTGTCAGCCGGTGCGCGTTCTCACGCACGATCTCAATCGATTTGTTGTCTGTCGTGTCTGGCATGGTTCGTCTCCTCCTTGCGTGGTTTCAAGTTCGATGCGCCAGGCTCTGCTCGCGTGCGCGCTCGAGCAAGTCCCGGACTTCTTCGTCGGTCGTCTGCGAAAAATCCTGGTTCCAAAGGCCGACCGCGTAGAACGGTTCGGGGGTTACCGCGCAGATAATGTCATCCACCTGTTCTTTTAACTGCTCGCAGGTTTCAGGCGCCGCAACCGGCACGGCCACCACAATGCGCCTGGCTTGATCCTGCCGCAACGCTTTGACGGCCGCCTGCATGGTGGCCCCAGTCGCCAGCCCGTCATCCACCAGAATTACCGTCTTGCCCCGGACGTCGGGCGGCGGTCGATCGCCGCGGTAAAGGCGCTCGCGCCGGGCCAGTTCCTGCTGCTTTTTGGCGGCGACCGCGTCGATCGCGTAATCAGGGACACCCAAGGCGCGCACAGCCTCTTCATTGAGCACGCGCACTCCGCCGGTTGCTATGGCGCCCATCGCGTACTCCTCGTGACCCGGAACACCCAGCTTCCGTACCAAAAAGACATCCAAAGGCGCGTTGAGCGCGCGGGCCACCTCATAGGCGACGGGCACCCCGCCGCGTGGCAGGGCAAGCACGAGCACGTCGGGCCGGTTGGCATAAGCGCCGAGCTTGGCCGCCAGCAGCCGACCGGCCTCACTGCGATCATGAAAGAATCCCGGTTCCATATCTCTTCGTTGCTGTGTTGGTGGCTGGCCGGCGGGCATTTTCCTGATACAGATCGCGGAGCGAACCATCGGCCAGGAACCGCTCGAGCGCACCGGCGATCAAGGGGGCAATTGAGGTGACATGCAGTCCCGGCCATGGCACCTCCTGTGAACAGACCGTGTCCGTGATGAATACTTCGCGCACCGCTGGGTGTTGCAGTTTACAGCGAGCGCCGGGAAGCAAGAGCCCGTGCGTGGCGGCTACAAACATCTCTGACCGGGCACCGGCGGCCAGCAGCGCGCGGACACTCTCAGCCACGGTGCCGCCGGTCGAGATCATGTCATCGACGATCAGGCAGGCCCGGCCCGACACATCGCCCACGACGTGCGTCACCTCCGTCTGGGTGCCATCCTTGCGTCGTTTGTGCAGCACAATTACCGGGGCGCTGAGCCACTGCGCGTAATGCGCCGCCAGTTGCACGCGTCCCGCGTCCGGCGAGACCACAACGATGTCCGGCGGCAAATGCCCTCGCAACTCCTGGCAGAGAGTCGGCACCGCGGTCAAGGTGTCCACCGGTCCATAAAAAAAGCCCTCAATTTGCGGCGAGTGCAAATCGATCGTGACCAGTTGAGCAATACCAACTGCCTCAAGCAGATCGGCCGCCATCCGCCCTGTGATCGGCTTCCGGCCACCCAGGCGCTTGTCAGCCCGCGCATAACCGAAGTAAGGCACGATGGCCGTGATGCGTGCGGCCGCCGAACGGCGGCAGGCGTCCGCCAGAGCCAGCAACTCGATCAGATGGTCATTGACGAGCGGGGAGGTCGGCTGGATCAGAAACACCTCTTTGCGGCGCACCGATTCCAAAAGCTGCACCGCCACCTCGCCATCCGGGTACCGGTCGATATTGCAGGCGCCGAGCTGCACGTCCAATTTGTCCGCTATCATTCCCGCCAGCTTCGGATTGGCCGTGCCGGCAAAGATTCTGAACTCCTCATTCAAACTCGTGGACTGCATGGCCACAGCTCCCGCAGTTCGGCTGGCAGGACCGACTCGACATCCTGGATCTCGCCTTTGGTAACCCGGTTTTCCAGCACCGTAAAGACCGCACGGGCGATTTGTTCGGGATCAATGCCCTCATCAGCCTTGAACTGCTGC
Source organism: Nevskia sp. (assembly GCA_028291645.1). Lineage (GTDB taxonomy): Bacteria > Pseudomonadota > Gammaproteobacteria > Nevskiales > Nevskiaceae > Nevskia. Next base: position 2,580 of record JAQGNU010000234.1, read on the forward strand.
CCGATCCGGGCCAGGAACTCATCCTTGTGCCGCACGCGTTCCGGGTCGCGGCTGGGGTCCCAGCCCTCGTAATAAATGCCTCGGATCAGCATGGGAAGCTGCGCTCCCAACTGCGCCGCCTCATCGACCGTGAGCCGGTCCCGCAGCGCGTGCAGGACCGCCCGCAAGGCATCATACGCTTTTTGTTTCTGCTCCCAGCCCAGCACCTCCATCAAGTCCTTGAGCCAGAGATTGGTTTTTTGAACTGTTGTGTCGAAAACACCCAGACCTGTCGCACTCATATACCATTCTCCTCCTCCTCAAAGCTAAACGATTAGTTCCGCCGATTCAAACAGCCTTTCGTCCGGTCTCGCTGGTACTCCAACTGGAGTGCCAAAACCAGAATCAATCTGGGGAACTCCAACTGCGCAGTTAAGCCATCGGCAAGAATCCGCCGCGGCATGGAGGGGCCGGGCATGGCCATCTGGATCAAGGCCAAAGCCAGAAAATGAGACCTCCAGCAATTAAAGTGAGGCTAAGTGGCACCGCGATCCGCGCCAGGAGTTTCTTGTTCCCCACGACGGCGATTATCGCGGCTTTGGACACGATGTTCGCCAATGAAGCCAGCAGGATCATTCGCCAGGCCACCTCCGGGTCGAGTTGCATCCTGCGCGCCATTTCGAGCGTGGAAAGCGTGATCGCATCCACGTCCGGCAATCCGGACACGAAAGCCAGGGCATAAAGCCCCTGGCTGCCGAAATATTGTTTGACTGCCGACACCCCGAGTTGCACCAGTGCGAACACGAGCGCAAAGATCAAAGCCGGTTTCAGCTCAGACGGGTTCTCCTGTTCGGGCACGGCAACAGTTTCTTTGCGAGTCAATAGCCAGAGACCACCAGTGACAACGGACGCCGCACCCAACATCGCGCCGAGCGGCCCGGCGAGCGCCCAAAATAACGACGGCGCGACAATGCCAACGATGATGATTATTCGCAGGTTCAAGACCGTCGAGGCCACCATAATTATTAGAGCCGCTATGGAACTGGTTTCGGGGGCCTCCCGCGCATGTCTCGCGTAGCTGACGGTGGTGGCGGTGCTTGAAATGAGTCCGCCCAGCACCCCGCTGAGCACGGTGCCGGCCTTGGCCCCCACCCATTTGTACACGATGTAGCCACCCAGGCGCATGCCAACGATCAGGGCCACCAGCAACCAGATCTTGAACGGGTTGAGAACATGGTAAGGGCCGTAGGCTTGGTTGGGCAAAACCGGGAGGATGACCAGGCTGATCAGCACAAACTGCATGATCGCTTTGAAGTCCTTATCACCCATCCGGCGGGCAAAGGCGTGGAGCTCCGGCTTGAATTGGAGCAGCACCGCAATCGTCCCTCCCAATGCGACTGCCACCACCTCGTAACCGGCAACCAGATACGCGCCGACGCCAAACATCAGGAGCATGG
>JAQGNU010000112.1 GCA_028291645.1 Nevskia sp.
CACGGTCGACAAGCTCGGCGAGCTGAATCCGAGTTTCGAGCAGATGGGCAGCATGGGCTACGACGCCACTGCAATGCGCAAGTACACGACGATCGAAAAGATCACGCACGTGCATCATGCCGGCAACTCGTCCGGCATCGTCGATGGCGCCGCGCTGACGCTGATCGGCTCGAAGTCCAAGGGCGATGCGCTCGGCCTTAAAGCCCGTGCGCGTATCCGCTCGGTCGCCGTGGTCGGCTCGGAGCCGACCATCATGCTGACCGGCATCGCGCCGGCCGCGCAGAAAGCGCTGAAAAAGGCCGGCATGAACATCAAGGACATCGATCTGTTCGAGATCAACGAAGCTTTCGCCGCGGTGGTGATGAAAGCCGCGCGCATGCTCGACATCGACATGGACCGCATCAACGTCAACGGCGGTTCGATCGCGATGGGCCATCCGCTCGGCGCCACCGGCGCGATCATTCTGGCAACCGCCTTGGACGAACTGGAGCGCAGCAATAAGACGACCGCGCTGATCTCGCTGTGCGTCGGTGCCGGCATGGGCATCGCCACCATCATCGAGCGCGTCTGAGCCTGCGCATGGGCGCGACCTTGACGCTCGATTTCGGCCGCGCCGTGTTGGCGCTGCAGCCGTTCAGCGTGCTACTCGGCACCGAGTTGACGGTCTGCAGCGACGGCGTCGCGCAACTCGAACTCGTGGTCAGCGACCGTCTGCGCCAACAGAACGGTTTCGTGCACGGTGGCGTGCTCAGCTATCTCGCCGACAACGCGCTGACATTTGCCGGCGGCCTTGCGCTCGGGCCGGCCGTGGTCACTGCCGAATACAAGATCAACTACCTGCGGCCGGCGCTCGGCGAGCGCCTGATCGCGAAGGCCTCGGTGCTCAACTTCGGCAAGACGCAAGCGGTGGTCCGCTGCGACATCAGCATGCTGAAGAACGGCGCCGAAACGCTTTGCGCAGCAGCGCAGGGCACCATCGCGAAGCTGCCGGATTCAGCGAAATCCCCAAGCAATTAAAACCAGAGATTCCATCCGTGGACGCAAAAGTCACCGCTGTGAAATTTGAACAGGACGCCGATGGCATCGTCACGCTGACACTGGACATGCCGGGCCGTTCGATGAACGTGTTGAACGACGAACTCAGCGCACCGCTCGCGGCCGCCATCGCGCAGATCGAAAGCGATGCCGCAATCAAGGGCGTCATCATCACGTCCGGCAAAAAGGAATTCCTCGCCGGCGCCGACATCGAGAAAGTCTTCGCGATCACCGATCCGAAGGACGCGTTCAAGCTCGCCGAAGATTACAAAGGCTTCCTGCGCCGCCTGGAAAAATGCGGTCGTCCGGTGGTTGCAGCACTCAACGGCACCGCGCTCGGTGGCGGACTCGAACTCGTACTCGCCTGTCATTACCGCATCGCGATCAATGATCCTAAAGCCAAGTTCGGCCTGCCCGAAGTGAAGCTCGGCCTGTTGCCCGGCGGCGGCGGCACACAACGCCTGCCGCGTCTGATCGGCATCCAGGCTTCGCTGCCGCTGATGCTCGAAGGCAAGGAACTGCGCGCCGAACAAGCCAAGCAGCAGGGCATCATTCACGAACTGGTGAAGGACCGCGAAGAGATGCTGGCGAAAGCCAAGGCCTGGTGCCTGGCGAATCCGAAACCGGTACAGCCCTGGGACGACAAGAAATTCAAATGGCCGGGCGGTGACTCGAAGAACCCGGCCAATGTGCAGCTGTGGGCGATCGCGCCGTCGATGGCGGATGCCAAGACCTATGGCAACTACCCGGCCGCGACCAACATCATGAGCTGCGTCTACGAAGGCGGCATCGTCGACTTCGATTCCGGCTGCCGCATCGAGAGCCGCTTCTTCGCCGAACTGGTGACGAGCCAGGTCAGCAAGAACATGATCGGCACGCTGTGGTTCCAGCTGAATGCGATCAACAAGGGCAAGTCGCGGCCGGCCAAGGAAGAAGTGGGTTTCGAGAAGTCGAAGGTCAAGAAACTCGGCATGCTCGGCGCCGGCATGATGGGCGCAGGTATCGCCTACGTCTCCGTGAAAGCAGGCATCGACGTCGTGCTGCTCGATTCGACGGTCGAAGCCGCCGAGCGCGGCAAGGCCTATTCGGCGACGCTGCTCGACAAGGCGATCAAGCAAGGCCGCGAGACGCCGATGGGCAAGGCCGCGTTGCTCGACAAGATCAAGACCACCGCCGACTACGCCGACCTGAAGGATTGCGACCTGATCATCGAAGCGGTGTTCGAAGATCGCGCGATCAAGGCCGACGTCACCAAGAAGACCGAAGCCGTCATCGCCAACACCGCGACGTTCGCCTCGAATACCTCGACGCTACCGATCACCGGCCTCGCCGAAGCCAGCCTGCGTCCGGACCAGTTCATCGGCCTGCACTTCTTCTCGCCGGTCGACAAGATGCCGCTGGTCGAAATCATCCTCGGTGCGAAGACCAGCAAGGCCACGCTGGCGAAGGGCTTCGACTACGTGCAGCAGATCAAGAAAACGCCGATCGTGGTCAACGACTCGCGCGGCTTCTACACCTCGCGCGCGTTCGCCACTTACATCATGGAAGGCAAGGCGCTGCTGCTCGAAGGCCAGCGTCCGCGTTCGATCGAAATGGCGGGGCTGCAGGCCGGCATGCCGGTGGGTCCGCTGGCGCTGCACGACGAAGTCAGCATGGGCCTGTCGATGCACGTGATGGAACAGACCAAGAAAGATTTCGCCGCCGAAGGCAAAACGTATGTCGGCCATCCCGGCGAAGCCGCGGTGATCAAGATGGTCAAGGAACTCGACCGACCAGGCAAGAAAGCCGGCAAGGGTTTCTACGAATATCCGCCCAGTTCCATTAATGGCGGCCAGAAGTTTCTGTGGCCGGAATTGGCCAAGCATTTCCCGCTGGCGAAAGAGCAATTAAGCCAACAAGAGATGATCGAGCGGATGATGTTCGCGCAGGCGAACGAAGCGGCAAGGTGCTACGAGGAAAACGTGGTCATGACCGTTGCCGATACCAATATCGGCTCGATCTTCGGTTGGGGCTTCGCGCCCCACCAAGGCGGGGCGCTGCAGTACATCAATGCCTACGGCCTGACCCGATTCGTAAAGCGCGCGGACGAATTGTCCGCGCGTTATGGTGCGAGGTTCAAACCGGCGGCGATCCTGATCGACATGGCCAAGAACGGCAAAACGTTCGAGGCCTGAACATCGGCTCGCTTGCACGGTCGAATCCGCAGACGGTTATGCAATTAGCCTGTAATTAGTTTTGGAGGTACGTCATGTTTGCACTGCTGATGAAATGGATGAAGGCGAATAAAATCCTGCCGAATATCTCGGATACCGAGCGGCTCGCTCTGGAGGCCGGCTCGATCTGGATCGACGGCGAACTGTTCTCCGGCAATCCGGATTTCAACAAGATCGTCGCCGAGAACTACAACCGGCTGACGCCGGAAGAGCAGGCCTTCATCGACGGTCCGGTGGAACAGCTGTGCCGCATGATCGATCGCTTCGAGATCGGCCGCACCAAGCGCATTCCCGACGAGATTCTCGACTTCATCAAGCAGTCCGGCATGATGAGCTTCCTGATTCCGAAGCAGTACGGCGGCAAGCAGTTCTCGATTCTCGGCATCAGCACGATCATGGCGAAGATCAGCGCGGTCAATGCCACCGTCGCCACCTTCGTGGTGATTCCGAACTCGCTCGGTGCCGCCGAGCTGATCAAGCATTACGGCACGCAGCAGCAGAAGGACAACTATCTGCCGAAGCTTGCCAGCGGCGAATACGTGCCCTGCTTCGGCCTGACCGAGCCGACCGCCGGCTCCGACGCCGCCAGCATCAAGGCCGACGGCCTGCTATTCAAGGACAGCGACGGCGAGTTGAAGATCAAGATGAACTTCCGCAAGCGCTATATCACACTGGCGCCGATCGCCAACCTGGTGACGCTGGCCTGCCGCCTGCGCGATCCGCAGAACCTGCTCGGCAAGGGCGAGGACGTCGGTATCTCCTGCGTGCTGATTCACGAAGGCACGCCCGGCTTCAGCCATGGCGATCATCACGATCCGATCGGCGATCCGTTCTACAACGGCCCCTTGATCGGCAAGGACGTGGTGGTGCCGGTGAGCAACATCATCGGTGAACTCGGCGGCGCCGGTCAGGGCTGGCGCATGTTGATGGAACAGCTCGCCGGTGGCCGCATGGTGTCGCTGCCGGCCGGTGCGATCGGTGGTGCCAAGGCCGTTGCCGCCGTCACCGGTGCGTACTCGATGGTGCGTCAGCAGTTCGGCATTCCGATCGGCCGCATGGAAGGCGTCGAAGACAAGGTCGGCAAGATCGCCGCGTTGACCTACATGCTGGACGGTGCACGCGTATTCGGCTGTTCTGCAGTCGACAGCGGCCATCAGCCGCCGGTGGTGTCGGCGATCATGAAGGCTTACAGCACCGAGATCAGCCAGCACCTGGCGATCGACGGCATGGACGTGTTCTCCGGCGCCGGCGTCATGCAGGGCCCGAACAACATCCTCGGCATGGGTTACAAGTCGGCGCCGGTTGGCATCACGGTTGAAGGCGCCAACATCCTCACGCGCACGCTGATGATCTTCGGCCAGGGCGCGACGCGCTGCCATCCGTATGCGCTGAAGGTGATCAAGGCGGTCGAACAGGATGATGCGAAAGCGTTCCGCAACAGCCTGCTCGGCTGGATCGGTCACTTCATTCTCAACCTCGGCCGCTCCGCAGTGCGTTACCTGACGCGCGGCCTCACTGCCGGCTCGCCGGTGAGCGGCCCGACAGCCACTTACTACCGTCGCCTCGGCTGGGCGTCGACGCGCTTCGCCGTGCTGACCGATCTGGCGATGTTCACCATCGGCGGCAAGCTGAAAGTGCGCGGCAAGCTCACCGGCCGCTACGCCGATGCGCTGGCCTGGCAGATTCTGGCGATCGGCGCCTTGCGTCGCTGGGAAGCCGACGGCCGCAAGGCCGAAGACCTGCCGCTGGTGCATTACTCGGTGCAGTACGCAT
>JAQGNU010000074.1 GCA_028291645.1 Nevskia sp.
GAATATCACCGACATGACCTGGAAGCGGATCAAGGATCCGGCCGAAGTGGTACAGGCCGGCCAGGAAGTCGAAGTCAAGGTTCTGAAGTACGACCGCGAGCGTCGCCGCGTGTCCTTGGGCCTGAAGCAGCTCGGTGCCGATCCTTGGGTCGACATCGCGCGCCGCTACCCGGAAAAGACCCGCATGTTCGGCAAGATCACCAACATCACCGATTACGGTGCGTTCGTCGAGATCGAGCCGGGCGTCGAAGGTCTGGTCCATGTGTCCGAAATGGACTGGACCAACAAGAACGTCAACCCCGCCAAGCTGGTGCATCTGGGCGACGAAGTCGAAGTCATGATTCTCGACATCGACGAAGAGCGCCGCCGCATCTCGCTCGGCATGAAGCAGTGCCAGCCGAACCCCTGGGAAGAGTTCTCGCAGAACTTCCAGAAGGGCGACAAGGTCAAGGGCCAGATCAAGTCGATCACCGACTTCGGCATCTTCATCGGTCTGGACGGCGGCATCGACGGTCTGGTGCACTTGTCCGATCTGGATTGGAACGAGACCGGCGAACAGGCCGTGCGCCGTTTCAGCAAGGGCCAGGAAGTCGAGGCCGTGGTGCTGGCGATCGACGGTTCGCGTGAGCGCATTTCGCTCGGCGTGAAGCAGTTGGGCCAGGACCCGCTGACCATGTTCCTCGCCGACAACCAGAAGGGTGCGATGGTCAAGGGCATCGTCAAGGAAGTCGACGCCAAGGGTGCGCAGATCGAACTGGCCGGCGGTGTGGAAGCCTACATCCGTGCCGGCGACCTCTCGCGCGACCGCGTCGAAGACGCGACCACTGTGCTCAAGGTCGGCGATACGCTGGAAGCTCGTTTCATCGGCGTCGATCGCAAGAACCGCATCGTCACGCTGTCGGTGAAGGCGCGCGAGATCCAGGAAGAGGAAGAAACCGTAGCGGAATACAGCCGCAACGCTTCAACCGGCAAGACCAGCCTGGGCGATCTGCTGAAAGAACAGATTGGCGGTTCCGACAACAACTAAGCCGTCCCGCTGCAATTAAAGAGAGCCGCCTCGTGCGGCTCTTTTTTTGGGCGCTTGCATGCGCGCCGGTTTTTCTCTAGTTTGCTTCTTCAGCGCCCTGCGGCCGGCGTGCCACAACAAGAAATCGCAAGAGTCGAACGCTATATGACCAAGTCCGATCTGATCGAAGCCTTATCGCTGAAGCAGACCCATCTGATGCAGAAAGATGTGGAATTGGCGGTAAAACTGATTCTCGACCAGGTCAGCCTGGCGCTGTCGCACGAGGACCGTGTCGAGATTCGCGGTTTCGGCAGCTTCGCGCTGCACAGCCGTCCGGCGCGGGTCGGGCGCAATCCGAAGACCGGCGCCGCGGTGCATATTCCGTCCAAGCACGTGCCGCATTTCAAGCCGGGCAAGGAAATGCGCGAGCGGGTCAACAGCAGTCGCACCGACTGATCCGCGCACTCAAGCCCCAGCCAGGATTCAGGACTCTTCTAGACGATGTTGCGCATTCTGCTGTTGGTGCTGCTGTCGATCGTTTTCCTTGCAGGCGCCAGCCTGAGCTACTTCAACGCCCATCCGGTGCATTTCAACTATCTGGTCGGCAGTTCGGAAATCAGCCTGATTGTCCTGCTGATATCGGCATTCGCGCTGGCAGTCGTGCTGACGCTGCTCCTGTGCTCGGCCAAATTTGTCGGTCTGAGGGCTGAAATCCGTGGGCTGCGGCGCCAGTTGCGCAATACCGAGACCGAACTGAAGAACCTGCGCAATCTGCCTCCGGACAGCGGCGTTTAGCGCGTCGGGCGCGCGGCAGCCATGTTCGAAAGCTTCTTCGATGGCCTGCTGCTGCTGCTCGGCATGGGGCTCGGCTGGGCGCTGTCGCGCGCGGCACGTGCGGCCAAGAGTGACTACACGCAAAGCCGCGAGGAAGTGTTGACGGGCTTAAGCCGGCTGGCGGTCAATGACCCCGACGACGCGGTCACGGCGCTGTCGCATGCAGCCGACGTCGAACCGCAGGCCATCGGTCTGCAGATGACCCTCGGCAGCCTGTTCCGCAAGCGCGGCGAGACCGATCGCGCAATCCGCGTGCACGAAGCGCTGGTGGCGCGGCCGGGACTGTCGCCGGCAGATTTCAATGCAGCGCAACTGGAGTTGTCGCGCGATTATCTGAAAGCCGGACTGCTGGATCGCGCCGAAGCGCTGCTCAATCCGCTGATCGCCGGTGCGGATGCCGGCGATGCGCTGGAACTGCTGCTCGAACTGCACGAACAAAGTCAGGGCTGGCTCGCCGCGGTCGATACCGCGCAGCGCTGGCAATCGGTGACGGGCAAGTCGGCCGGCAAGCGCATCGCCCAGTATCGTTGCCAGCTGGCGGAGGAAGCGCGCGAGCGGGGCGAGGTCGCGGAAAGCGAGCGTCTCGCCGAAGCCGCATTGAGCGACGATTCGAGCTGTGTTCGTGCCAGCCTGCTATTGGCCGGCTCGATGGAAGCGCGGCAGGACTGGTCCCCTGCAATCGACCATTATCTGCGCGTGATCGAGCAGGACGTCCGCTTTACCGCCGACGTGGTCGAGCCGCTGCGCCGCAGTTATGCCGCGGCCGGCGACGCCGCCGGCTATGCCCATTTTCTCGATGACGCAACTGCGGCGATGCCCGGTTCCGCTGCGGTCGCCGGCGCCAAGGCGCAATGGCTGCGCGAGCAGCAGCAGAATCCGCAGGGTTTTCTGGCCCAGCAACTAGCCTTGCGTCCCACGCGTGAAGGTCTGCTGCTGTGGCTGGACGCACATGGTGAGTTGGCGGACGAGAGCAAGGGGCTGCGCGCGACGCTGCTGCGTTCGGTCAAGACCCGGCCGCGCTATGTCTGTGCGGCTTGTGGCCTACAGCCCAGCTTGTTGTTCTGGCAGTGTCCGAGTTGCCGGCAGTGGGGCAGCGTGGCGCCGGTGGAGGAAGCGCTGTAGTGCATAGCTGGATAAAGCCCAGTTGGACCCCTATTTCCCCTGCGTGGGATCAATGAGCAACGAAACGCCAGAAGCAGAAGACCCGGATATGCGATGGCCGAAAGACGGTGATCGACTGTTCGTCGCGTCCGCATGGGCGTACGACGCGCGCGTCGCTCGTCATCCAGGGGAACGCTTTTATCGAATGTCGATGGGCTATAAGCGCGCCGCCGATGTCCTTGTTGATCAAGCCACCGCCGACGTGGTTGATCGATCCAATATTATTTACGCCGCTCTCTTTTGCTACAGACAATCCATCGAGCTTTTTTTGAAACGTCTGATTGACGAGTTCGGCGCAGGGAGAATTTACAAACCAAAGCACACCCACGACCTTAGCATCCTTTGGGAGAGGTATATGTGCATAGCCAATGAGCGTCGGAGGGGTGAATCGTTGGGTCTAAATGCGGTACAAAAGCTCGTTGCAGAGATGCATGACGCGGATTAGAAGTCGGATGGGTTCCGGTTCGCCGTGGATCGCGATGGTGCCCCATTTACATTTGGCGACAGAGGCATTGATTTGGGCAATCTGAAAGAAGTCATGCATGGTTTAGTGAACTTCTTTGAGTGCGCCTACATGGACTTTTCACATCAGGACGATCTTGTCTCGCTTGATAGGGTCAAAAATGGGGGTCAGACTGGAATTTAGTAAACAGTGCCCCGCGAGCAGTGCTCACCCCTGCTTTTGCAGCCTCTCCAGTTCGTCGCGCGGAATCGAGTTCAGCAGTTCCTGGCGTCGTGCAATCAGGCGCGCGCGATCGTCGCCGTTGATGCTGGCGACGCGCAAGCCGGCGTTGAGTTGTTCGATGGCACCGCGCAGATCGCCGCGGCGCGACAGATATTCAGCCTGCTGATACTGCGCTTCGGCGATATTGCCGGTGGCACGTGCGGCAGTGGCGAGCAGGCGATACGTATCGACGCGCGTGCCCAGTGCCTGATCGTGCGACAGCAGAATCTGGCGGGCCTGGTCCGGGCTGCCGGTATTGATCAAGGCTTCGGCGTATTCGAGGATCGCCGGTGCGTAGCGCGGGTAGGCGGTGAGGGTACGGTTGAAGACATCC
>JAQGNU010000079.1 GCA_028291645.1 Nevskia sp.
GGTGTGCCGTACCGCTATCGCGGCGGCAGCGACGATCCCTACAATTTCGACGAGCCCGGCTACCAGCGCGGCCAGCAGGAAGCCACCGCGATCTCCGGCACCAAGCAATTGGCGCAAGCGCTGACGCAGCTGACCCAAGGCCAGGCGCTCAGCGGCCCGGTCGACTACCGTTTCTTCTATGCCGATTTCAGCAACGATGCCGTGACCGATCCGGTGATCCTGGCCGGCCTGAGCTACCCGGACGAACCGGCGGCGCTGTACGCCTCCGACAAGACCACCTGCGCGTCGGGCCTCGGTGTCGGTTTCGGCGCCGGCGGCGTCAACGGCCCCGGCCCGCTCGCCGCCGGCTATACCTGTGTCGCCGATGCGCCCTCGCCCTATCAGCAGCAGATCAGGACCGGTTACAACGGCTTGTTCAACGGCACCGGCTATCTGGTGCTGGAGCAGAACGATCAACCGCTGGTGGTGCCGTTTCCCGGCGTGGTCGCCACCGCAGCGGTGGCACCCTTGCTGTGCGTCGTCAAAGACGTCGAACCGCAGTACAGCTGCCAGCGCGAAAAGCCGGTGCTGATCGGCTCGGAGAAAGACCCGGTGCCGCTGCAGATTTTTCGCATCGGCAATCTGGCGATCCTCGGTGTGCCGTTCGAAGTGACCACGATGGCCAGCCGCCGGCTGCGCAAGACCGTGCTGGATGCGCTGAGCCCGGTCGGTGTGGATACGGTCGTCATCTCCGGCCTGTCCAACGATTACCTGCACTACATGACGACGCGTGAGGAATATTCGGCACAGATGTACGAAGGCAATTCCACCTATGCCGGACCGTGGCAGCTCGCGGCCACACAGCAGGAATCGCGCAAGCTGGCACTGAGCATGGCGGCCAACCAGCCGGCGCCGACCGGCCTGCCCGCCGCAAACTTCAGCGCCGGACCGGCTTCACCGATCACCGTCGACGCACCGGCCGCGTTCGGCAGCGTGGTCCTCGATGCCGCGAAGAGCTACACGCAGGGCGATACCGTCGACGTGCGTTTCGTCGCCGGCTATCCCGGCAACGATCTCAAGACCATGTCGTCCTACCTCTATGTCGAGCGCCAGAATGCGCAAGGCGGCTGGGACCTGGTGACAACCGACGGCCGGCCCGAGCTGAATTTCCTGTGGAACTCCAGCTCCAACCTGCTCGGCACCGAACTCAATCACGCCGGGCCCTCCACCGCTGAAGCCTTGTGGAAGATTCCGCTGGACACGGCTGCCGGCACTTACCGCATCCGCCATGAGGGTGTGTCGCGATTGTCTGCAAGCGAGGCGGCGCAATCCTATGAGGGGATCAGTAGTTCGTTCCAGGTGATCGGTACGGCGGCGGATTGCCCTTGAGTCGGCGGCTCCAAACAACACGGAAGGCGGGATGCTCCCGCCCTACTGTTGCTTCCGAAAACTGCCGATTAACGTGACAGTATCTGACCATGCATTTGTATTGCCTGAACTGAAATAGCGCCGCAGGACACCCTCCTCCGGGTACGTCACATGACTAACAAAACCCGGCCAACGCTCCGGACCTCCTCGCCGTTTGTTCAGAAGCGAATGCAAGATATACCTACCAGACCAGCCCGCGAAATGACCGACTAGAGTGTGGAGGGCTTCAATCTCGGCATCTAACGACATGCGGTGCGAAGGGATGTGCTCATGGAAGACTTCGACCATAGCGCCTTGCTCGTAACGCTCAACACGGAAGCATTTTTCTTTTGAGTTGAGATCTGAGCAAAGCTTGTATGGTTCGTACATTACAAAACCTTATTTAAGCCCGAGTAGGGCGGATTAGCAAAGCGTAATCCGCCTTCCGCGCGCAACGTCATCCTCACTCCACTTCAATCAACAAATCCTTCGCCATCACGCTCGTCCCCGGCGTCACCAGCACCCGCTTGACGACGCCCGCTTTCTCGGCGCGGAGTTGCGTTTCCATCTTCATCGCCTCGATCGATACCAGCACATCGCCGGCATCGAGCTTCTGGCCGGCCTTTACGCTGACGGTGACGACCATGCCCGGCATCGGCGCGCCGATCTGGTTGGCATTGCCTTCTTCGGCTTTCGGCAGTGCGGCTTTCGACGCGACCGCGCCGGCTTTCGGCACGCGCACGGTGCGCGGCTGGCCGTTGAGTTCGAAGAACAGTTTGTCTTCGCCCTCCTCTTTCATCTCGGTGGTCGCCTGCAGGCGGATCAGCAGCGTCTTGCCCGGCTCCAGTTCGGCGGCGATTTCGTCCTGCTCTTTCAGGCCGTAGAAGAACACCGGCGTCGGCAGCGCGCTGACATCGCCGTAGTTGCGTTCGTGCGCGGCGAAATCCTTGAACACTTTCGGATACATCAGGTACGAGGCGAGGTCGGCATCGCCGATCTTGTGGCCGATCGCCTTCTCGACTTCGGCGCGCGATTTCTCCAGATCGACCGGCGCCAGACTCTTGCCGGGGCGGCCCTTCAGCGGCTTCTCGCCTTTCAGGATTTTTCTCTGCAGCGCTTTCGGAAAGCCATCCGGCGGGAAACCGATCTCGCCGCGGAACAGCGAAATCACCGAGTCCGGAAACGCGATGTCGCGTTTCGGATCGCTTACAGCTTCCGGCGTCAGATCGTTGGCGACCATGAACAGCGCCATGTCGCCGACCACTTTCGACGTCGGCGTGACTTTGACGATGTCGCCGAACAGCCGGTTGACGTCGGCATAGGACTGCGCAACTTCGTCCCAGCGATGTTCCAGCCCCATCGCGCGCGCTTGTTCGCGCAGGTTGGTGTACTGGCCGCCCGGCATTTCGTGGCGGTAGACATCCGAAGTGCCCGAGCGGATGTCGGCTTCGAACGGCGCGTAGTAGCGCCGCACGCCTTCCCAATACTGTGCGATCGCGCGCATCGGCGCGCTGTGCACGCCGGGATCGCGCTTGCTGCCGCCGAGTGCGGCGGCGATGGCGCCGAGGTTCGGCTGCGAGGTCAGGCCGCTCATCGAATCCATCGCGCCGTCGACCGCATCGCAGCCGGCTTCGACCGCGGCCAGCACACTCGCCGCGGAAATGCCGCTGGTGTCGTGCGTATGGAAATGCAGCGGCAGGCCGACTTCCTGTTTCAGCGCCTTCACCAGCGCGGCGGCCGCACGCGGACGGCACACGCCGGACATGTCCTTGATGCCGATGATGTGCGCGCCGGCCTTTTCCAAAGCCTTCGCCATGTCGACGTAATACTTCAGGTTGTACTTCGGCCTTGAGGCGTCGAACAGATCGCCGGTGTAGCAAATCGCACCTTCGCACAAGGCGCCCGATTCGAGCACCGCGTCCATCGCCACGCGCATGTTCTCGACCCAGTTCAGCGAGTCGAACACGCGGAACAGGTCGACGCCGTTCTTCGCGGCTTGCGCGACGAAAAACTTGACGACATTGTCCGCGTAATTGGTATAGCCGACCGCGTTCGACGAACGCAGCAGCATCTGGAACAGGATGTTCGGCACGCGCTCGCGCAGTGCGGCGAGACGATCCCAGGGATCTTCCTTGAGGAAGCGCATGGCGACATCAAAGGTCGCGCCACCCCAGCATTCGAGCGAGAACAGTTCCGGCAGCATGCGCGCGTAATACGGTGCGATCGCGAGCATGTCGGCGGTACGCATGCGCGTTGCGAACAGCGACTGGTGCGCATCGCGCATCGTCGTGTCGGTCAGCAGGACACGTTTTTGCGCCTTCATCCACTCGGAGAATTTCTGCGGGCCGAGCGTCTGCAGCTTGTCGCGCGAACCCGGCGGGATCGGCAAGCTTAAATCGAGTTCCGGAAACACCGGCGGCGCCAACACACCGCTCGGCGGCTTGCGGCCCTTCATCTCCGGATTGCCGTTGACGGTGACTTCGCCGATGAACTTGAGCAGCTTGGTCGCGCGGTCGCGGCGCTTGCTGAACTTGAACAGCTCCGGCGTCGTATCGATGAAGCGCGTGGTGCATTCGCCGGATGCGAACAGCGGATGGTTGATGACGTTTTCGAGAAATTGGAGGTTGCTCGACAGCCCGCGGATGCGGAACTCGCGCAGCGCGCGGTCCATGCGCTTGATCGCCTCTTCCGGCGTCGGCGCCCAGGCGGTGACTTTCACCAGCAGCGAATCGTAATACGGCGTGATCACCGCACCGCCATACGCAGTGCCGCCGTCGAGGCGGATGCCGAAGCCCGACGCGCTGCGATACACCGTTAGCCGGCCGTAGTCCGGCGTGAAATTGTTTTCCGGATCTTCGGTGGTGACGCGGCATTGCAGCGCATGACCCTTCAGCTGGATGTCCTGCTGCAGCGGCACGCCGGCGTCCACACCAATCGTCGCGCCTTCGCTGACGCGAATCTGTGCCTTGACGATGTCGATGCCGGTGACCTGTTCGGTGACCGTGTGCTCGACCTGGATGCGCGGATTGACCTCGATGAAATAGTACTTGCCGGTATCCGCATCCATCAGGAATTCGACGGTGCCGGCATGCGTGTAGTTGACCGCGCGGCCGAGCTTCAGCGCCGCTTCGCAG
>JAQGNU010000188.1 GCA_028291645.1 Nevskia sp.
CAAAAGCTATATCGATTTCTACAACCAGCAGCGTCTACACTCAGCACTCGGCTACCGATCTCCCATCGAGTTTGAAGCCCAATGCATCTAACCAATGGGTGTCCACTTTTTCGTAGGAAGTCTCCGGCTTCGCCGCCGCTTAACTTGAGCGTTGGGGCTTACAATCGTGACCTTCACGACCGCTGGTCTAATAATAGGAATCGTGCTTTGCACGGCAATTCGCTGGCTGTTCTTGCGAAAAGTCGCATGTTTAAATGGCCTAAGAGCTGTCTGGCTTCGGCATGTTGCATTGTTCTTTATTCAAGCCGCCTTCGGAGCCAGCATCGATGCCGTCTCGCATCAGAAACACGGGCTAGGCTTTCTCCTGCTCGCAGCAGCGTTCATTGAAACATTGGTCTTTGCTTACTACGTCAAACAAAAAAGCCATGCTCAAATCTAGCGCTAGCCCCAACAAGTCGCTCAAGCGGACATAGGCGGTTCCTCCGGTTTAGTGGACACCGTGATCCAACCGATCAGGAGTGTTCCGAATGCCAAAGCCAGGACCTAGAACGACGTATCGATACAGCGATGAATTCAAGGCTACCGCCGTAAAGCTGAGTCAGCTTCCGGGAGTGCTCGTCAACGATGTCGCCGTCTCTCTTGCCATTCACCCCAACATGCTTACGCTGTGGCGCAAGCGTGCGCGAGAGGGGTTGATCGTGATCAAGGGTGTGCAGGTCGAGAAGGACATCGCAGCGGAGCTCAAGGAGCTGCGTCGCATCAAGAAGGAGTTCGAGCGTCTCAAGCTCGAACACGAAATCCTAAAAAAAGCCATCGCGTTCACTTCCGCTCGAAAGGGGACGTCTTTGCCTTCATCGAGCACTGCCAAGAAACCTACCCCGTGAGGACGCTCTGCCGCTTGTACGGCGTGAGTGCGGCGGGTTACTACGCCTGGAAATCGCGTCCGGCCAGCGAACGAGCCGTCGATGATGCGACGTGGATCGAGAAGATCAAGGCGGTGCATCAGGCAAGCCGTCAGACCTATGGCAGCCCGCGGGTGCATGCCGCGTTGACGCGATCGGGTGAAACCCTGGGCCGACGCAAGGTCGAGCGCCTGATGCGCGAGCATGGGGTGCAAGCCTGCTCAACCAAGTTGTACCGCCGCAGTCCGGGTACCGGGCGGTTTTTTAACAGTGTCGAGAGCAAGGCACACAAGATCGACGTGCAGGCACCCGATCAGGTTTGGGTCGGCGACATCACTTACCTGAAGGTGCGCGACCAGTGGCGCTATCTGGCGACCGTGATGGATCGCCATTCGCGCCGTCTGCTCGGCTGGGCCATCGGCACCGAGAAGTCGGCGACGCTGACCGCTCGGGCGCTGGCCAATGCGCTGCGTGTCCGCAAGCCGGCCGGCAGTCCACTATTTCACAGTGACCGCGGCGTCGAGTTTATCGGCGACCGATTTAAAGACGGCTTGCTGCGCGCCGGCATCGAGCAGTCAGTGAACCGGCCAAGGCGCATGACCGACAATGCCCATATGGAAGCTTGGAACAAGTCGATGAAATCCGACATGTACCACCGCCGGCGTTTCGAGACCGATCACGAACTGCGAAGCGCGGTCCGCGACTACATCGATTTCTACAACCATCGCCGGCTACACTCAGCCCTCAACTACCATTCACCCGTCGACTTCGAGCGCCAATGCGCCTAACCAATGGGTGTCCACTTCTTCGAAGGAACTCCCCGGGCTTCGCCCGCCGCTTAGCTAGTGCGTTGGGGCCCAGAAATACCGTGATTGTTCGCGCCTTCTACTATTTCGTGCTTTGCCTGCGCGTGATGACCCGAGCATCGCCGACCAATCCTCTGGGTCAGTTTCAATCGCAGATCGCCTTGCTATGGTGCGAAGGAAGTTTGGTCGCATCAGCTACACCGTCTGCGCTGTTGTCTCGCAACGCAGTAGTCGTTGCTTCCGCGGTAGTGGTGCCCTGCTTGTTGCTAAATCAATACTTGCTCTCGCCTCAACGCGGAGCGTGGCGCGAATGCCAGAAGTCATTTGCGCATTTCCCAAAGCCACAACGCACGCTATATCTTGTTTTGTCTGGCGTGCTCGTCTTGGTGTCGGTACTGGTTGTTCCAGTAACAGCCAAATGGATAAGGACAGGAAGCATTTAGTGCAGCGCGTCGAGGCAAATCTAAGCCCCAACAATGCGCTCAACTCGGACGGCCGCTTCGCGGCCGCCGGTTAGCTACGGCGTTAGGCGTCTCGTGAGATCATTGCGACGATGAGTGCATTTACGAATGATCCCTCCGAATGGCAGCGGCTAGATTGGTCATTGCTACAGAATTCACCGATCGCTCTGTATCACTCGACGAGTGTCCTCGAGGAAGACATTGCGTGGTTCAAGAAGAACGGCTACGTTGTCCGCTCGTCGAGTCCAGAGCGCTGGGAGTCAGCAACAGCATTTCTGCTCGCTCTGGGAAAAACTCTAGGATTCCCGGAGCACTTCGGCAGAAACCTCGACGCATTCAACGACTGCCTATCCGATCTAGATGTCCCACAAGACGGCGGCTTCGTATTGGTGTTGCGCGAGTTCGAACAAGTCGCCGCCTCGTTCCCAACAGAGGCGCACGCGATACTCGACATCTTGGCTTCAAACTCTCGACGCTTTTTGCTCACAGGTCAACGCCTCATCGCGCTGGTCCACTCGAACGATCCGGAGATCCAGTTTCAATCGGTCGGCGCAACGCCGGTTCTATGGAATCCGCTTGAGTGGCCGGCCGCAAAGAGGGTGCCGTAGGCATGCCGACGCCTAACCCTTCCTTCAAGCGGACCCGCCTACGGCGGTCCGCTTAAGTCAAACGTTAGGCCCGATGAAAATACTTCGTTTTCTCGAATCTGTGCAGGTAGAAGGCCGTTTCATTCGGCAGCATTCATCGCGCGATCAATATGGGCACATCTTTCTCATAGTTGAGCCCGCTGAATCGTCCGAGCTTTCGTTCTCGTGGGAGGTCCCTTCCGACCAAGTCCCGGAGGAGTACTCGAGCGCTGTTCTCGCGGGCGTTAATGGGATGCTGGAAAAGTCTGGACTAGCTTGCCTCGCGACACGAGTCCGTGCAGTTGGTGGCTCCTACAACTCCACCGATTCCGCTCCCATGGCATATACAATTGCCGCAAGCTTTGCGTTCAAGGATGCAATAGAAAGAGCTGGCGCCGTCACACGCACCTAACTATTCATTCAAGGGGAACAAATAACGTTTCACGTTATTCGTCCCTTTAACTCAGGCGTTGGGCCACATGCGAGCATTAATTCTTGCTTCGATCACGGCGGTGTGTATCCAGCCGTTCGTGTTCGTCTTCCAAACAGCCTTCTTGCTAGTCATAAGCCTAGCTGGTGGCGCAACAATGGCTTCCGGCGAACTGCACAACTTGTTGCAGGAACTGTTACCAGTAACTGTCTATGTGGTCGTAGTATCTACTGTCTTTGTACTTGTGTTGGGCCTGCCAATATTTTTGGTGTTGAAGCATCTCAACAAGCTGAGTTGGCGTTGGCTTATAGCATTCGGCTTTAGCGCTGCCGCAATTCCTCTCGCACTAGTTACCTTTCCGTTGTGGCCGAGTCCCGCAAACGTCTCGTCCGGCGCTAATTGGCACGGGCATTACGTGGACTTTGTAAAGAACGGTATTTATACAATCTACGGCTGGCTCAACTATGTTGAAAACGTTCTGTGGTTCGGCGTGCATGGCGTCGTAGGATCTGCAGTGTTCTATTACGTATGGCTCAAAATCGTGAGGCCCAACCCGGCGCTCAAGCGGACCGCTAACGCGGCCGCTTAGCTAGGGCGTTAGCCGTGTACTGCCGCGTTCAGTGCGCTTAGGGCTCGGGTCGTCCGTCGCAGGCGTGATTCATTCTGTTATGGGCTCTAAGTAATGGAGAATCCCTCGTAACCCTTCGCAGCGATCTCGTCACATAGTTTCCGATAGGTCCCGAAGCCGCCGATGTATGGCAGGAATACGCGCGGCTTTCCCGGAATATTGGCGCCCATGTACCACGAGTCCGTTTGCGGGAACAGGGTTCCGTCCCCGAGCTCTTTGACATGCGCGCCCCAGGCGTCCTCGGCATCCTTCGTCGGTTCGATCGTGGTGGCACCCTTGTTTCGCAGATGGGCAATGCAGTCGCTGATCCAGTCGACATGCTGCTCGATTGACGTCGGCATGTTGCCGAGTACCGATGGACTTCCTGGGCCCGTGATCATGAACATGTTGGGGAAACCGAGCGTGGAGACGCCGAGATAGGTGCGTGGTCCGGTCGACCACTTCTCGTCGAGACGTTGGCCGCCCCTGCCGCGAATGCCGATCCTGGTCAGCGGGCCGGTCAGGGCGTCGAAGCCGGTTGCGAAGACAATGGCGTCAAGCGGATAAGTCTTGTCGCGCGTGCGAATGCCGGAAGGCACGATCTCCTCGATCGAAGACTCGCGCAGATCGACCAGCTCGACATTTTCCCTGTTGAAGGTTTCGAAATAGTCCGTATCGAGCGGGAGCCGCTTGGTGCCGATGGGGTATCCGCGCGGTATCAGTTTGCGTGCGACTTCGGGGTCCTTGACGGTGCCGCGGATCTTCTCCCGCACGAACTCCGCCGCCGTCTCGTTCGCCTTCTCGTTGAAGAGCAGGTCACAATAACTTCCGAACATCCATTCGAATCCGCCTTTTTGCCAGTCGGCTTCGTAATGCTTGCGCCGCTCCTCGGGGTCTACCTCGAGTGCCGTGGTTGGCAACAAGTCATACGGCTGACCGATGGTCGCCCACCGGCAGGTCTCGCGGATCTGCCTGATGTCGCGCTTGAGCTTGCGCATCTGCTCCGGCCCGATCGGTGCATTGCGTGCCGGGACGCTGAAATTCGGCGTCCGCTGAAAAACCGTCAGGTGTTTAGCCTGCTTGGCGATAATGGGAATGGACTGAATTCCGGATGACCCTGTGCCGACGACGCCGACCCGCTTGCCGGAGAAGTCGACTTTCTCGTGCGGCCACTGGCCGGTGTGATACCACTTCCCTTGAAACCGCTCCAGCCCCGGAATCTTCGGCACCTGGGCCGCTGAAAGACAACCGACGGCGGTGATCAGATATTTCGTTCTCACCCGCTCGCCACCGTCCGTTTCAACGGTCCAGAAGCCGCTTGCCTCGTCGTAGCTCGCGCTGGTGACGCGCGTGTTGAAATCGAACGAGCGTTTGAGATCGAACCGGTCCGCGACGTGCTCCAGGTAGCGGAGGATTTCGGCCTGTTCGGGGAAGCGGCAGCTCCACTGCCAGTCCTGCTCCAACTCCGGGGAGAAGGTGTAGGAGTAGACCCAGCTCTCGGAATCGGAGCTGGCTCCCGGGTAGCGATTCCAGTACCAGGTGCCGCCGACTCCGCCGCCCTGTTCGAACGCCCGATGCGACAGCCCCAGCTCCTTGAGCCGGTGGACCATGTAGAGGCCGGCGAAACCTGCACCGATCACGACGGCATCCACTTCATTGCTTCTGCTGCTGTTCATCTTTTGGCTGGCTGACATGGGCTCCTCCACGCGGTTTTGATTAATCTACCCGATGCAAGGCCACCGCCGTCGCACGATCCGCACGCTGCTCCAAACGCCCTACGGTACTCGCCCGGCCGCAGGCCGTCTGCAACGCGCCGTCGTGCCGCAGATGGTCGTGGTCGTTAACGTCCTCATAGCGCAGCGCCAGGCCAAACACGCGCTGCCAACAGCAGCGTCGCGAGACGATGATCGCAGCTGGCCTGCCGTCGCGGATCACCCAGCGCCCAGGCCATCGCCATTAGCTCGCCGCGCTCCGCTTGATCATCGCCGAGAACAGCCGCGGCGCGTACTGCTTGATCTTGACGAACACCGCTTCCTGCCAGCCGATCAGCACTTCTTCGCGCTCGGCTTCGATTGCACGCACGATTGCGCCGGCGCATTGCATCGGCGCCATGCCCTTGTTCTGGCCTGCGTCCATCTTGCCGTGCTTGCCGCCGTCGGCGGTGATCGCGTTTACCGACACCTGCGTGCGGATGTAGCCGGGGCACACCAGCGTGATCTTGATGCCATCGCGCCAGACTTCCGCACGGGCAGCGTCGTAGAAACCTTGCAGCGCGTGCTTGGCGGCGGCATAGCCGGTGCGCAGCGGCGCACCGAACTTGCCGATGACGCTGCTGATGACGACCAGATGTCCGCTCTTGCGCGCCAGCATCGTCGGCAACAGCGCCTTGGTCAGCGCTACGGTTGCGAAGAAATCCAGTTCCATGATGCGGCGATACACCGCCATCTCGGTGTCCTTCAACAGGCTGCGCTGCGAGATGCCGGCGTTGTTGACGAGGATGTCGATCGGTCCAAAAAACGCTGCGGCTTGCGCGGCGGCGGCGACCGCGTCGAACTCGGTCAGGTCGAGCGGCAGCACGGCGACGCGCTGCGGATCGGCGCAGGCGGCACGCACGCGTTGCAGTTCCGCTTCGCGGCGCGCAGTCAGCACCAGCTTGGCGCCCAGCTGCGAAGACAACACCGCCAGCGCCTCGCCGATACCGCTCGATGCGCCGGTGATCCAGACCACTTTGTCGGCCAGCTTGGTCATGCGTGCTCCATCGATTCAAGAACTCGAATTCGACAAGCTTATGCCGCCGGCACAGTTTTTTGCACTGCCGCATTCGGTCGGCGTAAGGCCGTGCATCGGCATGGATGAGCAAACGGGCTTGAGTCCTTGGCTACCTGGGCGCGACAATGTCGGCCTCAGGAGTGGCACCGGTCAAAACTTATAAACCTGAACTGCTGTGTGTGCGACAACGCATCCACGGCAAATACGGGGAGGTTCAAGGATGAATGAATTGCTTAGAGCCTGTGCCTTGGTGGGCGCGATGCTGGCCTCGACCGCATTGCTCGCGGCGGGCGACGCGCCTCCAAAAGATTCGGTACGGGCCAATCAACTCGCCTTCATCCGCCAGCTCAGGCTGGCGGTCGAAGCCTGCACTGCCGGTTACGCCGACGACTCGGTCACCAAGAGTTGGGAGGAACCGACCGGCTCGACCGAGTGGCGCGATCCCGACTGTGTTGCCAGCGAGAAGCGCGACCTGATTCCGAAAGCGAAGGTCTTTATCGAGTCGTTCCCCATTGCGGATGACCAGCAGCATGCGCGCGGTCTGTTCGCGCAATGGCGTGCCGCAATGGATGCGATCGGCGGCAAGCTCGGGCCGGGCGAGGTCGCCAGGTTCGAGACGCTGTCCGACGTGATGCTGATCGACATGGGAGCCACTACCGCCGGCGCGCCTTGAGCACGCCGCGGTTGCTGCTTAAGGAAGGTCTGAAAAAGTCCGACAACAGCTGTCATGCCCGCGCAGGCGGGCATCCAGTTCATGCCGAATCAATGTGTTAACGAAAACTGGATTCCCGCCTGCGCGGGAATGACGACTTAATCAGAGGTTCCCTAGCGCGGCTTGACGAACTTCAGCGTCATCCGATCAGACTCGCCGATCGCCAGATACTTGGCGCGATCCTGATCGCCGAGCTCGTACGTCGGCGGCAAGGTCCACACGCCTTTCGGATAATCCTTGGTGTCCTTCGGATTGTCGTTGACCTGCGACTCCGCAACGAACTGGAAGCCGGCGTTCTGTGCCAGCGCCTTGACGTAGGCTTCGCTGACGTAGCCGGTCTTCTTCATTTCGTCGAGCGTCTCGCCGGGCTTGCCGCGGTGTTCGACGATGCCGAGCGTGCCGCCCGGCTTCAGTGCCGCGAAGAACGCATCGAATGCTGCCTGCTCGTAATCGCCGGCGATCCAGTTGTGCACGTTGCGGAAGCTCAGCACCAGGTCTGCGCTGCCCGGCGGCGCGATCGCGGTCTTCAGCGGCGGCCGGAATTCAGTCAGCACTGGTGCGCCGAAGCGCTGCGGATCGGCGGCGAACTTGTCGCGCAACTGCGCCACCGCTTTCTTGGTTTCATCGGAAGCATTCGGCAAGCTCGCGGCGGCGGTCGCGGCGTAGTAGTGCCCGTGGCCGCTCAGGTACGGCGCCAGAATCTCGCTGTACCAGCCGGCGCTGGGCCAGATTTCGACCACGCTCATGTCCGGCTTGAGGCCGAAGAAGCTCAGCGTCTGCAGCGGATGGCGATACTTGTCGCGCAAGCGGTCGGCCGCCGGCCGGCTCGGACTTTCGACTGCGGCGACCAGCCCTTTATCGACGCCGGCTACGGTATTTTTGGCTTCCGCAGCGCCACACAGCAAGGACAGTGCGAGCGCGATTAACGACAGTTTTTTGGAGTTCATGATTTCGAGATTACCGTCAATCGCGTGCGCGCACCATCGCCCTGGCGGCAACTTTACCAAGGCATCGATGCGCATGTCCGCGACTGCAGCAGCGGCTGGCGATGCCGCTATAGCGCGACGGATTGCGCCGCGGGTCGCGCTGCAGGCCTCAGTACATAGAGTCCGCCCGCGAGGATCAGGATGAACGGAATATCGGTGAGCAGTTTGCTGTGATAGAGGTGGCCGCTGTCGAACGCCATCGGAATCATGATCAAGCCATGCGCCAGGTTCGCCCACAGCGTGAAGTCGAGAAACGATCGGTACGCCTGCGGGTCGTTCGCCGCCAGAAAAAAGAACACGCCCCACACCAGATAGATGACGATCAGCATCGGGCCGACATGGCCGCTGAGATCATCCCAGATCAGCCAATGCAGGCGACCGCCGGGGTTCATCGCGCTCGCCTGCAGCAGGAAACCGACCGACAGCACGCCGAAGATCAGCAAGGTCAGCGTGCCGTAGATGCGCAGGAACAGCTTCAAGCGCTTGAGTTTCCTTGCCTCATTCATATGCCTGCTCCGCCGACGCTGCTTCATTCAACGGCGCCGCGGCAGCATCCGCGGCATAGCTGCCGACCGGATTCATGTCGACCGAAACCGGCTGCTGCTCGCAGCGCTGCTTGACGCCGGCGATGAAGGCTCTGAACGCCGGCAATTCCATCAGCGCGCTGCGCCCGGCGCCCTCGAACGAAACGATGTGGACGAAGCTGACGCCGTCGTCGAGCTTGAACGAGGCATAGCGCAGGCCCTGCGGCCGGTCGCGATGCAGCTGTGCGAACACCTCGACTATGGCCTGCTCGTTCTCCGCCGCACACTCGGCTTTCACGCGGTACCGCACCATCGCAGTTTTCATTGCATCGACTCCGGTTAAGTTCTGCCCGTTGTTGGGTCACTCCTGGATAAAGACGGCCGCAGTCACGCAAAGGATTCGCGCGAAATATTTTCCGGTCTGGGAATCCTTTGCCGATGCCGATCCGTCTTGTCTATAAGGCGCACCGCGCCACAGGAGTGCCGTGTCAAGCTATGAACCTGATCCGCGGAGACTTGAGATGAATGTCGACTGCGCAAGCACGTTACGGAACAGCGATCCGGTCATCGACCTGCAGCCGGTTCTGGCGCGTCTGCGCCCGCGCTTGCATCGCTATTGCGCGCGCATGACGGGCTCGGCCGTCGATGGCGAAGACGTCGTCCAGGAAACGCTGGCGAAAGCCGCCGCGGCCTACATGCCCAATGCTGTCGGGCATCTGGAGGGATGGCTGTTCCGGATTGCACACAACGCCGCGCTGGATTTCATCAAGCAGCGGATGCGCACCGATGATGCGGGCGCCGGCGACGATCTCGAAGACCTCGCCGATAGCGAGGCCACTGCCGACCAGCGCTACGCAGTCGCCGCCAACCTGCGCACCTTCATGCGGCTACCGGCCCTGCAGCGCAGCGCTGTCATCCTGATGGACGTGCTGGGCTATTCGCTGCAGGAGATTTGCGAGCTAATGCAGATGAACCTGCCGTCGATCAAATCCGCGCTGCATCGCGGACGTTCGCGGCTGCGGGAGATTGCGCAGGAACCGGACAACACAGTGCCGGCCAGCCTGCCGGAGCCGCAAAGACGCTTGCTCGCAGCCTATGTGGAGCGATTCAACGCGCACGACTTCGACGCCATCCGCGACATGCTGGCCGACGAGGTGCAGCTCGAATTGGTCAACAAGCTGCGCCTGGCCGGTCGCGCCGCGGTCTCCAGCTATTTCGGCAATTATTCGAGCCTGAGCGATTGGCGCGCCGCTGCCGGCGCAGTCGATGGCCGCGCCGCGATGCTGCTCTACGTCGACGGCCACGATGAATCCGCGCCGGCCGGGCCGGCCTACTTCGTTCTGCTCGAGTGGCGCGAAGATCGGGTGATCGCGATCCGCGACTTCCGCTACGCGCGCTATGTCGTCGAAAGCTTTGAGTAGACGTTTCTGCCGCGGCGCATCAGCAGCCGCAGGCAGTCTCCAATTCGCTCAGCGCGCGCTCGGTGAAATCGAGCAGACGCTGCATGCTCGGCACTGCGCGGCGACAGCCGGTGAAGCCGAACGCGATCTGGTCGCAGTAGCTGGTCAGCGTGATATTGAGCGCCTGGCCGTCGATCGGAATCGACACCGGATAGCTTTCGTCGAGACGCGCGCCATTCAGGTACAGCGGCTGCGTCGGTCCGGGCACGTTGGAGATGACGATATTGAACGCCGGCCGAATCCGATCGAGCCCGATCACCGAGGTCAGCGCCATCGGACCGAGTGCTGCGGTCGCGTAAGCCATTTGTTCGAGCGCGCTCATTTTCGACATGCGCTCTTTCGCGCGGTGGGTCGAGGCGACGATGGTCGCCAGACGTTGCGCCGGATCGCTCAGTTGAGTTGCCAGATTGGCCAGGATCACAGCGATCTGATTGCCGCCCTCGGGGCCGTCGGCCGCCCGCACCGACACAGGCACCATCGCGATCAGCGGTTGTTCCGGCAAGGCCTCGTGCGCCAGCAGGTATTCGCGCAGCGCACCGGCGCACATCGCCAATGCGACATCGTTGACGGTGGCGCCGCAGGTCTTGCCGATCTTGCGGATGCGCGATAGCGAATACGATTGCGCGGCGACGCGGCGCGAACTGCTGATGCGCACGTTGAACATCGTCGGCGGCGCCTGATACGGCGTGGCATCGCTGACATCGTGGCGGCTCTTGCGCAGCAGATCCTTCACGCCCTGCGCCAGCCCGGGCAGCATCCGGTAATTGACGCTGAGCGATTTCACCAGCGCATCGAGCGGGCTCGATGCCAGCGACAAGGCCTGATCGCTGCGGTCACGGCGCAGGCGCGGACGCGCCCACGGCGGTGGCATTTCGCGCTGATCGGGATTTTCGTCGAGCGACTTGCGCGCCTCGCGCATTGCGGCGACGCCGTCGAACATTGCGTGATGCACTTTCGAGTACATCGCGAAGCGGCCATCGTGCAGGCCTTCGATCACATTGGTTTCCCACAGCGGCCGGCTGCGATCCATCAGACTGCCGTGCAGATGCGAAGTCATCGCCAGCAGCTCGCGGATACGGCCCGGCTGCGGCAGCGCCAGAT
This sequence comes from Nevskia sp., assembly GCA_028291645.1. Classification (GTDB taxonomy): domain Bacteria; phylum Pseudomonadota; class Gammaproteobacteria; order Nevskiales; family Nevskiaceae; genus Nevskia. The sequence continues at coordinate 11,385 of JAQGNU010000188.1, forward strand.
GGCGCAAGTGATGATCGAGATCGAACTGCTCGTCTTCGCGCCAGTACCAGCGCCCGCGAAACACCGGGCGTTGGCTATAGGGCGGTGACGGCGTTTGATAGGTGCGCATCTGCTCGACCAGTTCGCGCACGAAATCTGACCCCGCGCCTGCGGGCGGCGTGAACAGCTGCAAGCCGGCGACGTGCATCGGCTGGCGCCGGTGCTCCATCAGCAGAAATACTGAATCGAGCGGCGACAAGGCTCTCATGGCGGTGCCCTCCTTCTTCGTTTTATCGAGCGTGGCGATGCATCCACCCGCTCTTAATTCTGTACGAACGAGACGGAGACTAGCCTATCTGGCGGCCGCGGTCAGTGCGCCGAAAGATCTCGACCGGGTCATTCGACGCGCGTCAACGCGGCCCTCATCGCGCCGGCACGTGGCTGGTGGAGACATCCGCAATCAGACGGCCGTTGTCGCCGGTCACTGTCGTGCGCACCACGCTCAGGCTGCGGCCGCGCTTGACGAACACCGAGGTCGCCTTGAACACGCCGTCTTTCTGATTGCCGAGCAGTGCGGCGTTCAGATTGATCGCCAGTGGAAAGCCGCTGGCACCGGGCTCCATCTCGATCTTGCCGAACGCCAGCACGGTCGCGCAGACATCGGCGAACCACAGCATCGCGCCCGCATGCGCCACACCGAAGGGATTGAGGATGCCCGCCTGCACCGGCATTTCGCCGACGACTTTTTCGGCCGACTGTTCGACGATCGTGAACTCGATGTTGCCCTTCACCTGCATGACGTTCTCCTGGCACCGTGAGCCCAAGACGGGCAGCGCTGCTGGCCTGACGTCTTGTCTGATTGTCCGGCTGGCTGCTTGCTTACTATATATGACATATATAATATAACTACGCTCAGCTATTGGGGCAAGCCGCCCACGCTGCAGTGGAGCACAGCATGCGTTACGACCCTGAACACAAAGGCCGCACCCGGCGCAGCATCCTGTCGGAGGCCGCCACTGCGATCCGCACCAAAGGTCCGGAACGCATCGGCGTGGCCGAGATCATGGCGAGCAGCGGCCTCACCCACGGCGGCTTCTACGCGCACTTCAAATCGAAGGACGATCTGGTCGCGCAGGCGATCACGCAGATGTTCGACGAAACCTTCGCCCGCTTCCTCAGCCGCACCGAAGGTCTGACGCCGTCGCAGGCGGTGGCGAAATATGTCGACATGTATCTGTCGCGTTCGCATCGCGATTCGCGCGGCGACGGCTGTGCGTTGGCCGCATTGGTTGGCGACCTGCCGCGCATGTCGGAGCTCGCGCGCGCGCGCTTTACCGAAGGCGTCGAACGCCTGTGCAGCGGCTTCGCCCGGCTACTGAAGAAACTCGGCGCGAAGAATCCGGACGTGCTGGCGTACTCGGTACTCGCCGAAATGTCCGGCACCCTCACGCTGGCGCGCGCGATCAATGACACGCAGCGTTCCGATCAATTGCTGCGCAGCGCGCGCGAAATGGTCAAAGCCCGTCTACCCCTGGCAGAAAGTACATGAACATTTCCGAAAAGATGGCTGGCCTCAGCGGTCTCGAACAACTGCAGGCGCTGCTGGCCACCGGCGAGAAACCGCCGATCGGTGAAACCCTGCAATTCGAGCCGATCGAATTCGACAAAGGCCGCGCAGTCTTCCGCGGTGTTCCCGGCATCCATGCCTACAACCCGATCGGTTCGGTCCACGGCGGCTACGCCGCGACGCTGCTCGATTCCGCCTGCGGCTGTGCAGTCCATACGCAGCTAAGCCCGACGCAGGCGTATACGACGCTGGAATTAAAGGTCGCCTATCACCGTGGCATGACGACCGCGACCGGACCGGTGACCGCCGAAGGTCGCGTGCTGAGCATGGGCAAACGCGTGGCCTTCACCGAAGCCAAGTTGACCGACGACCAAGGCCGCCTGCTCGCCTCGGCGACTTCGACGCTGCTGGTATTCGAGCGCAATGCCAGTTAGCTCACAGGCCGTTGATGCGCCGCTCCCCGCCGCTTCCCTATCTGTAAAGCAGGCTTGAATAATAGTATTACGTCAACAATATAAAAACGTCACAACCCGCTTGGCTCACTCAGGAGCATCGCATGAAGACCTTGCAGAAAGTCGCAATTCTCGGCGGCAGTCGCATTCCGTTCGCGCGCCACAACACCCAGTACACCGACGCCAGCAATATCGACATGCTGACCGCCGCGGTCAAAGGCGTGGTCGACCGCTTCGGCCTGCAGGGCCAGCGCCTCGGCGAAGTCGCCGGCGGCGCGGTGCTGAAGCATTCGCGCGACGCCAACATCGCACGCGAAGCCACGCTGTCGAGCGGCCTCGCGCCGCAGACGCCGGCCTACGACGTGCAGCAGGCCTGCGCAACCTCGCTGCAGACCGCGGTGCAGGTCGGCAACAAGATCGCGCTGGGTCAGATCGAGGTCGGCATCGCCGGCGGCGTCGATTCCGCGTCCGATGCGCCGATCGCGTTCAACGACAAGTTGCGCAAGCTGATCCTGCGTTTCAATCGCAGCAAGACCCGCTCCGATCGCCTCGCCCTGCTGGCCGAATTGCGGCCGTCGATGTTCGTGCCCTCGGTGCCGAACGTGAACGAGCGCCGCACTGGTATGAGCATGGGCGAGCATTGCGAGTTGATGGTGAAGCAGTGGCACATCAGCCGCAACGCCCAGGACGAACTCGCGCTGGCAAGCCATCTGAATGGCGCCAAGGCCTATGAACGTGGCTTCTACGCTGATTTGATCGTGCCGTTCCGCGGCCTCACGCGCGACAACAATCTGCGTGCCGACAGCTCGCTGGAGAAACTCGCCAAGCTGAAGCCGGCGTTCGACAAGACCAGCGGCCAGGGCACGCTCACTGCCGGCAACTCGACGCCGCTGACCGATGGCGCCGCTGCCGTGCTGCTGGCCTCGGAAGCCTGGGCGCAGGCGCATGGACACATGCCGCAAGCCTGGCTGATCGACGCCGAAAGCGCTGCCGTGGATTTCTTCGGACCGGATCCGGAAGGCCTGCTGATGGCGCCCGCTTACGCGGTGCCGCGCCTGCTCGCACGCAATAATCTGACGCTGCAGGATTTCGATTTCTACGAAATCCATGAGGCCTTCTCCGGCCAGGTGCTGTGCACGCTGGCCGCCTGGGAGAATGCCGACTACTGCCGCGACAAGCTCGGTCTCGCCGCGCCGCTCGGTTCGATCGATCGCAGCCGCTTGAACGTCAACGGCGGTTCGGTCGGCCTCGGCCATCCGTTCGCCGCCACCGGTGCACGCATCCTGGCGTCGGCGGCCAAGCAACTGGCACAGCATCGCGCCGAAACCGGCCGCGCCGGACGTACGCTGATTTCGCTGTGCGCTGCAGGCGGTCTTGGCGTGACGGCGATCATCGAAGGCTGAAGCCGGTCTGCGTCGCGTTCGCAGAAGCGCGAGCGAGCGCTCGGCGAGCGCGACGCCTTGGGCAAGACGCATCGCGTGGTAAAGGCAAAGTCTCAAGGACTTCGATCTTTGCATCTGGAATAAGCAAGGACGAAAAAAGTCCCGCTGAGCTTCTGTGACTTCCCGATAATTTCTCCCCAAGGGAACGACGGGGGCCGGATGCGAATTGGATGGATGAACGGCGCGATCGCGAGTCGCTGCGGCCGTGGGTCAAACCCGTCTTTGTATGCACTGGCGATGATGGCCGCCGTGCTGCTGTCCGCCTGCAACGGCGACACGCTCTTTCTGGGCAAGCCGAGCAAGCAGCAGGTCGCCGATGCATTGGCAGTGGTCACGCTGATCAGCGGCAGCGTGCTTGCGTCGGTCAACGACTGCACGCCGCAGAACAACGGCTATCTATGTTCGGTGACGCTGGAAACGCCGGCGGCGCACGGCAGCAAACACCGCATCGACAAGCAATACCTGCTGACCTTCGGTCGCAAGCATCATTGGGTCGTGCAGACCAGCGACTAGCGGCGCCTCTGCTGCGCAGCACGGCGCGACGCTAATCGCTTAACGTCGTTTCTTGGATGCTGTAGCGCAATGCGCATCGCGCAGGTGCGAATCGATCAGACGCCGCACGGCCTTGCCAGCGACCGCAATCGGTCCATCGCCGTCGAACGTCAGCCGCGTCAGGTAGCCGCCTTCCATCAATAGCATCAGCGCGTCGCCGAGCTCGTCAGCATCAGCGGCACCGAGTTCATGCGCGAACTTGCGCAGGCGTCGACGCATTTCCGACTTGTGCTGCTCGATCACTTCGCGGCCAGGATGCGCGCCTTCCGGCAACTCGATGACGGCATTGCCGAGCGAGCAGCCGCGCGAGCCATCCATGCAGGTCAGTTTCATATAGCGATCGAACAGCGCTTCGAGCTGACGCCGCGGATCGCCCTCGTACGGCGCGACGGCGGCGTCCCACCATTGCCAGTATTCCAGGCACTGGTCGCGCAGATATTCGGCGATCAATTCGTCCTTCGATGGAAAGCTGCGATAGAAGCTGACCTTGTTGGTGCCCGCCTCGTAGGCGATGGCTTCAACGCCAACTGCGCGCAATCCATGCCGATAGAACAGCTGGCGCGCGGTTTCGAAGATGCGATCGCGCACGCGCAGCTTCGCGCGCGGCGCCGCCGCGGCGCTGGCCGCCGCCTCGCTTGCGGACATTTTCAAAGCACTAATTGCATTCATGACGAATCTCCACTTGACATGTTAGTTACCGGTCATTAACGTATGCACTATGTTACTTACCGGTAACACACATCGCATAGCATCGCGATGTTTCGGTTCCGAGTCAAATCCGCGCTTTAGCGGCAGCCAACGGAAGAACCGCGGTGATCAGGGATCGGACCGAATGTCGGTGCCGATCGGACTTTTGCAAGCGCGACAGGGAGTGTGTGATGGCAATCAAATCATTTGTTCCGGCTCTGTACATCCTCGCAGCGGCAGGCTTCTACCTGTGTCTGGCGCAGGCGCAACCCCAGGCCGCGCAGGCGAAAGTCTGGCCGGTGGACGCGCTGCTGCATCCGATGAATCCGTCCAAAACCGCTTCGAAACACCCAGGCGAAAGCCAACCGGCGCGCGTCGGCGTGCCGCTGCTGAACAACCAGCAGTCGGCGCATAACGCGGTCGGGGCGACCCGCCAGCCGGCTTGAGGCCGTATCGATCGGCCCGCGCCGCCTCGCTCGTAAACGCATCTCCATTTGCGGAAGCCACGCGCTTCCGCGCAGACGCTACAAAGGATTTTTCATGAACAAGAAACTCACACTCTCTCTCGCCGCCGTTGCCATCAGTGCCGCAGTCGCCGGCACGCTGGCTTACGGCAACAAGCCGAAGGCCGCACCGGTGGTCGCTGCCGCGCAGGTGACGTCGGCCGAGGTGATCGTCCGTTCGGTCAAGGTCTCGGATGAATTCACCGGCCGCCTCGAAGCGGTCAACACGGTGCAGATCCGGCCGCGCGTGAATGGCTACATCCAGGCCGTCGGCTTCAAGGAAGGCGAACTGGTGCACCAGGGCCAGCTGCTGTTCCAGATCGATCCGCGGCCGTATCAGGCCGAGGTCGATCGCCTGGCCGCCAACTACGCGCAGGCGAAGGCCGAGCTGGCGCTGGCGCGCGCCAACGGTGATCGCGCACGCCGCCTGCTCGAACAGAATGCGATCTCGCGCGAAGAAGCGGATCGTCTCGGCACTGCCGACCAGAGCGCGCAAGCACAACTCGCTTCGGTCGCCGCGCAGCTCGAGAATGCCAAGCTGAATCTGGGCTACACGCATGTGACCGCGCCGATCGCCGGCCGCGCCAGCAACCAGCACGTCACGCTCGGCAATCTGGTCGCCGGCACCGACGTGCTGACGACGGTGGTCAGCGTCAATCCGATCTATGCCTATTTCGATGTCGACGAGCAGACCTATCTGAAGTATTCGGATGATCAGGCTGCGGCTGCGTCGAATCCCGCGTCGAACGGCGGCAATCTGATCCGTCTCGGCCTCACCAACGAACAGGGTTTCCCGCACGAAGGTCGTCTCGACTTCGTCGACAATCAGGTCAGCGCGACCTCGGGCACGATCCGTCTGCGTGCGGTGCTGGATAACCAGGATGGGCGCTACACGCCAGGCCTGTTCGCACGTCTGCAATTGACCAGCGGTAAGACCTACGATGCCGCCTTGATCGACGACCGTTCGGTCGGCACCGATCTCGGCAACCAGTTCGTCTATGTGATTGCGGCCGACAACAAGGTCGAATACCGCAAGGTCGCGCTCGGCCCTCTGGTCGATGGGCTGCGCGTCGTCACCGATGGCCTCAAAGCCGGCGACGTGGTCGTCGTCAATGGCCTGCAACGCGTGCATCCGGGCGATGTCGTACAGCCCAGCAAGGTGGCGATGAACCAGCGTCTCGACGATGCCGCGGTGCGCCGCCTGGCCGAATCGAACGCACAGGCGCCGCTGCCGCCGACCGCTGCAGCCGCCGCAGCTGCGAAAACCGCCACCGCGCTGAACACCCGCGCTACCCAGGGCTGATCGGCGCAAGCCGGAGCCAATCGAGTCTTCAATGAATATCTCGCAATTTTTCGTCAACCGCCCGATCTTCGCCGCGGTGCTGTCCATACTGATCGTCATCGCTGGCGCGCTGGCGCTGCCGAACCTGCCGATCAGCGAATATCCGGAAGTGGTCCCGCCGACGGTGGTGGTGCGCGCCAATTTTCCCGGCGCCAATCCGAAGACCATCGCGGAAACCGTGGCGACACCGCTGGAAGAGCAGATCAATGGCGTCGAGCAGATGCTGTACATGTCCTCGCAGGCGACCAGCGATGGCGCCTTGCAGCTGACCGTCACCTTCGCGCTCGGCACCGATCTCGACAAGGCGCAGGTGCAGGTGCAGAACCGCGTGTCGCAGGCACTGCCGAAGCTGCCGGAGGAAGTGCAGCGGCTCGGCGTCACCACCGACAAGAGCTCGCCGGACCTGACGATGGTGGTGCACTTGCTGTCGCCGGACAGCCGCTACGACATGCTGTATCTGTCGAACTACGCGCGCCTGCACATCAAGGATGAGCTGGCGCGTCTCGACGGCGTCGGCGACGTGCAGATCTTCGGCCTCGGCGATTACAGCATGCGCATCTGGCTCGATCCGCAGAAGCTGTCGGTGATGGGCCTGACCACCGGCGATGTGGTGCGCGCGATTCGCGAGCAGAACGTCGAAGTCGCAGCCGGCGCCTTGAACGCCCCGCCCGCGCACAGCGACGAGAGCTTCCAGCTCAACATCAATACCAAGGGTCGCCTGATCAACGAAGAGGATTTCCGCAACATCGTGCTGCGTGCCGGGCCCAACGGCGAGATCACGCATCTGCGCGAAGTCGCGCGAGTCGAACTTGGTTCGAGTCAATATGCGCTGCGCAGTCTGCTGAACAACAAGTCGGCCACTGCAATCCCGATCTTCCAGCGCCCCGGTTCGAACGCCATCCAGGTGTCGGACGAAGTGCGCGCGAAGATGCAGGAACTGAAGAAGGATTTCCCGCAGGGCGTCGACTACAGCATCGTCTATGACCCGACCGTGTTCGTGCGCGGTTCGATCCACGCGGTGGTGCACACGCTGTTCGAAGCGATTCTGCTGGTCGTGTTGGTGGTGATCCTGTTCCTGCAGACCTGGCGTGCATCGATCATTCCGCTGGTGGCGGTGCCGGTATCGCTGATCGGTACGTTCGCGGTGATGAAAATCTTCGGCTTCTCGCTGAACGCGCTGTCCTTGTTCGGACTGGTGCTGGCGATCGGTATCGTCGTCGACGATGCGATCGTCGTGGTCGAGAACGTCGAGCGCAATATCGCGCTCGGCAAATCGCCCAAGGAGGCGACGCGGCAGGCCATGCGCGAAGTCACCGGGCCGATCGTCGCCACCGCGCTGGTGCTGTGTGCGGTGTTCATCCCGACCGCGTTCATCAGCGGCCTGACCGGCCAGTTCTATCGCCAGTTCGCATTGACCATCGCGATCTCGACGGTGATCTCGGCGTTCAACTCGCTGACGCTGTCGCCTGCGCTGTCGGCGATCCTGCTGCGCAGCCACGACGCGCCGAAGGATCGCCTGACGATCGGACTCGATCGCGCGTTCGGCTGGCTGTTCCGTCCGTTCAACCGCGTGTTCGCGCGCGGCTCGAGTGAATACGTCGGCGTGGTCGGTCGGGTGACGCGCTTCAGTGCGGTCGCGCTGCTGCTGTACGGCGGCCTGATCGGTCTGACCTACCTCGGCTTCAAGAATGTGCCGACCGGCTTCGTGCCGCAGCAGGACAAGCAGTATCTGGTGTCGTTCGCGCAGCTGCCGGACGCGGCGTCGCTGGAGCGCACCGAGGAAGTCATCCGCCGCATGTCCGACATCGCGCTGAAGCAGCCGGGTGTCGAAAGCGCGGTGGCCTTCCCCGGCCTGTCGATCAATGGCTTCACCAACAGCACCAACTCCGGCATCGTCTTCGTCACGCTCGACCCGTTCGAGAAGCGGCGCAGCAAGGAGCTGTCGGCCGGTGCGATCAGCGGCGCGCTGCAGCATCAGTACGGCAGCATCCAGGACGCCTACATCGCGATCTTCCCGCCGCCGCCGGTGCAGGGCCTCGGTACGATCGGCGGCTTCCGCATGCAGATCGAGGACCGCGGCAATTTCGGTTTCGCCGAGCTGTACAAGCAGACGCAGAACCTGATCGCCAAGGGCAAGCAGTCGGGCAAGCTAGCTGGGCTGTTCTCCAGCTTCCAGGTCAACGTGCCGCAGATCGACGCGGACGTCGATCGTGAGAAAGCCAAGGCCGAAGGCGTCGATCTGAACGACGTGTTCCAGACCATGCAGGCCTATCTCGGCTCGCTCTACGTCAACGACTTCAATCGTTTCGGCCGCACCTATCAGGTCAACGTTTCGGCCGAGCAGCACTTCCGCCGCGAAGCCAGCGACATCCCGCAATTGAAGACGCGCAACGCCGCCGGCGAAATGATTCCGCTCGGTTCGTTCGTCACCGTCAAGCAGAGCGCGGGGCCGGATCGCGTCAGCCATTACAACGCCTTCACCACCGCTGAAATCAACGGCGCTGGCGCGACCGGCGTCAGCTCGGGCCAGGCGCAAGCCCTGATGGAACAGCTGGCGAAGGAAAACCTGCCGAGCGGCATGTCGTTCGAATGGACCGACCTGACCTATCAGCAGATCCTGTCCGGCAACACCACTTCGCTGGTGTTCATGCTGTGCGTGCTGCTGGTGTTCCTGGTGCTGGCCGCGCAGTACGAGAGTTGGTCGTTGCCCTTGGTCGTGATCCTGATCGTACCGATGGGCCTGTTCTCGGCCATCAGCGGCGTCTGGATGTCGGGCGGCGACAACAATGTGTTCACCCAGATCGGCTTGATCGTACTGGTCGGCCTCGCCTGTAAGAACGCGATTCTGATCGTCGAATTCGCACGCGAACGCCAGCACGAAGGCATGTCGCTGATCGCCGCGGTGAAGGAAGCCGCGAAGCTGCGCTTGCGCCCGATCCTGATGACCTCGTGGGCATTCATCATGGGCGTGGTGCCGCTGGTGACCTCGACCGGCGCCGGTGCCGAGATGCGTCATGCGATGGGCGTGGCGGTGTTCTCCGGCATGCTCGGCGTGACCTTCTTCGGCCTGCTGCTGACGCCGGTGTTCTACGTCGTCATCCAGGGCTTCGTCGAGCGTCGCGCGGCGGCGAAACAGCTGCCGCCAGCGACGACGGCCGCAGCTCCGCATACCGCGCGCGCGTAAGCGCATCCGGTCATCAATCAGAGACTTCGATGAACCTAAATTCGTTAACTGCAGTAAAACCCAAATGGCGCTCGGCTGTGCTGAGCAGCCTGCTGGCGCTGAGCATGACGGCCTGCGCGGTCGGCCCCGACTATCACCAGCCGGAGCTTGCACCGGTGACGCTGAAGAACGCCGACGCCACCATCGCGCAAGGCTACGAAGCGCGCTGGTGGAGCCAGTTCGGCGACAGCACGCTGGACGCGCTGATCCAGCAGGCCGTTGCCAGTAACCTCGATCTGAAGCAGGCGCTGGCGCGCGTTGCCGCCGCACGCGCGGCAGTCGGCGAAGCGCATTCGAATCTGTTGCCGACCGTGTCGACCGATGCCAGCTTCACGCGCAGCCGGCTGGAGCAGCCGGGCTTCACCAAGGAGCGCGTCGGTATCAGCCAGTACCAAGGCGGTTTCGACGCCAGCTGGGAAGTCGACGTGTTCGGCGGCATCCGGCGTTCGGTCGAATCGGCACGCGCGCAGGCACAGGCCACCGATGCGCAGCTGCGCGACGTGCAGGTGCGCGTGATCGCGGAAGTCGCGCGCAACTACTTCGAACTGCGCGGCACGCAGCTGCGGCTCGATATCGCTTCGCGCGATCTCGATACGCAGGTCCAGACCGTCAAGCTGACGCAGGCGCGTCGCGATATCGGCAGCGGCCTCGAGCAGGATGTCGCCAGCGCGGCCGCGCGCCTGGCGGCGACGCAGGCGCAGATTCCGCTGCTGGTAGCGTCTTCGGATCGCTCCAAGTACCGGCTCGCGGTATTGCTCGGCGTGCGTCCAGGTGAACTGAACGTCGACCTGTCGCCGAAGTCGTTCACCGCGATCAGCCATGCGCTGGCGATCGGCGCGCCGGGCGACGTGCTGGCACGCCGTCCGGACGTGCGCGTGGCCGAACGGGATCTCGCTTCCGCGACGGCGAATGTCGGCGTCGCCCAGGCCGATTTCTATCCGCACATCGAAGTCGGCGGCTTCATCGGCTTCCTGTCCGGCAGCAGTGCCGACATCGGCAGCGTCGCCTCGCATGGCTTCTCGATCGGCCCGAGCATCACCTGGAACGGCCTCAACTTCCAGCGTGTGCAATCGCGTCTGCATGAGCGCAAGGCCAATGCCGACGAGGCGCTGGCGAACTATCAGCAGACCGTGCTGCTGGCGCTGGAAGATATCGAAGGCTCGCTGACCGAGTTCAACCAGGAACGCGTGCGCACCGATCATCTGATCGAACAGGCCAAACAGAGCCGCCGTGCGGCCGATCTCGCCGCGATCCGCTACAAGGAAGGCGCCACCGATTTCCTGACGCTGCTCGACGCGCAACGCACCGCGCTGTCGGCCGAAGATGATCTGGCGCAGGCGGAGACCGCGATCAACACCAGCACGATCGCCGTGTACAAGGCGCTCGGCGGCGGCTGGGAAGCCTGCGGCGACGCGCAATGCAGCCAGCTTGCCTCAGCTGGAGCAGCTGCCGGCGCGCCCTAACGGAATCGACGATGGCCGACGGCGAGCAATCCGACTGGAGCCGGCCGACGATCTCGCGTTCGTCGGCGCAGGCTGGCGCGACGCGCGCGACAGCGCTAGATTCGCGCCTCTCTACAGTCGTCGCGCTGGGCCTGCTGAGCCTTGTTCTGGTCGCCACGGCGCAAGGAATGCTGATGTCGGCGATGGATAGCTTCAATCTGCACGCGTTTGGTCCGCTGTTCGCGTTCGTCGCGGTGTTCGCTGCTGCGCTCGGCCTGCCGGTACCGGCGATGCCGGCGCTGATTCTGACCGGCGGTGTACTGGCCGGCGTGCAGGGCAGCCCCGGCCTGGCGCTGGCCGACTTCTTCGGCGCGCTGCTCGGCGCCGCGGTCGGCGATACGCTGTGGTTCATCGCCGGCCGCCGCCACGGCTTCAAGGTATTGCGTCTGTTGTGTCGCATCTCGCTGTCGCGCGATACCTGCGTGCGCCGCACCGAAGGCTTCTTCGAACGTCGCGGCGTGCGCCTGCTGCTGTTCGCGCGCTTCGTGCCGGGGCTGTCGCTGGTGTCGGTGCCGATGTCGGGCTCGGCGGCGGTGCCGTACCTCAAGTTCGTGCTGTTCGACCTCAGCGGCGCCGCGCTCTGGATCAGCCTCGGCCTGCTGCTCGGCTATAGTTTTTCCAATCAGATCGACGCGCTGCTGAGCTTCCTGCAGCAGTTCGGCATCGGTCTGGTCAAGCTCGCGCTGGCGATCATCATCGGCTACATCGCGTTCCGTTGGGTCGAACGCCAGCGACTGCTGCGCCAGTTGCGCATGAGCCGCATCTCGGCCAGCGAACTGTATGCCTTGATGGCGAACGGTCCGCCGCCGGTGGTGATCGACGTGCGCTCGCGCGAAAGCCGCCGTCTCGATCCCTATCTGATTCCCGGTGCGCAGCTGTTCGATCTGGAAAAGGATGCCCGCGAACTGGCGCACCTGCGCCGCGAAGGTCCGGTGATCGTCTATTGCTCGTGCCCGAACGAGGCCTCCGCCGCCGCACTGGCGCAACGCATGCGCAAGCTCGGTTTCGCCGAAGTACGTCCGCTGCATGGCGGACTCGACGCCTGGCGCAAGGCCGGCTGGGAACTGCAGCGGTGGATCGAACCCGAGCGTGCGGAGATTCTGCAGTTCGCATCGGTCGCAAACCATCGGACTTAAGGCAAGCGCGCGCCGATGACGACGATCGGCGCGCCGGATCTTGTCGGGCACGCGCCGCACCACGCATAGACTATGATCGATGGCCGCAGCTCGCCTCGGCCAAGCGCGCGCAGCGGTTCGATTCACCTAAAAACCAGACCGAGAGGAGATGCCCGCTTGAAACTGATCACCGCCATCATCAAGCCGTTCAAGCTCGACGCCGTCCGCGAAGCCCTGTCCGAAATCGGCGTTGCCGGCATCACCGTCACCGAGGTCAAGGGTTTCGGCCGGCAGAAGGGCCACACCGAGTTGTACCGCGGGGCCGAGTACGTGGTGGATTTCCTGCCGAAGATCAAACTCGAAATCGCGATCGAGGACGAGCGTCTCGGTACCGCGCTCGACGCCATCACCAAGTCTGCACACACCGGCAAGATCGGCGACGGCAAGCTGTTCGTGACGTCGCTGGAACAGGCGATCCGCATCCGCACCGGCGAATCCGGCAAAGAAGCGCTGTAGCACTGCGGCGGCGGCGGCGCGACGTAAGCGCGGTGAAGTGATCCGATCGGATCAGGTCCGCCGCCGCGGGCTCGCTAGACTCAGGTGCTGCGGTTCGATGCACTAGCGATAAATCCGCCCGGCACGGCCGCACTTATTTCATGAATGCGGAAGCTCGCCCGGGTTTTTCGCGCCACCCGCTTCGCCTGGAGGAGTCCGGCCATGCCTTTAACCCGCGATCAAATCGAAGCGCGCGCCGTCGCGCTGCAGGTTGCCTTCGTCGAGGCCGCGCGCCGCAACGAATGGCGCTGGATCGCCGACGAGTTTTACGCGCAGGATTGCGAATACGTCTGCGAATACGCCGGCACCATGCTGGTCCGTGCGCGCAGTCGCGACGAAATCCGCGCCACCCACTACGGCCGCGACATGATGGTCGGCTGGGAGGGCTGGAGCTTTCCGATCGAGCGCTACACCACGCACGGCAATCAGATCATCACGCACTGGTGGAATCGCGGCCCCGGCACGCGCGCCGACGGCAGCCATTATCAAACGCCTGGCGTGTCGTTCATCACCGTCAACGACGACGGACTGTTCACCAGCCAGCTCGACCTGTTCGATCTCGCCCACCAGATGCATCTGTGCGACGAGCTCGACGCGGCCGGATTGCTGTCGGCGAAACTGAAAGAACTCTGGGTGGTGCCGACCAAGCAGCGGCTGATCGAAATGCTCAGTCGCAACTTGCCGGCGGCGGCCCGATAGCAGCAGCGACAAGCTTTCATCCGGCTTTCATCGGACCACAGTCCGATTCGGCATCATGTCGGCAACGATGCTGCTGACGAGCCTGATCGACCTGAAAGCAGCAGAAGAATGGGCCGATGTCTTGCGATCGCTTCGGCAGAATGTCGCCAAGTATCAACCGGCTGGCCGAAAAAGATTATTCTTTTTATACTCTCCTTTTCCATCCGATCGGAGCATGAGCATCGATGCGTGGGTTAAGTTCGACGCAACGGGACATGAGCTTCTTTTTGCCGGGCAACGACATCGGCATTCTGTTGATCCACGGCCTCACCGGCACGCCGGTGGAAATGCGCTATGTCGGCAAGGGGCTTGCGCGCGCCGGCTACACCGTTTACGGCGCACAACTCGCCGGCCATTGCGGCACCGAGCAGGATCTGGCCGCGACCGGCTGGCAGGACTGGGCCGACAGCGCGCTCGCAGCGCTCGACCATCTGCGCCAGCATGTCAGCCGCGTCTTCGTCGGCGGCCTGTCGATGGGCGCGATCATGGCCTTGCATCTGGCCGCGCAACGGCGCGACGGTGTCGATGGCCTGCTGCTCTACGGACCGACGCTGAAGTACGACGGCTGGACCATTCCCTGGTACAGCTTCCTGCTGAAATTCCTGATCTACACGCCGTTCGGCAAGCGCTACGTCTTCATGGAGAAACCGCCTTACGGCATCAAGGACGAGCGACTGCGCAAGCGTGTCGTGCAGAACATGCTGTCCGGCAACAGCGCCGATGCCGGCCTCGCCGGCCTGCCGTCGTTCTGTCTGCAACAGATGTGGGCGCTGAGCCAACAGGTCGAGTCTGAACTGGCGCAAATACAGGTGCCGACACTGATTCTGCATGCGCGCGAAGACGATGTCGCCAGCCTGAAGAACCCGCTGAAGATTCTGCAAGCTGTAGCGGGCCCGGCCGAACTGGTGTTGATGAACGACAGTTATCACATGATCACGGTCGATCGCGAACGCGATCAGGTGGTCGCGCGCAGCATCGAACATATCAGCCGATTCGCGCAGCCGCAGCATTCGAATCTGCAACGCGGAATCCCGCAGCCGGCGCAAACCCGCATGCAGGCACAGGCCTAAAAGAAAACCCGCCGGCAGCGGCGCTGCGGGCGGGTTCGGGACTGCGATAAAACCTTAAGCGGCGCGCTCCAGCGACTGATCCCATTTGCCGAGCGCGGCCAAGCTGTTCATCTTGGCACGATGCTGATGCGCCGCCTTGCCGGCGTCGACGTTTTTGCCGCTCCAGGCCTTCAGTGCCGCGGCTTGCAGCGCGCGTCCGTAAGAGAACGTCAGACCCCACGGCAGCGGGCCGGCCTTGTTCATCGCATCAAGGTGCGCGGTGGCGAGCTCGTCGCTCTGACCGCCGGACAGGAAAGCGATGCCCGGCACCGCCGCTGGCACATGGCGGCGCAGCACACGCAGCGTACGCTCGGCGACTTCCTCGATGCAGGCCTGATCGCTGCAACCGGCACCGGAGACCACCATGTTCGGCTTCAGGATGATGCCTTCGAGCACAACGCGTTGCGCGTACAACTCGCCGAACACCGCGGCCAGCACGACATCGGTGACGTCTTCGCAGGTTTCGATGTCGTTGTCGCCATCCATCAACACTTCCGGCTCGACGATCGGCACGATGTCGGCTTCCTGACACAGCGCTGCATAGCGCGCCAGCGCATGCGCGTTGACGTGGATCGCGTAGTCGGTCGGGCTGTCCTCGCCGATGGTGATGACGGCGCGCCACTTGGCGAAACGGGCACCGGCCGCGCGGTATTTTTCGAGACGCTCGCGCAGGCCGTCGAGGCCTTCGGTGACGGTTTCTTCGGCAACGCCGCCGGCCAGCGGCTTGGCGCCCTGGTCGACCTTGATCCCCGGAATCACGCCTCTGGCAGCCAGCAGCTTCGGAAACGGCGTGTCGTCGAGGCCTTTGTCGAACAGGGTTTCCTCGAACAGGATGACGCCGCTGGTGTACTTCTCGAAGTCCGGCGTGGTGAACAGCATGTCGCGGTAGGCACGGCGATGCGCCCAGGTGTTTTCGATGCCGATCTGGTCGAAGCGCTTCTTGATGGTGCCGGTGGATTCATCGGCGGCGAGGATGCCCTTGCCCGGTGCAACCATCGCGAGCGCGGTTTCGTGGAGAGTCTTGAGATTCAAAGGTACGGCCTCTTCAGTGGGGTCGATAAGTGGATGCGATCGGGGGCACAGCGAGGCCTAGTTTATCCGCTGACGATTTTTCCACCAATATCCGGGCATCTGACGCAATCCCGCGCGCCCGAACGAGCCGCGCCGCAACGGCCGGCGACAAGCTGTATGCAGCTTATGCGGGAGTGTCGGCGACCCGGCGCACGCGGAACCAGGCCGCGTACAGCGCCGGCAGGAAGGTCAGCGTCAGCACCGTCGCGACGATCAGGCCACCCATCAGCGCGGCCGCCATCGGACCGAAAAACACGCTGCGCAGCAAGGGGATGAGTGCCAATACCGCGGCCGCCGCAGTCAGGATGATCGGCCGGAAACGGCGCACTGCCGACTCGACGATCGCAGTCCAGGGATCGTGTCCGGCCTTGATGTCCTGCTCGATCTGATCGACCAGGATCACCGCGTTGCGCATGATGATGCCGGCCAGCGCGATGACGCCGAGCAGTGCGACGAAGCCGAACGGCTGGCGCGTGATCAGCAGTGCCGCGGCGGCGCCGATGATGCCGAGCGGTGCGGTCAGCAGCACCATCACCGTGCGGCCGAAGTGCTGCAGTTGGATCATCAGCAGCAGCAGGATCACCACCACCATCTTCGGCATCTGCACGTTGATCGAATCGTTGGCGATCTGGTTCTGCTCGAGTGCGCCGGAGATGTTGATCGAATAGCCGTACGGCATCTGTGCGCGCAGGCCATCGAACAGCGGAAAGATCGCGTTGGTGACATCGGGCGCCTGCAGGCCTTCCTGTGTCTCTGCCTGGATGGTGATCGCCGGCAGTCGCGAACGGCGCCAGATGACGCCATCCTCGAACGCGCGTTGCGCGACGCCGAACTGCGAGAACGGCACCGAGGTGCCGCTCGCGGTCGGCATGTAGGCATCCTTCAGGTCACCGAGGCGGTCGCGCTCTTCCAGCGGCTGCCGCGCGACGATGTCGATATTGCGATTGCGCTCGCGATACGTCCCGATGGTGGTGCCGCTGAGAATGGTCTGGCCGGCGCCGCGCACCTGTTCGCTGGTGATGCCAAGCACGCGCAGCTTGTCCTGATCGATCTGGTCGTGGATCGACAGGATCTTCTCGTGCCAGTTGTCGTGCACATTGCGCGTCAGCGGACTCGCGGCGACGATCGCCTTGGCCTGGTCCGCATAGAAACGTACCAGTTGCGGATCCGGCCCCTGCACGCGGAACTGCACCGGCCAGCCGACCGGCGGACCGTTCGGCAGACGGTCGACCTTAGTGCGCACTTCGGGGAATTCCGTCGCCACCCAGTCGCGCATGCGCACACGCAGCCGCTCGCGCGCCTTGATGTCTTTCGACAGCACCATGAACTGGCTGAAGTTGACGTGCTGCAGCTCCTGATCCAGCGGCAGGTAAAACCGCGGACTGCCGTCGCCGACATAGGCGACGTAGTCGGCAACATCGGCATCGGCCGCGAGTTTGGCTTCGAAGCGCTTGGTGACCTCTTCGGTCGCGGCGAAACTCGAGCCTTCCGGCAGCCACAGGTCGACCATCAGTTCCAGGCGCGTCGAATCCGGAAAGAACTGCTGCGGGATGAAGCGGAAACTGCCGACGCCGAGCACGAAGGCGATCAAGGTCATCACGATGACCTTGCGGCGGTGCTCGACACACCAGTCGAGACCGCGCCGCAGACGCTGATAGAACGGTGTGTGAAACAGATCGTGTGCACTTTCCGGATGCGCACGCAGCAGCCAGTAACCGATGTAAGGGGTCACGTAAACCGACGCCAGCCAGGAGATCAGCAGCGCCATGCCGACCACGGCGAACATCGAGAACGTATATTCGCCGGCACTCGACTTGGCTAAGCCCACCGGCAGAAAACCGGCCGCGGTGATCAGCGTGCCGGTCAACATCGGGAACGCGGTCGAGGTGTACGCGAACGACGCCGCCTTCAGCTTGTCGTAACCCTCTTCGAGTTTGCGCGCCATCATCTCGACCGAGATCATCGCGTCGTCGACCAGCAGGCCGAGCGCCAGCACCAGCGCGCCGAGCGAGATTTTCTGCAGCTGGATACCGGCCGCCTTCATCGCCAGAAAAGTCACGCCCAGCACCAGCGGAATGGTCAGCGCAACCACCATGCCGGTGCGTAAGCCGAGTGAGAAGAACGACACCAGCAGCACGATCAGCACCGCTTCCGCCAGCGAACGCACGAAATCGCCGACCGCCTCGTGCACCACTTTCGGCTGATCGGTGATCTGCGCAATCTCGATGCCGACCGGGAAACTGCTGCGCAGTTGTTTCAATGCCGTCTGCAATTGTTCGCCGACCTTGAGCACGTCGGCATCGGACTCCATGACGATGCCGAGCGCCATCGCCTCGCGTCCGCGATGGCGGATCTTGGTGATCGGCGGATCTTCGTAGCCGCGATAAACCTTGGCGAAATCGCCGAGCCGGAAGGTGCGCGTGCCGACCCTGAAACGCGTCTCCTGAACCTGCTCGACCGAATCGTACTGGCCGCCGACGCGTACCGGAATCGCCTGCTGCGCAGTGTTCAGCGTACCCGCAGGCGCGACTGCATTCTGGCCCTTCAGGGCATCCGACAGCTGCGGAAACGTGATGCCGAGTTCGGCGAACTTCCGATACGAAAATTCGACATAGATTTTCGGGGTCTGCTCGCCGAGCAGATCGACCTTGGTGATACCGGGCACCTGGCCGAGCGCCTTGCGTGCGGTATCGACGTAGTCGCGCAACTCTTCGTAGGTGAAGCCTTCGGTGTGGAAGGCGTACATCGCAATATAGGTGTCGCCGAATTCGTCATTGAAGAACGGCCCCTGCACGCCCTGCGGCAGATTGCTCTGGATATCGCCGATCTTCTTGCGCACCTGGTACCAGATGCCCTTCACTTCCTTCGGCGGCGTATCCTCGCGCAGCACTACGAACACGTTCGATTCGCCCGGCTTCGAGTAGCTCTGCGTGTAGAACAGGTACGGCACGTCGGCAAGCTTTTCCTCGAGCTTGTCGGTGACCTGCTGTTCCATCTCCTTTGCCGTGGCACCGGGCCAATACGCCCGCATCACCATCACGCGGAAAGTAAAGTCTGGATCTTCGCGCTGGCCCAGGCTGATGTAGGCGAATACGCCACTGATGATCAGCAGGCCGATCAGGAAGCGCGTGAACGAGGCATGCTCGATCGCCCAGCGCGAGAGATTGAAGCGTTCGCCGCGCGGTTCGCTCATGGCCGGCGACTACTGCGCGACAGCAGTTGCGTTCAACTGGCGCACCTTCTGCGCCGCATGCAACAGCGGCGCACCGGCGGTGACGACGATATCGCCCGGCTGCAGACCGCCGCTGATCAATATTTCATTGCCGACGACACCGGCGCTGACGACTTCACGGAACCCGACGGTGCCAGCCTGGGTATCGAGCACCCAGACACCCGCCTTGCCGTCGTGCTCGATCAGCGCCGGCAGCGGCACGTGGATCAGGTTCGGCAGTCCACTGATCTGGAAGCGCACGCTGGCGGTCATGCCGTAGCGGATTTCTTCGGACGTCTGCGGCAACGAGACGCGTACCGCATAAGTTCGCGTCGCCGGATCGGCACTGGCGGAGATTTCGCGCACCGTGCCCTCGTAGGTTTTGCCCGCGGCCGACCACAACGAAACCTGCGCCGCCTGGTTGACGCTGATGCGCCGCACCTGGTCTTCCGGCACGTTGACCGCGACTTCGGTTGCGCCACTCCAGGCCAGCGTGGCAACGGTCTGGCCGGCAGCGACCACCTGCCCGGCTTCGGCGGCAATCGACGAGATGCTGCCGTCGTGGTCGGCATGCAGCAGCGCGTAGTCGACCTGATTGCCGCTCTGGCGCAGCGCCGCCTGCCCGGCTTCGTACTGCGCCTGCGCGGCCTGGAAAATGCTCAGCTGACGATCGTAGGCGGACTGACTGATGACGTTCTCGGCAACCAGTTTGCGATCGCGCTCAAGGTCGGCACGCTCGACTTCGAGTTGCGCTTTCTGCGCCGTCAGATTGGCGCGGCTGCCGGCCTCGGACAGATTCAGATCCTTCGGATCGAGCCGCGCCAGCACCTGGCCACGCTTGACGCTATCGCCGTCATTGACCAGGCGCTGCTGAATCTGGCCAGTGACGCGAAAACCCAGATTCGATTCATAGCGCGGCCGCACTTCACCGGCATACGTGTTCTGCAAGGCGACTGCACCGGCTTGCACGGTCAGCGTGCGCACCGGACGCACATCTTCCGGCGGCGGCGCCGGCTTGCTGCAGGCCGTCAGGCTTAGCAGCGCGCCGCAGCCGCCCATGGCGAGACGGCTCAGTCGCAACGATTTCTGAAGATTGTCGTAATTCATCAGCGCACACCGTTCCCCAAAATCGACCGTCTTCTACTTCCCTGTACGCAAGGCTGTCACCAGAAAATCGGCCATCAGCGCAGCTTGCCGGCCGTGATCCTCGGCGAAGCGCTCGGCCACGATCTGCGGATGGCAGAACGGCACCACCGCGTTGAACACGCACCGTGCACGATCCTCGATGTCGCTGCCGGCAAACTCGCCGCTGCGCACGCCGTCTTCGACGATGCTCTGGAAAATCGCGCGCATGCGCTCGCAGTGCGCATCGATCACGCTCCACTGCTCAGCCATCGCTTTCGCACAGATTTCGTGGACTTTTGAGTCTTGCAGGTATTGTTCGCAAGTCATCTGATGGCACTCGACCACCAGTTTGCGCAAGCGCTCGGCCGCGGGCCGGCGCTCGTGCACGATGTGCTTCGCGAACGTCTCCATGCGCTGCAGGATGACCTCGGTCAGCGCCTCGTGAATGCCCGTCTTGCTCTCAAAAAAGCGGTAGACGTTGGCTGGCGACATGTCGCACGCAACCGCGATGTCGGCGACGGTGGTCTTGGCATAGCCGTACGCGCGGAACAGCCGCTCGGCGTGCTCGAGAATCCGATCACGCATGTGCGGCTGTCTGGCAGAGGCGCTTCGCATATGACGAATTTCATCATTCGTCAGTACGTGACGTCAAGTCGCCACGATTCACAGCACGGTTCAAGCACGCGCTGAAGCGATCGGTTGACTCGATCCGCGCGCTTCGATTTGGAGACCCACGGCCGGTTTTGCGCCGCGGCAAGCTGCTAGCTTGGAATCTTCGAGTCTCCTGCAAAGGGCAAGCGTTTCATGGATTCAGCGGTTGATCCCGCGCTGTTCGTGAACTACATCCCGCTGAATGCACTGCAGCCGGAGAGTCAGCGCAACCTCGCGCGCAAGTCCTCGATGCGGCTGATCGAGGCCGGCAGCTACCTGTTCAAAATCGGCGATTCCGCAGAGACCGTCATTTTTCTGGTATCCGGCGAGATTCAGCTGGAGGATGCCAGCGGCGCGCAGCTGGCGATCGTTCGTGCCGGCGCAGCCAATTCGTTCCACCGCATCGCGCACCATCTGCCGCGCCGGGTCACCGCGTACTGCCCGCAGCCGACTTGCGTCATCGCAGTCGATGCGAAGCTGCTCGACGTCATGCTGACCTGGGATCAGAGCGGCCGCTTCGAAGTGCACGAACTCACCGGCGGCAGACCGGCGCCGGATGGCGACTGGATGACCAAGCTGCTGCAGATGCGCATCTTTCAAATGGTGCCGCCCTCCAATCTGCAGGCGATGTTCCTGCGGATGGAGGAAGTGCAGGCAGAACCCGGGCAGTTCATCTTGCGGCAGGGCGAACCCGGCGATTACTTCTACGTGATCAAGGAAGGGCGCTGCATGGTCACGCGCGAAGCGCCTGGCCAGAAGCCGGTGCGCCTGGCCGAACTCGAATCCGGCTCCTGCTTCGGCGAAGAGGCGCTGATTTCAGAATCGCAGCGCAATGCCAGCGTGATCATGTTGACGCGCGGCAGACTGATGCGGCTGGCGCAGCGGGATTTCCACACCTTGCTGAATGCACCGATCGGCCGGCAACTGAGCCTGCCCGAAGCCGAGCGACAGATCGCGGCTGGTCACGCGAGCTGGCTCGACGTGCGTCTGCCGAGTGAATTTCAGCGTTTCCATTTGCCGGGCAGCATCAATCTGCCGCTCTACATGCTGCGCTTGAAGTTGGCGACACTGGATCAATCGAAAACCTATATCGCGGTCTGCGATACCGGGCGGCGCAGTTCGGTCGCGATGTTCGTGCTGTGCCAGAAAGGCTACGACGTTTATCTGTTGCAGAATGGTTTGCCGCAGCAGGCGGCGAGCTAGCCAAGCGCTGTGCTACATCGTGTGCGTCGTGCGATCGATCGGCATGCCGGCGAGAATGGTCTCGATCTTTTTCTGGGTGACGCCGTTGTCCTGTGTGCTGAACTGCACGCCGATGCCCTGCTGACGCTTGCCTTGCGCACCGTGCGGCGTGATCCAGACAACCTTGCCGGCAACCGGCAGGCGCTCGTTGCTGTCGAGCAGGGTCAGCAGGATGAACACCTCGTCGCCGAGCTGATATTCCTTGTTGGTCGGAATGAACAGTCCGCCATTCTTGATGAACGACATGTAGGAAACGTACAGCGCATTCTTGTCCTTGATGTTCAAGGTCAGAATGCCGGGCGAGACCCCACCGGGACGCATCGACATTGGCGCTAGCGAATCCTGGCTTGCATGAGCGGCGATTGTGGCGAACCTGCAGGTGGCGACGCAAGCAGGCGCACCCAGCCGATCAGCATTGCTTCGACCACCAGCTGCGCGCGCGTGTTGGCGTCGATGCGACGATGCGCATCGTGCAGCTCGTTGGCGAGTTCGGCGACACGCCGCCCGGACAGCTGCAAGCCGCCGACGGCCTGCGCACGCAGACGGTCGACCAGCCAGCCCTGGCAGCAGTGCAGGAATTCGATCACGCTTTCGTCGTCGATCGACGCCGCCAGCTTCATCGGATCGCCGCGACCCTGCGCGACGTCGTCGAGCGCACCACGCCATTCCAGCGCCTGCGGTGCCGCGCCCTGCTCGAGTTGCGCCAGCGCCAGCAGCGGCGCACCGCGTGCCAGCATCAGTGCCGCTTCGCAGGCCGCAGTACCGGCATCGGGTGCCTGCGTCTGCAACCAACTCAGCGCCATCGACGCGGGCGGGAAACCCAGGCGCAATTGCTGACAACGACTGCGCAAGGTCGCCGACAGGCTCAGCGCCTGATCGGCGATCAGGAACAGATAGGTGTTCGGCGTCGGCTCTTCGATGGTTTTCAACAGCGCATCCGCCGACGAGCGACTCAGATCCTCCGCCGGCGTGATCACCGCCAGCTTGTTGCCCTGGCGATGGCTCACCAAGCCGAGCTTGTCGATCAGACTGCGGACGCCGTCGATGGCAATCTCGCGCCGCTTGCTGCCCTTGTCCGGTTCCCAGTGCGTGATGCCGTCCGTACGCTGCAGAGAAACGTTGGCGGCGAGACCGAGATGACCATCGAGCGTCAGCAGATGCGCGTCCGGATGTCCGCCCGACAGCAGCATCTTGCAACTGTTGCAGCTGCCACAGGCACTGTCGCCGGCCTTCACTTCGCACAACAGTGCGGCGACCAGCGCGGCGATCAGCGGACGCTTGCCGACCCCGCGCGGACCCGACACCAGCCAAGCA
>JAQGNU010000092.1 GCA_028291645.1 Nevskia sp.
TCCCGCTCTTGCGGGAGAGGCAATCGATAAAGCGCTAAACCGTCAGCACGACTTTGCCGATGTTCTTCCGCGCTTCGATATACGCCTGCGCCTCACCAACCTGCGCCAACGGAAACGTCTTATCGACATGCGGCCGCACCCAGCCGTCGGCGATACCCTGCAAAATCACTTCCATCCAGCTACGAATCTTGTCGGACTCGTGCCACATATGGCCGAGGTTCACCCCGAACACCGAGCGATTCAGGTTCATCAGCGGCACCGGGTTGAACCACGGCAGACTCAGGCCGATGCTGAGCATGCGCAGCACACCGGGCAGACGCGATTCGGTTGCCGCCGAAATGCCGAACATGCCGAGCCGGCCGGTGTGGCGCAGCGCGCGGTAGCTCTTCTTCCAGTTGCCGCCGCCGAGCGGATCGGTGATCAGCTCGACGCCGTGGCCGTCGGTGAGGCGCTTGAGTTCCTCGCTCCAGTCGCCTTTCGTGTAGTCGATCGCGTGATGCAGGCCGCGCGCTTTGAGGAACTCATGCTTGCCGCGGCTAGCGGTGCCGTAGATCGTCGCGCCGATATGCCGCGCGATATCGATCGCCGCCAGACCGACACCGCTGCCGGCATTGTGGATCAGCACCGACTCGTCGGCGGACAAGGAGCCGACCACCACCAGCAATTGCCAGGCGGTCAGATAGTTAACCGGAATCGCCGCGCACTGCGCATGGCTCAGCGCGGCCGGCTTGACGAACACCTGCGGCTCCAGCACGACGACGGTATCTGCATAGCCACCGAAGCGCGTCAGCGCGAACGCTTCCCGGCCGATCCAGTCGCCCTGCACTTCCGGCCCGGCCGCATCGACCACGCCGGAGACTTCATAGCCGACCACGCAGGGCAGTTTCGGCGCATCCGGATACAGCCCCTGCCGCGCCATGATGTCGGCGAAGTTGATGCCGCTGGCCTGCACGCGGATGCGCAATTCGCGGCCCTTGGGCTGCGGATCGGCCGCTTCGCGCAGCTGCAGCTTCTCGGGACCGCCGTGACCGGTGATATAGATCTGTTGCATGGATGACACCTCGGCAGTAAAAGTGGGGCTGATTGTGGCAGTAGTCGGCGCACTGTGATGAACGAAAAGCGCCGCCGGCATCAGGACTGCGCCAGAATACGCATCGGCGCTACACTGTTTCCGAGGATTCCCCACATGTACCGAACCATCCTGCTGCTGAGCGCTGCGCTGGCAGTCGCGTCGCCCGCCTTCGCCGCCCCGCTGGTGCCCTGGCCTGCGGCAGCCAAGGCCAACGCCGCCGGCGTCTGCAAGCAAAACATCAGAGACAGCGTCGCGCAGAATTTCCTGACGATGACCGACAGCACCGAGCTGCCCGCGGATTTCTACGAAAAGGCGGCGCCGAACCTGAATCCGATGCTGGATGCCTGCGATTGCGCGCTCAATAAGCTCGAGAAGCAGATCGGCTACGACTACTACAGTGCGCACCAGGAGGACATGCCGGCCAAGATCCAGGGGCTGGCGATGGGTGTGTGCAAGCCGAAGCCGCCGGTTGAAGCCGAGGCAACGCCGTAACGCGAGCGCTGAGGCTGCAGTCGCCGCGCAAGTGCCGGACTAAACCGCCAACTGCAGACTCGCCAAGCGTGCATAGAGCCCGCCGCTGCGCAGCAACTCGGCCGGCGTGCCGATCTCGACGATGCGGCCGTGCTCCATCACGACAATCCGATCGGCGCGCTGCACCGTCGAAAGCCGGTGCGCGATGATCAGCGTCGTGCGGTTCTGCATCGCCGCTTCGAGGCCGCGCTGCACCAGTGCTTCGCTTTCGGCATCGAGCGCGCTGGTGGCTTCGTCGAGCAGCAGTAGCGGCGGATTTTTCAGCACCGCGCGCGCGATTGCGATGCGCTGGCGTTGGCCGCCGGAAAGCCGCACACCGCGCTCGCCGAGAAAGGTTTTGTAACCGTCCGGTAGACGCGCGATGAATTCGTCGGCACACGCGGTGCGCGCGGCGTCGATCACTGCGGCATCGCTCGCATCCGCATTGCCGTAGCGGATGTTCTCGTAGGCGTCGGCCGAGAAGATCACCGCGTCCTGCGGCACGATGCCGATGTGACTGCGCAGCGCCGCCGGATCGAGCTTGCGAACGTCGACACCGTTGAACCGGATCGCGCCGCCGCCGACATCGTAGAAGCGCAGCAACAGCTGGAACATCGTGGTCTTGCCGGCACCGCTCGGGCCCACCAGCGCGACCGTTTCGCCTTCCCGGATGTCGAGGCTGACGCCATCGAGCGCGGCACTCTGCGGACGCGACGGATAGTGGAAACGCACCTGATCGAAAGCCACGCTCGCCAGCCGCGATTCCGGCAGCGTCACCGGCGCCGCCGGCTTGCGGATCACCGGCTCGGCCGCCAGCAGTTCCATCAAACGCCCGGTCGCGCCGGCCGCGCGCATCACTTCGCCCCAGACTTCGGCGATCACGCCGACGCCGCCGGCGGTGAATACCGCATACAGAATGAATGAGGTCAGATCGCCCGGCGTCATCGTGCCGGCGATCACCGCCTGCGCGCCGAGCCACAGCACGAATACGATGGCGCCGAACACGCCGGTGATCATGCCGGCGCTCATCGCGGCGCGCAGTCGCGTGCGGCGGATCGCCGATGCGAAACTCTGTTCCACCGTGCGGTCGTAGCGGTCGGTCTCGAACTGCTCGTGCGTGAACGCCTGCACCGTCGGCATCGCGTTGAGAATTTCGCCGGCGACCGCCGAGGTATCGGCGATGCGGTCCTGCGACTCGCGCGACAGCTTTTTGACGCCGCGGCCGACCGCGATCAAGGGCAGCACCACCAGGATCAGCAGCACGATGATGATCGCGAACAGCTTGATGCTGGTCACCGCCAGCATCACCATGCCGCCGACGAACTGGAACGAACTGCGCAGGCCCATCGAAATCGACGAGCCGACCACGGTCTGCACCAGCGTCGTATCCGCGGTCAGCCGCGACAGCACTTCGCCGGTCTTGGTGGTCTCGAAGAATTCCGGCGACTGCGCCAGCGTGCGCTGGTAGATCGCACTGCGCAGATCGGCGGTGACGCGCTCGCCGATCCAGCTGACCGTATAGAAACGGCCCGCCACCAACAGACCCCAGACCACCGCGATGCAGAACAGCGCGATGAAATGCCATTGAATCGCAGCGCCGGCGACGAAGCCGTGATCGATCAGATCGCGCATCGCGATCGGCACCGACAGCATCGTCGCCGAACCCAGGCACAGAAACACGAAAGCCAGCACCAGCTTCGAACGATACGGCCGCAGAAACGGCCATAGCCCGGCCAACGAGGCCAGACGGCGCACCGGTGCGGCAGCCGGTGAACTAGGCGGCGCAATATCGGCGGCTGTGGCGGAAAGCGTGGAATCGTTCATGGAAGAGTCTGGAAAGGCTGCGCGACGGTAAGGTCCGCCACGACTGTGGTCAATGTTGGGGCGCAGCGGCTAGCCACAAGCGCATTCATGGCTTGTGCGTAAGCAGTACAGGCTTTGCTGACTAGAACAACTTGCGCCAATGCAGCAGCACCATCGTGCCGACTGCGGTCAGCGCCATCAGCAGCATGACCCAGGCGAAGCCGTGCGGGTCCTGCAATCCGGGCAGGCCTGCGACGTTCATGCCGAACACGCCGGTGATCAGCGTGATCGGCAGCAGCACGGCGGTGACGATCGACAGCAGGTAGAGGTTGCGGTTGGTCGCTTCGCTGAGGCGGCCGGCGATTTCTTCCTGCAGCAGGCGCGCGCGTTCCTGCACCAGTTCCAGATCCTGCGCGACCGCGTCGAGCCGTTCGATCGCGAGCCGCAGTTGCGCGGCATCGGCATCGCTGCACCAGGACGGCAGGCGTGCGCGGGCGTGGATCAGCGCCTGGCGGTTGGCGCCGATGTGACGCCGCAGACGCGCCAGCAATCGGCGCACGCGGCCGAGGGTCTGGCCTTCTTCGTCGACTCTTCCGACCAGGATGCGATCCTCGGCGTCATCGACCTGTTCGTTGAGCGAACTGATCGCGCCGGTGAAGGTTTCGGCGAGATTGTGCACCAGCTGCGCGAGCCACTGGATCGGCGTGGCGACGACTTCGCCGGCGAGCAGTTCGCGGCGCAGGCGATTCGACGACTCCAGCGGATGACGCCGGCCGCTGACGACCAAATGCTCGCCGATGTAGAGGCGCAGCACGCCAAAGCCTTCCGGGTCGTCGGCGAAGTCGTGGTGCAGGTCGCCGAGCACGCCGCCGAGGCCGTTGGCGAGCGGCTCCAGGTGCATGCGTGGATCGGTGTCGAGCAGCAATTCGCGGGCTTCCTCGGGAATGCGTTCGCAAGCCGCGATCCAATGGTCGGCGCGCGTATCGACGAAATTGAAATGCAGCCAGATCGGCGACTCGTCGGCTGCGGGGACGACGCCGTAGCTGCGCGGATCCACGCACCAGGGCAAGGCCTCGGCCGCGGCTTCTGCCTGCAGCCGAAAGCCGCAGATCAGACCGCCGGTATCGATCATTTCGACCATGTGCACGCCGCGCTATCGCGGCCACCATGGCCGCCTCGGGCATCATAGGCGGGCGCGGGTACGCGCGGCCACCGCAGGCCGATGACACACAGCCGCTGCACACGCGCGTCTCATCGGATCGGACGAAGCGCCGCCATGCCCATTGCACCTATCGTTGGTAAGTCAGACTCACTACCGATCCACGCCATGCCCGACAACAGCAGCCCCAGCAGCGAACGCGTCAGCGTGATGCAGGCTTTCAGCGGACTTTCCAACGACGAGATGGAAATTCTGGCACAGGCCGACCGCTTTGCGCAGAACGAGCTGTATCCGCTCGCCCAGCGCATGGACGACGAGGAATGGTGGCCGACGGAGATCTTTCCGAAGATCGGCGCGACCGGCTATTTCGGCGTGACCGCGCCGGAAATCTACGGCGGCGCCGGCATGGACCTGTTCACCAGCGGCTTGATCCTGCAGGCCTTCGCTCGCTGGAACCATGCGCTGAGCTTGAGCTGGGTGGCGCACGAGAACCTCTGCCTGCACAACATCCTGCGCAATGCCAACGATGCGCAGAAGCAGAAATATCTGCCGGGACTGTGCAAGGGCACTTCGATCGGCGCGCTCGGTTTGACCGAGCCGGGTGCCGGCTCCGATGCGCTCGGCTCGATGCGCACCGTCGCCGTTCGCGACGGCGGACATTATGTTTTGAACGGCCGCAAGATCTTCATCACCAACGGACCGGTCGCCGATGTGCTGCTGGTCTATGCCAAGACCGACAAGGACAAGGGCGCACAGGGCATTTCCGCGTTCATCGTCGAGAAGGATTTCCCCGGCTTCAAGGTCGCGCAGAAGCTGGAGAAGATGGGCTTCCGCGGCAGCCAGACCGCGGAGCTGGTGTTCGACGACTGTCGCGTGCCGGCGGAAAACCTGGTCGGTGGCGAAGACCGCGGCGTCAAGGTGGTGATGAGCGGACTCGACCTGGAGCGCGCGATGATTTCGCCGATCTGCCTCGGCATCGCCGAACGCGCGTTGCAGCTGTCGCTCGACTACGCACGCCAGCGCAAGCAGTTCGGCAAGCCGATCGCCGACTTCCAGATGATTCGCGCCAAGCTCGCCGACATCTACACCTGGGTCGAATCGATGCGCCTGTTTACCTACCAGACGCTGCGTGCAGCCAGCACCGTCACCGAAGATGAAGGCGGTCGCGGCGACATCCACAAGATCACCGCGGCCGGCGTGCTGTACGTCGCCGAGACGATGAACAAGGTGCTGAACGAAGCGGTGCAGCTGCACGGCGGCATCGGCTACATCTGGGAATCCGAGATCAATCGCCTGTACCGTTCGATCAAGCTGCTCGAAATCGGCGCCGGCACCAGCGAAGTGCGCAAGCTCATCATCAGCCAGGAAATGCTGAATTCGTAATGCGGATTGCTGCGACACCACCGCACGCCCGCCATATTCGCGCAGCGCATTCAATCCCCTCTCCCGCTTGCGGGAGAGGGTTAGGGAGAGGGGCTGTGGTCTGGCGAATACGCATGGACTTCCCTCTCCCCCGGCCCCTCTCCCGTAAACGGGAGAGGGGAGCAAAAATCGATTAAACAAAGCCATGCAAGAACTCTGGAACGCTGAGACCGTCTACCGCGCCGATCTGTTCAAGGGCAAGACCGCTTTGGTTTCCGGCGGCGGCAGCGGCATCGGTCGCGCGGTGGCGCTGCTGTTCGCACGGCTCGGCGCCGATGTCATCATCTGCGGCCGCACCGACGACAAGCTGCAGCGCGTGGCCGCGTTCGCCGCGAGCAAGGGCGCGCGCATGCTGGCGCTGGCGACCAACGTGCGCGAACACGAACAGGTCGAGGCGCTGTATCAGCGCATCGATGCCGAGTTCGGGCGGCTCGACTACGTCGTCAGCAGCGCCGGCGGCCAGTTCCCGCAGGCGGCGATCGACTTTCCGCCGAAGGGCTGGACCGCGGTGATCAACAACAATCTCAACGGCAGCTGGTACATGATGCAGCGCGCCGCGCAGTTCTGGCGCGCAAAGCAGTGCGGCGGCTCGATCGTCAACGTCGTCGTCGTCGTCGAACGCGGCATGCCGGGTGTTGCGCATACCGTCGCCGCGCGTGCCGGCGTGATCGGCGTGACGCGCACCGTCGCGGTGGAGTGGGCGCCGCTCGGCATCCGCGTCAACTGCGTCGCGCCGGGACTCACCGCGACCGAAGGGCTGTCGGTCTATCCACCGGAAGCAGTGCGCGAGTTCCCGCGCGCCAATCCGATGAAGCGCCCCGGCACGGCGATGGAGATTGCCGAAGCCTGCATTTATCTGAGCGCCTCGTCGGGCAGCTTCATCACCGGCGAAGTGCTGACCGTCGATGGCGGCGGCAAGCTGTGGGGTGAGCTGTGGACCGCGGGACGACCGGATTACTTCCAGGTTTGAGTCGCCGGATCCGAATTTATTCGGCGGTAACGCGCGGCATCGATGCCGATGTCTTTGCTTCGGTTATCGAAGCACCGTGATCACTGCACTGCCGCAGTTGCCAGCGCCGCCCTAATCCGGGCCGCCAGCTCATTGATCTGAAATGGCTTCTGCACCACATAGTCGACGACCGCCTCGGCTTGCAGCTGGCCGATGTCGGCATAGCCGGTGATCAACACGATCGGCAGGCCGGGCCGGCGCTGCCGTGCCTGCCGTGCAACTTCGCGGCCGTTCATGCCAGGCATCGCGAAATCTACCACCATCAGATCGATCGCACTGTCGCGTTCCAGGCATAGCAGGGCCTCGCGGCCGCCATTGGCCTGCGTCACCGCGTAGCCCAGTTCCTCCAGCACAGAGGCGGTGATGGTTCGCACATCGTCGTCGTCATCCACCAGCAGCACCTGCGCGTCGGCCGGCGCCGCGGCGTGTATCGCCGGTTCGCGGCTATGCACGGCTTCCACCGTCTCCCCGGCCAGCGGCAGATAAACGCTGACCCGCGTACCGCGCCCCAACTGCGTATCGATACGCACGCCGCCACCGGACTGCTGCGCCAGTCCGAGCACCTGCGACAGACCGAGACCGGAACCCTTGCCGATTTCCTTGGTGGTGAAGAACGGTTCAAACGCTTTTTCGAGCACTTCCGGCGTCATGCCGTTGCCGCTGTCGGCCACCGCCACCATCACGTAGTCGCCGGCCGGCGGATGTTCGGGCCGCGTCGGCCGTTCGCAGTGCGCGTTGGCGGTCTCGATGCGGATGCGGCCACCGACCTCCATCGCATCGCGCGCGTTGATCGCCAGGTTGACGATCACCAATTCGAGCTGGGTCGGATCGACCAGCGCAAGCTGCAGCTCATTCATCAACAGCGTCTCGACTTCCATCGTGCCGCCGATCGAACTGCGCAGCAGATCGCCCATGCCTTTGACGACGTCGTTGAGATTGACCGCGCGCGGCAGCAGCCGCTGCTTGCGCGAGAACGACAGCAATTGGCCGGTGAGCTTGGCGCCGCGTTCGGTGGCGGAGCGCACGAAACCGAGCCGGCGCATCGCCTGGGGATCGTGCGCCAACTCGCGCATTAGGAAATCCAGGTTGCCGGAGATCACCGTCAGCAGATTGTTGAAATCGTGCGCGACGCCGGAGGTGAGCTGGCCGACCGCTTCCAGCTTCTGCGCCTGGATCAGCGCGGCTTCGACGTTGCGGCGCTCCTCGATCTGT
This sequence comes from Nevskia sp., assembly GCA_028291645.1. Classification (GTDB taxonomy): domain Bacteria; phylum Pseudomonadota; class Gammaproteobacteria; order Nevskiales; family Nevskiaceae; genus Nevskia. The sequence goes on from JAQGNU010000092.1 coordinate 8,188, forward strand.
TCGAGCAATTGACGATTGACGCTGGCCAGTTCCCCGGTGCGTTCGGCGACGCGCTGCTCGAGCGTGTCGTGCAGGCGTTGACGTTCCTCCTCGGCGAGCTTGCGCACGCTGACGTCCTGCACGACGATGATGACGTACTGCGGCCGGCCGTCGTCGTGGCGCGTCAGCGAGACATGATTGTTGACCCACACCGCGCTGCCGTCCGGGCGCAGATAACGCTTCTCGATGATGAAGCTCTGATCGTCTTCGAGCAGACGCGCAAGCAAGGCAGCCTTGCGCGGGCGGTCGTCGGGGTGCGAGTAATCCTGCATCTCGCGGCCCAGAAGCTCTTCCGTGGTGCGGCCGACGATTTCGCAGAACCGCGTGTTGACCAGCAGCAGGCGCCCCTGCGGATCGGTCTGCACGATGCCGACCGTGGCCTGGTGGATGATCGTGTTGAGCTGCCGCTCCTTGTCGCGCAAGGCCTGCGCGGTACTGCGTCGCAGCCGCGCCATCGTCAGATTGGCGCTGACGCGGGCCAGCAGTTCGCTCGCCGAGAACGGCTTGGTCAGATAATCGTCGGCACCGACGCCGAGCGCATCGACCTGGGCATCGTTGCCGGCACGCGCCGACAGCAGGATCACCGGCAGCTCGCGCAGCTTGGGATCGGCGCGCAGTTGGCGCAACAGGCCGATGCCGTCGAGCTGCGGCATCATCACATCGGACAGCAGCAGATCCGGCTGCGAGCGTCGTAGGCTGGCGAGCGCGGCCTGGCCATCGCCGACGGTCTCGACCACATAGCCGCCGGTTTCCAGCAGGCGCCGCACCAGATCGCGCATGTCGGCATTGTCTTCCGCCAGCAGCACGCGTGGCGGCCGCGCGCCCACCGGCCGCGCGACCAGCACGGCGGCGGCCGCGCCGACCTCGGATTCGGCAGCAGTGTCCTGCTGTACCCAGCGTTGCGCTTCCTCGAGATAGGCAATTGCCGACGGCGGCGACAAAGCCTGCGCCTGCATGCGCAGGCTTTCCGCCGGCAGGTGCGCGGCACCTTTCGGCACTGCAACGGTGAAGGTGCTGCCGCGCCCGAGTTCGCTGGCGACGGTGATGGTGCCGCCATGCAGACCGACGACTTCACGCACCAGCGCGAGGCCAATGCCGCTGCCTTCGAACGAGCGCCCGCGCGCACCGGCGACGCGATGGAAGCGCTCGAACAGCTTCGGTACTTCGACCGCTGGAATGCCGGTGCCGGTATCGCGCACTTCCAACTCGACCTGCGCGCCGGCATCGCGCAAGCACAGCGACACGCCCCCTTCGAAGGTGAACTTGAATGCATTGGAGAGCAGGTTCAGCACGACCTTTTCCCACATTGCCTGATCGACGTAGACCGGCTCAGCCAAGGCGTCGCAGTCGACTTCAAGCCGCAAGCCGGCGTGCTCGAACAGCGACTCGAAGCTGCTGGCGACGCCGGCGGTCAGCGCAGCCAGGTCGCAGGGCTCGAAGCTGGCTTCGGCGCGGCCGCTCTCGGCGCGGGAAAAATCGAGCAGCGTGTTGACCAGTCGCAGCAGGCGCAGTCCGTTGCGGTGCGCCAGAGAGATCAACATGCTGTGCTCGTTGCGCAGCGCGTTCCGCGGCTGATCGAGCAGCTGCTCGAGCGGGTTCAGGATCAGCGTCAGCGGGGTGCGGAATTCGTGGCTGACGTTGGAAAAGAATTCGCTTTTAGCCTGATTCAGTTCGGCCAGCGTGTCCGCACGCCGGCGCTCGGCCTGATAAGCCTCGGCACGCATGATCGCGGTCGCAAGATGCCCGGCAACGAGCGTCAGGAACGAACGATATGGCGCATCGAGCGGGCACCGCGGATTGATGCCGACGATCAGAAAGCCGCTAAGACGATCCTGCGCGACGCCGCTCAATGGCAGCACCAGCGCCTGTCGCGCGGACTCACGCCAGGGACCGCCGGGCAAACTGCCGAAACGCGTATCCACTCCTTCCACCAGTTGCGGCGCGCCTGACAACAATACTTCGCGCAGTGGCCACAAGGCGCCATTCGCGCTCAGGTCGATCTGCGCCGGCGCGGCCGCGTGCTGTGCCGTTAGATTGACCGTCGCCGCCAGTGTTACGCCGTCGCGTTCGGCGTCGAGCAGATAAATTTGCGCGAACGGAATATCGGCTTTGTTGTGGCGCAGAATCGCCGCCGTATGAGCGCAGGCTTCAGCAGCGCTCTGCGCTTCGTAAGCATTGCTGCCGAGCTCGCCGAGAATGCGCAGACGGCGTTCGCCGAGCACGCGGCCGGTGGTCTCGCTGCACGCACAGAACACGCCCGCGACAGCGCCGGCCTCATCGCGCAAAGGGCTGTAGGAGAAGGTGATGTAAGTCTCCTCGGCATAGCCGTTGCGCGTCATGATCAGCTGCTTGTCTTCGGAGTAGGTCGCCTCCCCGGTCTGCATGACGCCGTCGAGCATCGGCCCGACCACGTGCCACAACTCACCCCAGACCTCGATCCCCGGGCTGCCAATGAACTGCGGGTGTTTGCTGGCGCCGAGGATCGGCCGGTAGGCGTCGTTGTAGAAATGCAGGTACTGCGGACCCCACCAGATTTCCATCGGATAGCGCGAGCCGAGACAGATGCCGAGCGCGGTCTTCAGGCTTTGCGGCCAATGCTCGATGGGCCCGGCCGGCGTCTGCGACCAATCCTTCAGCCGCATCAGTCCGGCAACCTCGCCGCTGCCGGCGAGCCAGGCCAGTGGATCGATAGCGGTGGGAACCTTCGAGCGCGTCACGTCAGCCGGGCACGTTTGAACTTGCGCGACCGCCCTCATGCCCGGCCGCCAGCATGCTGCCGACTTTCGCCGTCAGCGCTTCCAGCGAGAACGGCTTGCTCATGAGTTCCGTACCGGGCTCGAGCTGCTGCTTGCGCACCAGACTGTTGTCGCCGTAGCCGGTGATCATCAGCACCTTGAGCCCTGGGTGTGCGCTGCGGCCGATCTGCGCGACCTCGCGGCCGTTGATGCCGGGCAAGCCGACATCGGTGATCAGCAGATCGATCGGCACGCCGGATTCGAGCTGCGCGGCCGCGAGGTTGCCGTCGGCGGCTTCGATCACGCGATACTGCAGTTCGCCCAGAATCTCCACCAGCAGGGTGCGAATGCCATCGTCGTCATCGACCACGAGTATCGTCTCGCTGGCCGACGACGGCCGCATCTCGACCCTGCGTACACGCGACTGCACGTCGACATCCGCTTGCGTCTGGCGCGGCAGATACAGGCTGACGCTAGTGCCGACATCGACCGTGCTGTCGATGATGACGTGGCCATCCGATTGCCGCGCAAAACCGTACACCATCGACAGACCGAGACCGGTGCCCTGGCCGATGCGCTTGGTGGTGAAGAACGGATCGAAGGCGCGCGACATCACCTCCGGCGCCATG
>JAQGNU010000103.1 GCA_028291645.1 Nevskia sp.
CAGGTGATGCGCGACCGTCATCACCATATGCACCAGGATGATCAGCGCCGCGGCGTCGGCGGGACTGACGAAGTGGAACGTCAGCAGCGCCAGCGCGAGCACCAGCAGCGGCGCTGCGATGATGAACACGGCGTCCTGCGTCGGATCGAGAATCCAGTTCTGCAGCGGACGCGAAGCGCTCGCCGTCGTCGAGCGTGTCAGGGAAACCGGGGCGTTACTCGCGAACATGCGTGGTGTGCGTCGCGATGAAATGCAGGCGCGCCGTTGCATCGATCGGAAACGGCTGCCCGCGATTGCATGATCTGGTCGACGTCGCCCCCGGGCTCGCGGTACGGGGACGACGTCGGCAGACTTTCAGCATGGTGAACCCGTGACCGATTGCGCTAGTAAGTGATGCTGTCGCTCGGCAGTGGCGGCGTGAACTTCGGCTGCTTGATCGCCTTGGTCGCCTGCTCGAAGTCGTAGCCGTAGCCGAGCAGCTTCGGTTCGCTCCAGGCCGGGCCGAAGAACGAGATCGTCACCGGCAGGCCTTCCTTGGTCATGCCGGCCGGCACGATCAAATCAGGCTGGCCGGTTTCATTGGCAAAGCTGGTGGCCGAGCTGCCGCCGGCACCCGGCTTCGGATCTTCCTTCGGCACGATCAGCGTCGCCGGCGTCGGCGAAGTCGGGTAGAGCACCGCGTCGAGCTTGTACTTGGCGAAGATCGCGGCGATGCCGGCGCGGCTGGCGGCCAGCATCTCGTTCTTCAGCGCCAGGTACTGCGGATCGTCGAGATCGAGCGCCAGTGCCGCGGTGTACTTCAGGGCATAGGCCTTGCCGGGGCTGCGATAGCCGGTCGCCGGATTGTTGGCCTTGGCGACGATTTCGTCGAAGTTCTTCGGGAAGCCCGGCTTCAGCGTGTGCAGATAGTCGGTCAACTGCGCTTTGAATTCCGAAGCGACCAGCAGGTTGTAGATCGGCTGCTTGGATTCGAGCAGATAGTCCGGATACTTGATCGGATCGACGACGACGGCACCGAGCTTCTTCAGCGTGGCGATCGACTGTTCGATCACCGCGTCGGTGCCGGCGTCCTTGCCCATGAAGTCGCGCGCGATGCCGATGCGCGCGCCTTTCAGCGAGCCGAGCTTGAGGAACTTGGTGTAGTCGGATTCGATATGCCCCTGGCTCTTGACCGAGGCCGGATCGGCCGGGTCGACGCCGGTCATCACGTTCAGCGCCACCGCAATGTCGTAGACGCTGCGCGCCATCGGGCCGCCGGTGTCGAAGCTCAGCGCCAGCGGCACGATGCCGTTGCGGCTGAGCAGGCCGACGGTCGGCTTGAGGCCGACGATGCCGTTGGCCGACGACGGACCGCGCACCGAACCGCCGGTGTCGGTGCCCATGCCGAACTGTGCGAAGCCGGCCGCGATCGCCGCACCGGTGCCGCCGGACGAACCGGACGGTCCGCGCGTGAGGTCGTGCGGGTTGTGCGTCTGCAGGCCCATCGAGCTGAAACCATTCGGCACCTGACCGGCCTTCAGTACCGCCGGATCCTTGGCGCCGCTGACGCTGCCGCCGCTGCCGGCGAACTCGCTGAGGTTGACCTTGGCGACGATCACCGCGCCGGCATCGCGCAGTTTCTTGACGACGAAGGCATCGGCCGGCGGCAGCGAACCGGCGAGCAGCTGCGAACCGGCGGTGGTCGGCAGATCGAAAGTGTTGTAGTTGTCCTTCAGCACGACCGGCACGCCGTGCAGCGGGCCGCGCAGCTTGCCGGCCTTGCGTTCGGCGTCGAGCGCCTTGGCCTCGTCCAGCGCTTTCGGATTGAGCGTGATCACCGCGTTGATCGCCGGGCCCTTCTTGTCGTAGGCGGCGATGCGCTTCAGGTAAAGGCTGACCAGTTGCTCCGAGGTCACTTTGCCCGAAGCAAATGCTGCGTCGAGATCGGCAATCGTCGCCGTCTCAAGGTTGAGAGTCGCCGCATGCGCCGGCATGCTCGCGCCGAACGACAGCGCAATACACAGGGCAATCGGGCGCAGCGCAGTTTTAAAGTTCATCAATCAAAGTTCCTTGATTTGCGGTTATTGGTGGAGCGGTTGCCGAAGCGGGCACTGCGGGTCATTGCCGTGGGCGCAGCGGCTTCTCAAACTGAGACGGGGCAGCGGCGGCTTGCCCTACCTGCCGGTCAGTTATGGAAGATCGATTTCGGAATGACCGCATGCACGCCCTTGGTGCCGTCGACATCCTCGGAAATGATCAGGTCCATCGCCGCGCTCGACAGCATGTAGGCGTCGTCGCGCGTCAGGCCCTTCGTCTTCGCCAGGAAATCGACCATGTCGCTGGTCGCCATGCGTGCGGCTTCGTTGAGGTCGGGGCTGAGACCGATCGTCATGTAATGCGTCGGCGTCTCCGCGCGCGGGCCATGCAGGTGCTCGCCCTTGTGCACAATGACCTGGATCTCGCCTTTCAGCGAAGTCTCCACGGCGGACAGGCAGACTTCGCCGTCGCCTTGTACCGCGTGGCCATCGCCGATCGACAGCAGCGCGCCGGGCACCTGCACCGGCAGGTACAGCGTGCTGCCGGCGCCGAGATCGCGGTTGTCGAGATTGCCGCCGA
>JAQGNU010000127.1 GCA_028291645.1 Nevskia sp.
CCGGCGGACTGATCCACAAGTACCAGGGCCGCGCGCTGGTGATCGCCACCGGCGCCTGCGCGGTGCATTGCCGCTATTGCTTCCGGCGCCATTTCCCGTACAGCGATGCCATCGCCGCGCGCAGCCAGTGGCGCGAAACGCTCAGCACGCTCGCCGCCGATCCGAGTATCGAGGAAGCGATTCTGTCCGGCGGCGACCCGCTGGCGCTGAGCGACGACAAGCTCGCTGCATTCGCCGCGGCGCTGCAACAGATTCCACATATCCGGCGACTGCGCCTGCATACGCGCGTACCGGTGGTGCTGCCGGAGCGCGTCGACGCTGCCTTGTGCGGCTGGCTGAGCGGCATGCATTTGCAGAAAGTCATCGTGCTGCACATCAATCATCCCAACGAAATCGATGCCGAGGTCGGCGCCGCGCTGGCGCGCTTACGCGCGACCGGGGCGACCCTGCTGAACCAGGCCGTCCTGCTCAAGGGCGTCAACGACGACCCGGATACGCTGGTGGAGCTTTCGGAAAAATCATTTGCGCACGGGGTTTTGCCGTACTATCTTCACGTTCTTGATCGGGTCCAGGGGGCGGGGCATTTCGAAGTGGACGAACCGACTGCGGGGCAATTGATGCGTGCTGCCAGCGCCCGGCTGCCCGGCTATCTGCTGCCGCGGCTGGTGCGCGAAGTTGCCGGTGCGCCGGCCAAGACGCTGCTGCGATGGTGACCACCCAAGCCGCCATCGAACTGCCGGCGGCGCTGCTCGGCGAAGCCTGCGGCGTGCTGCTGGTGGTCGCCGCGCGCGAGGATGTCGCCAAGCGCATCGAGAGCAGCTTGCGCAATGCCGGCCATCCACTGCGGGCGCTGTGGGTGTTTGATCTGGAAGATCTCGAAGAAGTCCTGCGGCGCAATCCGCCGGATGTGTTGCTGTGCGACGAGCACGTACCGCAGGCACCGCAGCAAGGCGTGATCGCCTTGCGCGACCAGCTGCGCCCCGATCTGCCGGTGATTCTGCTGAGCCACGAACATTCGATCGAAGATGCGGTGGCCGCGCTCGCCGCCAGCGCCGACGATCTCTGCGCCTACACCGATCTGCGCGATCTGCGCCACCTCGAACTGGTGGTGATCCGTGAATTCGCCAAGCACCATCATCTGCGCGCATTGCGCCTGACGCAGCAGCGGCTGGCGGATTTCCAGGCGCGCCACCAGCAGCTCGCCGCCGGCACCGGCGATGCGATGGTCAACGTGCATGAAGGCATTCTGGCGAATGCCAACCTCGCCTTCGCGCAGCTGCTCGGCTATGACTCGCCCGATGAATTGATCGAGCAGCCCTTGATCGATCTGATCGCGGCGGATCAGCGCGCCAGGGTCAAGGAGCGGCTGCGCCAGGTATTGAAAGGCAAGCACAACGGTGAACCGCTGGAGCTGGCGTTCGTCGGCCAGCGCGGCAAGGTGCACGCGCGTGCGCACCTGATTCTCGGCAGCGATAACGGCGAGAGCGTGATCGAACTGCTGATCCGCGCCGAAGGTGGCAAGGGCAAGCCGGCTTCGAGCCACGTCGCACTGCACGACCGCACGGCATTTGCCGAGGCGCTGACGGTGATGCCGGACGATGGCCAATCCGTCAGCAGCGCGCTGCTCGCGCGCATCGATGGCTTCGAAGCGCTGGAGCAGCGCATCGGCCACGCCGAAGCGCAGCAAGTCACTGCGCAGCTGGCCGATGCGATTCATGCGCGCCTCGGCGGGCGCGATCAGTCGTTCGTATTTTCGATCGACGAACTGTCGCTTTTGATTCAGCGCGACAGCTACGGCGAGATCGAACAATTCGCCGAATTTCTGCAGAAGGAACTCGGCCGGCAGATTTTCCACACCCAGCACCACGAAGCACAGGTCACGCTGAGCGTGGCGGTTTATCCGCTCGCAGGCGGCGAACCCGCGGATGCGGTGATCGCGCAGCTGGTGGACGGTGCGCGCAAGGCTTCGGCCAAGGGCGGCAGCCGGATCGTCGTGGTCGGCGCCACCGCGCAGGCGCACCAGACCGAGCGCGATGTTGCGCATCGCGCAGTGCTGGTCAAGCAAGCGCTGGAACAGAATCGTCTGAAGCTGGCGTATCAGTCGATTGCCAGCCTCGAAGGCGACGAACGCAGTTATTTCGAAGTGCTGGTGCGGATGATCGACGAGTCGGGCAAGGAGTGGCATGCGGCAGAATTCCTGCCCGCCGCGGTCAAGGCCAATCTGATGAAGCTGGTCGATCGCTGGGTGGTCAAACGCACGCTCGCCACGCTCAGCAAGCGCAGCGCCGCCAGCGAATCCTCGGTGTTGTTCGTCAAGCTGTCCGAAGATACTTTGAAGGACGCCGATGGCTTCCTCGGCTGGCTTAAGTCAGAACTCGGCAGCAAGGTCCTGCACGGCGACGAAATCGTGTTCCAGATGCAGGAACTGACGATCCAGAATCATGTCGGCAAAGCGAAAATCCTCAGCCAGAGCTTGCGCAACCTGGGCGCCGGACTGGCGATCGACCACTTCGGCATCGGCAGCAGTTCGATCCCGCTGCTCGATCATATCCCCGCCTCGTTCGTGAAGTTCCACGCCTCATTCACGCGCGATCTCGCCGACAAGAACATGCAGAAACGTCTCGGCGAACTGGTCGAAGCGGCCAAACATCGTGCGATCAAGACCATCGTCTCGCATGTCGAAGACGCGCATGTGATGGCGCGCCTGTGGCAGATCGGCGTCAACTTCGTGCAAGGCCATCACATACAAGAACCGGAAGTGGTGCTGCTCGCCAGCGAGATTCGCACGCGCGCCTGAACGCCCGCGTTCGGCATGAATACGTCGGCGCTGCATTCAATCATCGTGCAATAAAAAGGGCCGCAAGCGGCCCTTTTTTGTTTTTACACCGGCGATTGCGACAGCCGCGGAATCTCAGGCCGCGCTCTGCAGCGCAGCGATGCGCACCTCCAGCGGCGGATGGCTCGCGAACCAGTCGCGCACGCCGCCGGCAATGCCGAACGCCTGCATGCCCTGCGGCAGACTTGATGGCTCGTGCAGCGATTTCAAACGTTCCAGCGCGGCGATCATCTTGCGTTTGCCAGCCAGATGCGCACCGCCGGCATCGGCGCGGAATTCGCGGCGCCGCGAGAACCAGGCGACGATGACGCTGGCGAGTACGCCGAGCAGAATCTGCATCACCATCGAGGTAACGAAGTAGCCGATGCCGATACCGCCTGCGCGGTCATTACCACGCTGCAAAGCACTGTCGACCAGATAGCCGACGACGCGCGACAGGAAAATCACGAAGGTGTTGAGGACGCCCTGGAGCAGCGTCAGCGTGACCATATCGCCATTGGCGATGTGGGTGATTTCATGCCCGAGCACGGCTTCGATTTCGTCCTGGTTCATGCTCTGCAGCAGACCGGAGCTGACCGCCACCAGCGCGCTGTTCTTGCTCATGCCGGTGGCAAATGCGTTCGGCTCCGGCGCGTCGTACACCGCCACTTCCGGCGTGCCGATGCCGGCCGCGCGCGCTTCGCGCTCGACCGTCGCCAACAGCCAGGATTCGGCGGCGTTGCGCGGTTGCGTGATCACGGTGGCACCGGTGGAGCGCTTCGCGATCCACTTCGACATCGCCAGCGAAATGAACGAGCCGCCCATACCGAACACCGCCGAGAACACCAGCAGCATCGGCAGATTGAGGCCCCTCTGCGTCAGAAAACGATCCACGCCCAGCACGCTGCAGACCACGCCGAGCACCAGTACCACGGCCAGATTGGTCAGTAGGAACAGAACTATGCGTTTCATACTTTGGAGGTCGTAAAAAAGCCGCGATCGGCAGAAGTATTCTTTGGGGCCGGCCACTGAAACTCAAGCCCCGAAGAAATCCTGCACCGTTCCGGATCAGGTCGTTTTGCCGGCCTGCACGTTGAGCGCATCGACGCGCTGGAAGCCGCGCGGCAGGTGATTGCCGCGCCCGGCGCGGTTGCCGGCATAGTGCTCGAGATCGGATGGCTTCAGCGTGAACGTGCGCTTGCCGCTGACCAGTTCCAGCGCGCTACCCTGCGGCACCACAGCCGTGGCGACGATGCGGTCCTGATCCTTCAGGCCGATCAGCTTGTTGCCCTTGCCCTTCGCCAGTTCCGGCAGTTCGCTCAATGCCATCAGCAGCAGGCGGCCTTCGGCGGTGGCGAGCGCCAGACGATCGCTCGCCGGCGCACGCGTTGCGCAAGCGAATGGCGTGCCTTCCAGCGTCAGTGCCGCTTTGCCGGCGCGGTTGCGGCCCTGCAGATCGTCGAGCTTGGCGATGAAGCCGTAGCCGTCGCTGCCGCCGAGCACGAACCTGTCGGCGGCCTCGCCGATCATCAACGTGACAATGGCTGCACCGTCCTGCAGATCGAGGCGCGTCGTCACCGGCTCGCCCTGCGAGCGCGCCGACGGCAGTTCGCGTGGGTTGAGGCTGTACGCGCGGCCTTTCGAATCGAGCAGGATCAGCAAGCCGTTGCTGCGGCCTTCGACCGCACAGAGGAATTCGTCGCCGGCCTTGTAGCTCAAGCCCAGCGCGTCGATGCCATGACCTTTGGCGCTGCGAATCCAGCCGGCTTTCGACAGCACCACGGTGATCGGTTCCGACGGCAGGATTTCGGAAGCTTCCAGTACCTGCGCCGCTGGCCGCGCGACGATCGGGCAACGGCGATCGTCGCCGTATTTCTTCGCGTCTTCGCTGAGCTCGGTACCGACCAGCTTCTTCAGCTTGGCTTCGGAGCTGAGCAGATCGACCAGCTTGTCGCGCTCCTTTGCCAGCTCGGCCTGCTCGCCGCGAATCTGCATCTCCTCGATCTTCTGCAGATGACGCAGCCGCAGATCGAGAATCGAAGTCGCCTGAATATCGGACAGGCCGAAGCGTGCCATCAGCTCGGCATGCGGATCGTCCTCGTAGCGGATGATGCGGATCACTTCGTCGATGTTCAGGTAAGCGATCAGCAAGCCATCGAGGATGTGCAGGCGCTCGTTGACTTTGCCGAGACGATGCTCGAGCCGGCGCCGCACGGTGGCGATGCGATAACCGAGCCACTCGCTTAAGATTTCGCGCAGGTTCTTCACGCGCGGACGGCCGTCGAGACCGATCATGTTGAGATTCACGCGCGCCGACTTTTCCAAGTCAGTAGTGGCGAACAGATGTGCCATCAGCGCATCGCCGTCGACGCGGTTGCTGCGCGGGATGATGACGATGCGCACCGGATTCTCGTGATCCGATTCGTCGCGCAGATCTTCGATCAGCGGCAGCTTCTTCGCGCGCATCTGCTCGGCAATCTGCTCCTGAATCTTCGCCGGCGAAACCTGCTGCGGCAGATGCGTGACGACGAAAGTTGTGCCATTGGGGCCATCGTCCTCGCGCTCCCAGCGCGCACGCATGCGCACCTGGCCGTAACCGCTTTCGTAGAGCTTCTTCAGCTCGCTGGCATCGCTGATGATTTCGCAGCCGGTGGCGAAGTCCGGCGCTGGCACCAGCTCGGCAACTTCGGCCAGCGTGGCCTTGGGATTCTTCAGCAGCAGCAGGCAGGCCGCCGCCAGCTCGCGCAGATTGTGCGGCGGAATATCGGTCGCCATACCGACCGCGATACCGGTGGTGCCGTTGACCAGAATGTTCGGCAAGCGTGCCGGCAGCAGCTTCGGCTCGTTCAAGGTGCCGTCGAAATTCGGCACCCAATCGGCGGTGCCCATCTCCAGTTCCGTCAGCAAAGTCGCCGCGTACGGCGTCAGCTTGGCTTCGGTGTAGCGCATCGCCGCGAAACTCTTCGGATCGTCCGCCGAGCCCCAGTTGCCCTGACCGTCGACCAACGGATAGCGATACGCGAACGGCTGCGCCATCGTCACCATCGCCTCATAGCAGGCGCTATCGCCATGCGGATGGAACTTGCCGATGACATCGCCGACGGTGCGCGCGGATTTCTTCGGTTTGCTGGTCGACGACAGACCCAGCTCGCTCATCGCATAAATGATGCGGCGCTGCACCGGCTTTAAGCCATCGGCAATATGCGGCAGCGCGCGATCCAGCACGACGTACATCGAGTAATCGAGGTAGGCCTTCTCGGCGAAGACGCGCAGGGGAATGCGTTCGGTTTCGGTGATTTCAGTGGTCATAAGGCAATCAGTATTCGGCGCTTAAGGCAGCGTTGGCAATGATGCGGGCGGATCAAACCTCGGCCTTGTCGCCGTTCTCTTCAAGCCAGTTCTTGCGGTCGCCGGCGCGCTTCTTCGCCAGCAGCATGTCCATCAGCATGTCGGCGGTCTGCGTGAGGTCGACGGCCGGCGCTTCGCCGTCGAGTGCGGCGACGACATCGGCGTCGAGCGTCAGCTGCACCAGCCGGCGCGTGTCGCGCGACATCGTGGTTTCGCGCAGCTGCAGCGGATTCATTTCGCCCAAGCCCTTGAACCGGGTGACGTTGATCTTGGCCTTGACGCCTTCGGCCTGCAGCCGGTCGAGCACGCCGTCGCGCTCGGCGTTGTCGAGCGCGTAGTACACCTGCTTGCCGGCATCGATGCGATACAGCGGCGGCATCGCGATGTAGATGTGGCCGGCCTGCACCAGCGGGCGGTAGTGCTTGAGAAACAGCGCGCACAAAAGGGTTGCGATATGCAGGCCGTCGGAGTCGGCGTCCGCCAGCACGCAGATCTTGCCGTAGCGCAGCCCCGACAGATCGGTGTTGCCAGGATCGACACCGATGGCAACGCTGATGTTGTGAATCTCTTCGCTCGCCAGCGCTTCGCCGTGGTCAACTTCCCAGGTGTTCAGAATCTTGCCGCGCAGGGGCATGATCGCCTGCGTATCGCGGTCGCGTGCCTGCTTGGCCGAACCACCGGCGGAATCGCCTTCGACCAGAAACAGCTCGGTCTGGCTGAGGTCGGTCAGCACACAATCCGCCAGCTTGCCGGGCAGCGCCGGGCCGCTGGTGATCTTCTTGCGCACCACCTGCTTCGCCAGCTTCATGCGCGCATTGGCGTTGGCGATGACCAGTTGCGCGACCAGTTCGCCTTCGCTCGGATGCTGGTTCAGCCACAGGCTGAAACTGTCGTGGACGACGCCCTGCACGAAGGCGGCGGTTTCGCGCGACGACAGCCGCTCCTTGGTCTGGCCGGCGAACTGCGGATCGAGCATCTTCACGCTGAGCACGTAGCTGCAGCCGAGCCAGACATCTTCCGGAGACAGCTTGACGCCGCGCGGCAGCAGATTGCGGAACTCGCAGAACTCGCGGATCGCTTCGGTGAGGCCGGTGCGCAGGCCGTTCACATGCGTACCGCCCTGCGTGGTCGGAATCAGGTTGACGTAGGACTCGGCCACCGCTTCACCGCCGCCGTTGAGCCACAGCAGCGCCCACTCGACTTCCTCGCGCTTGGCGGCGAACTTGCCGACGAAGGGTTCGGCCGGAATCGTCTCGGCGCCGCCGAGCGTGTCTTTCAGGTAATCGACCAGGCCGTTCTCGTACTGCCAGACGGTCTGTTCGCCGGCGATCTGGTCGTCGAGACTGACGCGCAGGTTCGGGCACAGCACCGCTTTCGCGCGCAGGATCTGCTTCAGCCGCGGCAGCGAGAATTTCGGCGAATCAAAATACTTTTCGTCCGGCCAGAAGCGCACCGTCGTCCCGCTCCGCGCCCTCCCTTTTACTGGCGGTGCCGGGCCGGTCTGCGTCAGCTCGCTGGCCTTGTCGCCGTTGGCGAACGTCATCAGGTATTCGGCGCCGCCGCGGGTGACGCGCACTTCAAGCCGCTTCGACAGCGCATTGACCACCGACACGCCGACGCCGTGCAGACCGCCGGAAAAGCCGTAGGCCTTGTTGGAAAACTTCGCGCCGGAATGCAGCCGCGTCAGAATCAGTTCGACGCCGGAGACCTTGTGCTCTGGATGGACATCGACCGGCATGCCGCGGCCGTCGTCGGATACCTGGCAAGAACCGTCGGCGAAGATAACGACGTCGATGCGCTTGGCATGGCCGGCGAGCGCTTCGTCGACGCCGTTGTCGACGACTTCCTGCGCCAGATGGTTCGGGCGCGTCGTATCGGTGTACATGCCCGGGCGTTTGCGCACCGGGTCGAGCCCACTAAGGACTTCGATTTCTTCTGCGGAATAATTCGTCGAGTTGGCCATCGTCGCTAGGATTTGAAGACGCGCGAAGGTAGCGAATGCGTCTACGAGTCGCAAGAACAATGCGCAGCGACGGGGCTTGCAGCCGGCCAGGGGGCTTCAGCCGGCGCAAAACGCCGGTGCGAATCGCGCGGAAAGTCGCGTTTAGCGGATCAGCAGACCAGAGCCTGTTGGGCGCCTAGCGCTCGCGCACCGCGGCGAAACTGCAGACGTACAGCATCACCACCGGCACCAGCACGTCGAGGTTGGCCAGCGAGAAATGGCGCAGGTCGAACAGTTCGAGGAAGTGCGCGGCGAAATAGCCGCCGGCCGGCGTCAGGCCGATCGCGACCGCACCGCCGAGTGCGGCCATCGTCGGCACCAGCCAGCGGTTCACCGCCTTGCGCGGCACCGGCAAGGCGCCCATCACGCGGGCAGAAAAACCGTTATCGTCGATATGCGGCAGACGCAGCGCATCGGCGCGCAGCAGCGATTCCAGCCAGGCGTCGTCACCCGGCACGCCGTGCATCAGCGATCCATCCATCTTCGGTTCTCGGTCATTCGGTTCTTTGGTCATCACATCGTCCTCGGTTCCCAGACCGCGAGCGCGCCTTTGAGTTTCTGCTTGGCCCGGGAAACATGCGATTTCACCGTACCCAGCGGACACTGCATGACATACGCCGCTTCTTCATGACTGCGGTCCAGATAGTAGCACTGCACGATCGCCGCCCGTTCTGCAGGCGATAACAGTGCCAACGCGCGCTGCAGATCCAGCTGCAGGTTGGCGGCGGTCTGCTCGGGTTGCAGATCGCCCCTGTGTTCTTCGTCCTCGGCTTCCGGCGTGGCGTCGTCGAGTGACTCCTCGGGCTTGCGCGCACGCACGTGCATCAGGAAAGCGTTGTAGGCGATGCGGTAAATCCAGGTGCTGAAACGCGCATCGCCGCGAAACTGGTTGAGCTTGCGGAATGCCTGGATGAAGGCTTCCTGCGACAGATCGTCGGCCAGCGCATCGTCGCCGTGGGTCAGCCGGCGCAGCAGCGCCCGCACCGCGCCCTGGTGGCGGCGCACCAGAGCAGCGAAGGCGTGGCGGTCGTTACCGGCAAGGACGCGGGCGACCAGCACCGCATCCGCAGGTCCGTCCGCCGCTACCTCGGCGGGCGTCGAGTTCACGGACTCGGCTTGTCCTTGTCGAAGTGTGCCGACAGCAGGTAGCCGATGCCGATCGCCAGCGGAATGAAGCCGATGCCCATCGCGTCGTGGTCACCCTGGAACAAGAAGAAGCCCATCATCGCGAGGCCGACGGTGATCAGCTTGATGCCGCGGCGCAGATCGGAACGCGGCTTCGCGCTCGGCTCCAGAAACAGCTCGGGCGGAATCGGCTGACCCTTGTCCGCCAGTTTCATGACCATCTCGTTGGTCGCCTGCTGGCGCCGCGCGCGATGCCGCAGCACCGCCAGCACGATGATGATCGGCATGCCGAAGATCAGGATCACCGCGACCAGGCCGATCAACTCGCCGATATAGGCGAAAGCGGCGGTGGACTGTGCGGCGTCGCTGAGCTTGTCGAGCCCCTCCAGGTTGATATGGGCCGCTTCGACATCAAGAATGGGTAACATAGGTTTTCTCGTTTCGTTGTTCGATTCGGTCGCCGGCGGCGCCCGATGTGTGTTGATGCCGATTGGATGCGCACCGCGCGCCTTTTGGATTCAAGCCCCGCACTGCCTGCGCCCCACCCACTTTCGCAATAAGCGCCTGCCATGAGCAAGAAAACAGTTGCCGCACCCGAGCTTGCCGCTCCTTCGGAGCCGCCGGGCGACCCGGTCACACGTTTCGAAAGTTCGCTGAAGGAACTCGACGAGATCGTCGCCAGGATGGAACGCGGCGACCTGCCGCTGGAGGAATCGCTGCGGCTGTTCGAGCGCGGCGTGGCGCTGACGCGCGAGTGCCGCGAAGCACTCGCCACCGCCGAATTGCGCGTGAAAAACCTGCTGGCGCCCGAGGCTGACGCCGGCGCCGAATAGGCTGCGGCCCTGCAAGCCGGTTTCGGCGCGGCGATAATGACGCCATGAATGGCAACCCTCGCGAAACGCCTGGTTACGCGCTGCTCGGCGGCATCCACAGCCCTGCCGATCTGCGCAAGCTTGCGAGCGACGAGCTGCCGCGGTTGGCGCTGGAGATTCGTCGCTACCTGATCGAAACGCTGGCGCGCGCCGGCGGCCATTTCGCCGCCAATCTCGGCACCGTCGAACTGACGCTGGCGCTGCATTACGTGCTGGATACGCCGCACGACCGGCTGATCTGGGATGTCGGCCATCAGGCCTATCCGCACAAGCTGCTGACCGGGCGGCGCGCTGGCCTCGAAGGCATGCGCAAGCTCGGTGGCCTGGCGCCGTTCCTGAGTCGCGACGAAAGCGAATATGACGCTTTCGGCGCCGGCCATTCCAGCACCTCGATTTCCGCCGCAGCCGGCATGGCTGCGGCTGCCAAGCTAAAGGGCGAAAGCCGCCGCGTGGTCGCGGTGATCGGCGATGGCGGACTCACCGCCGGCCTCGCTTTCGAAGCGCTCAACCACATCGGCGCGCTCGGCCTCGACGTGCTGGTGGTGTGCAATGACAACGACATGTCGATTTCGGAAAACGTCGGCGCGCTGCGCGAGCATGCCGCGCGTACGCTGGCGCGTGCGGGCTTCGATGCGCCGCATGCCAAACGTCCGCCGAAAATCGCACAGCAGAGCGAACGCGAACTGTCGGCCGGCGCGCTGTTCGAAAGTCTCGGCTTCCGCTACCACGGTCCGGTCGATGGGCACGACAGCGCCGCGCTGCTCGGCGCGCTGCAACAGTTGAAGGATCAGCCCGGCCCGCGCTTCCTGCATGTCGTCACCGTCAAGGGCAAAGGCTTCGAGCCGGCGGAAGCCGAACCGATCCGCTACCACGGCGTCACCGCGTTCGATCCGGTCACCGGCGCGATAGCCGCGGCCAAGCCGGGTGCACCGGCTTATTCGAAGATCTTCGGCGACTGGCTGTGTGCGGCCGCGGCGCAGGACGCGCGCATCGTCGCAATCACGCCGGCGATGCGCGAAGGCTCGGGTCTGGTCGAATTCTCGCGCCGCTTCCCCGAGCGCTATTTCGATGTCGGCATCGCCGAGCAACATGCGGTGACGCTCGCCGCCGGACTCGCCTGCGAAGGAATGCGCCCGGTCGTCGCGATCTACTCGACCTTCCTGCAACGCGGCTATGACCAGCTGATACACGACGTCGCGATCCAGCAGCTGCCGGTGCTGTTCGCGATCGATCGCGGCGGCCTGGTCGGTGCCGATGGCGCCACCCATCACGGCGCCTTCGATCTGTCGTTCCTACGCTGCATTCCGGAACTGGTGGTGATGACGCCGAGCGACGAGAACGAGTGCCAGCGTTTGCTGGCGACGGCGCTAACGATCGACGGCCCGACTGCGGTGCGTTATCCGCGCGGCGCCGGCACCGGTGTCGCACTCGATGCCGCACCGCAGCTCGTCGAACTCGGCAAGGCCCGCGTCGTCCGCGAAGCACGCGGCCGGCGCCAGCCGCGCGTCGCGTTTCTGGTATTCGGCACGCTGCTGCAGCGCGCCGTCGAAGCCGCAGAAATTCTCGATGCCGGCGTCGCCGACATGCGCTTCGTCAAACCGCTGGATCAAGCACTGATCCGCGATTTCGCCACCAACCACGATCTGCTGGTGACGCTGGAAGACAATGCGGTACTCGGCGGTGCCGGCAGTGCGGTCAACGAATTCCTGCTGCAGCAGGAACTGAATGTTCCGGTACTGAACCTGGGCCTGCCGGATCGCTTCGTCAGCCACGGTTCGCGTGACGAACTGCTCGGCACTTGCGGACTCGATAGCGCCGGCATCCTGCGCGCCGTGCAGAAACGGCTGCGCGCACGCAACGCGAATCAGCCGGCTTCGGGTCGCGCTGTCTGAGCCGTCGCCCTGCTCGCGAACCAGTCGAGCTTCTCGCGTAGACGGACCACTTCGCCGACGATCACCAGGCTGGCGCCGCGCACCTGTGCGTGTTCGACCTTCGCCGGCAGATCGGCGAGCGTGCCGGCGATCACGCGCTGCGCACTCGACGTGCCTTCTTCGATCAATGCCGCCGGCCAGTCCTGCGGTAATCCATGCGCGATGAATTCGGCGCATAACTGCGGCAAAGTGCCGAGCCCCATGTAGATCACCACGGTCTGCCCCGGCTGCGCCAGTAGCGGCCAGTTCAGCGCAAGTTGTCCGTCCGCACGCGCATGGCCGGTGACGAACACGCAGGCCTGCGCGTAGTCGCGGTGCGTCAGCGGAATCCCCGCGTAGGCCGCACAACCGCTGGCGGCGGTAATGCCCGGCACTACTTGGAACGGAATGCCGGCAGCGGCGAGCGTTTCGATCTCTTCGCCGCCGCGGCCGAAGATGAAAGGATCGCCGCCTTTCAACCGCAGCACGCGTTTGCCTGCTCGGGCTAATCGCACCAGCTCGGCGTTGATCTCGTCCTGCGGCACCGCATGCTGGCTGCGCTGCTTGCCGACGAAGATGCGCTCGGCGTCGCGCCGCACCAGTTCGAGAATCGCCGGCGACAGCAGGCGGTCATACAGCACGACGTCGGCCTGCTGCATTAATCGTAGCGCGCGGAACGTCAGCAGATCCGGATCGCCCGGACCGGCGCCGACCAGGAACACCTGGCCGCTCGCAGCACCGCCGTCGAGCAGCCGCTGCAATTCGGCCTCGCCGGCGGCTTCGTCGCCGCGCAGCAGGCTTTCGGCGCCCGGACCATCGAGAAAAGTTTCCCAGATCGCACGCCGCTCGCCAGTCGGGAACCGCTCGGCCACACGCGCACGCTGACGATGCAGAAAATCGGCGAGCCGGCCGAGTTGCGTCGGCAGCATCGCCTCGATGCGCTCGCGCAGACGCCGCGCCAGCACTGGCGCCGCACCGCCGGTGGAAATCGCCACCTGCAGCGGCGCGCGATCGATGATCGCGGGCGTGATGAAGCTGGATGGTTCGGGATCGTCGACGACATTGACCGGCACGTTGGCGGCGTCGGCCGCCGCAGCGACTACACGATTCAGCGCACGGTCGTCGGTCGCCGCAATCACCAGGCGGCAGCCGGCGAGCTGCGCCGGTTCGAACTCGGTAGCGATGTGGCGCAACTGCTGGTTGACGGCAAGCGCCGCCAGTTCTGCGTTGAGTTCGCGCGCAACGATTTCGATCTGCGGCAAGGCGCGCAGCAACAGGCGTACTTTGCGCGCGGCGACTTC
>JAQGNU010000208.1 GCA_028291645.1 Nevskia sp.
CCAGTCGTGGTGCCTCCGGTGGTCGTGCCACCTGTCGTGGTGCCGCCGGTGGTCGTACCGCCGCTGGTGCCTCCCGTTGTCGTTCCGCCAGTGGTCCCACCAGTAGTTCCACCGGTCGTCGTGCCACCCGTGGTGCCACCGCTGCTGCCGCCGGTGCTGGTACCGCCGGTCGTGCTGCCCGTGGTCCCGCCGGTGGTGGTGCCACCCGTCGTCCCGCCGGTGCTGGTGCCGCCCTCATCGAAACCGGAGTCGTAGCTTTCGGTGACGCCGACGTTGTCGGTGGAATTGCTGGCCGGACCGATGGCGCCGACGCCGGCACCGCGTTTGGCGAAGCCGCGCGCGCAGGCTTCGAAGTCGCCCAGGTCACCGGCCTTGGCGGCGGCGAGCACCGCATCGCGCGCTTCCAGGATGGTCGGGCTGGTCGGCGTCATCTTCAGGCCGCCGATGATGTAATCCATCATGTTGCTGCGTGCTTCGGTGAAACTGTGCTCGCCGTCGTTGAGGATTTCGGTGTAGCACTCGAACAGCATTTCGGCCCAGACCTCGCCGGTGTTGTGCACTTCCGAATTGCTCGCGCCATCCTGACCGAATGCTGCCGGCGCGGTGGTCTTCAGCGGTGTGCCGTCCTGGATGTCTTCGAAGGTCAGCGAGTTCTTCGTCATGTCCTTCGAATACGGCATGCGACGGATGCCGTAATACGCAGAGCCGATCGGCACGATGCCCGGCGTCGCGTAGTACGCCAGCGGATATGCGCCCTGATACTGATCGTTGCCGGCAACCAGCGTGTCGTCCGGACGGATCGTCAGCAGCAGCGCGTCGAAATCGCTCCAGCCTTCGCCCATGCCGCCGCCCTGCTGGTTGTTGAGGCCGGAACCGTCGTTGATCAAACGGTTGCTGACGTAGTGGAAGAACTCGTGCGCGATGATCTGCTCGTCGAAGGTGCCGTCGTAGTCGATCGACTTGAGACGCTGCACGTGCAGCGTGATCTTGGTACCGCCGGCGATCTGCGCCTTCAAGGCTGCGCCATCGGCCTGCGTGATCATCACCGCGGGTACCGTGTAGACCCTATCGGTGGTGATCGGCACGTTGATCGGCAAGGTCGGGATGTCGGCGTTGCCCATCAGGATCGGCGATTCCGGCACGTTGTTGATTACCACCAGCGCTTTCGCCAGCGACAGCGTTGCGTACAACTCCTTGGTGATGAAGTTGCAGCTGCCGCGGTCGATCAGCGCAATCTTGCCGGCCAGCCGCAGATCCGGAATGCCCGGCAAGGTCGGCAGCAGGCCGGTCGGATCGGGCAGCGCGATGGCGCAGCCGTCGCTGGGGGAAGAGCCGAGCCGATCGTTGGGAACCGCCGCTTCGGCGCTTACGTCGAATGTGGTCGGGCCGAAGCTGGCGCCGGTAAACACCAGCTTCGCACCATCGTCCGGCGCCGTCTCGCGCACTTCGCCGGCGATCTCGCCGTCGAACAGATACATCTGCTGCGTCGGCGAACTGCCGTCGGCCGGCGTCGCCATATTGGAGTTGTCGCGGCCGGAAGCATCCTGGCCCTGCGCGCTGATCGGATCGCCCTGCTTGCCGCCGCGGCCGAAGTTGCTGGTCTGGCCATTGCTGGCAGCTTCGTCGAAGCCGTGGTCGTACCAGAAATCGTGCAGCCAGTTGTTCATGTAGAACAGGTTGACGATCGCCGACTGCTGACCATTGGCGCTCGACGGATCGTCATCCGCTGCCGCCGGATAGTCGTAGCTATTGGTGCCGGTCGGCGCTGCACGCACGTCGCCGGTGCCGGGCTGATAACCGTCGGTGGCGATGTAGGTCTGCTGCAATCCGAGGATCAGACCGGTATCGAGGAACGCATCGACGTTGTTGCCGGTGGTGGTGGTCGCACCCGCCGGCAGCCAGGGATCGCCGGTCGAGATCGGGCCGTGATCGAGCGTGACCAGGTTGGTACTCGCGCCGGTGCGCGGGATCGCATCGTTCGGGCTGCTACCGGTAAACGGATCGTAGTTATTGCCGAGCGGCGAATCGTACGGCTGGTGAATGCCGTCCGCATCGGCGAACACGCGATAGCTGGTTGCTTCGTAGGCTTTCAGGTTGTTGCGGAACAAAACCTTGCCGTCGGTCGCGGAAATCACATAGCCGTAAGCATCCGAATTGGCCCCGCCGCGCGAAGCGAACAGCTCGACGTAGTACGCCGCCACCAGCGCACTGCCGAGCGGGAAATAAACCATCTTGCTGCGCGGCTGGCGCGTCAGCACGTAGCCGCTGAGATTGGCCGGAATTGCATACCAGTCGTAATCGTCGAGCTGCGATTGCAGCGTCAATGCGCCGGCGGTGAGACTGCCGCCCATATCGGTGAACGCGGCGACGATGGCCTGCGGCGCAGACAGCGCGAACGCGGCATTGTCGGCCGCATTGCGATCGAGATCGACGGCGAAGAAACCGGAGGTCGCCTGCAAGCTGCCCGCACGATCCATCATCACATTGAGACGCCGGCCGAACACCGGCAGGCCGGCGGCCATCTGCTGGAAACGCGCGATCACCGGACCGTGGCCGAGATCGTGCACGTCCTGCAATTTCGCGCTGGCGATGTCGGCACTCGACAAGCCCAGCACAGCGGCCTGCCTGGAAAGGAAGCCGCGCGCGCGGGCCTCGCTCAGCGCGCGGCGCGTCAGCGCACCGACCGCGTTTGGCTGCGCATCGCTACCCGCCCACAGGAAACGCATCGTTCCCGAATGGTCGTCGTAGACCGAGGGATAACCGAAACTCTTGGGCGCCGACTGCGCCAGCGCGCTGCGCAGACTGCGTTGCAGACTGAACGACGAGGCTGCGGCGCTCGCGTCGAAATTCGGCCGCGCCGCGCTGGCCGAAACCGCTTGGGCAGAACTTGCGCCTGCAATCCCCGATGTAAGGGCAAGCGCCGCCGCCGTCATGCCAATGATGACTTTTTTCATTTTTGCAGCTCCCTAAAACTGATGCGGCGTTCACCTGGAGGTGCGCCTTTCTGTTGTGTGCCGCCCAACTCAACTACGGCTACTCGTCAGCGATAGATGCAAGGATTCAGCCAGTTTATTCGCATCGATCGATACAGAGGTCAAAGCAAAGCAAGGCCTGATAGACGCTATCCAGAGCCGTGTCGCACTCGCTTGACCTTATACGCCAATAGGCCTGCACGCGTCTGCGTTAGTGGCTTATAGCTCTACGGGGCAATAGACGCTGAGGAAGGCGTCGGTTCATTAGCCAGAGGGTGGGTTAGACGCCAACCGTAACCGCCTTCCTCGAAATGGCGGGTTATGACCGAAGGGAATCCCGCGGGACGCGATGAAGCCGCTAACCCGCCCTACGATTCTTATCTGCGTCAGAGCAGGCGCAGCTTGCGCACCTCCCGCACCGCCACCGCCAAAGTCGAGAAATCCTTGACGTTGCCGCCCTGCAATTCCGCCAGCCGCGCCAGGCCGAATTTGACGTGGCGCTCGTTCACCTGCGTCCAGGCGTCGATACGTGCCTCCGGCGTTGCGCCGGGCGCGGCCAGGATGCGCGCGGCGAGCTGGCGATGGATGCGATAGGCGTCGTCGCGCAGATTGACGCGTGCCAGCGCCTGCCATTTGCCGTCGGTGCCCAGCTCGTTGATCGCCGCATACAGCCACAGCAGACGGAAACGTTCGCCGACCAGGAAGTAGACTCCGGCGGCAGTGGCGAGCGGCACGCTTGCGGCATCGGCGAGTTCCGCGATATCCGGTGCGCCGCCGAGTGCGCGCGTGTTGGCGAGCCGCGCGGCGAGTGCGTCCGGCACGCCATCCGCTTTCAAAGCCGTAGCAGTGCGTTCCCAGTCTTCGCGATAGGTCGGCGGCAGCAGATCGGGCAGCGCACGCTCGAGTTCCGCGACCGGCGCGCTGAAGCGGCTCACGGCGACCTGCACTGCTTTCGCGGCGTACGCCGATCCGGCGATCCAGCCGGTCGCATGTTTCAGCAGGCCGATCGGCAACATCATCAGGCGATATTGCAGCGCTGCCGGCACCTGGTTATCGAGCGCTTCGATCGAGCGCCAATATTCGTCGCCGCCGTAGATCTGATGCGCGATCGCGTAAGCCTTCAATACTTCGGCGCGCGTCAGGCCATGATCCTCGGCCCAGAGTTGGGCGAAGCCCGCACCCATGCGGTTGACCAGCGCGTTCGACAGGATCGTCGCGACGATCTCGCGCCGCAGGCCGTGCTTCTCCAGGTCTTCGCGATAACGTTCGACCAGCGGTCCCGGAAAATTCGCCAGCAGATCGCGCACGAAGAACGGATCGTCCGGTACTTCGGAATGCAAGGCCGCGTGCTTCAGGGAAATCTTGCTGTAGGCGATCAGCACCGCCAGCTCCGGCCGCGTCAGTCCGCGCTCCTGGCGGCGGCGCTCGCGCAGCGTGTCATCGTCCGGCAGGAATTCGATCTGCCGATTCAGCAGACCTTCACGCTCCAGCAGACGGATCAGTTCGGCGTGATCGTCGAGCGCCTTCGCGGCATTGCGTTCGAGCAGGCTGATCGCCGCGCTCTGCACGTAGCTGTCGCGCAGCACGAAGTCGGCAATGTCCTTGGTGAACGAAGCCAGCAGCGGATCGCGCGCTGCGCGCGTCAGTTGCTGTTCGCTCATTAAGCGATTCAGCGGAATCTTGATGTTGACCTCGCGATCCGAGGTATGCACGCCACCGGCATTGTCGATCGCATCGGTGTTGATGCGGCCGCCGGCGCCGCCGCAACCGGCGAGTGCGTACTCGATGCGACCAAGCTGGGTGCAGCCGAGGTTGCCGCCCTCGCCGACCACCTGGCAGCGCAGATCGCGGCCGTTGACGCGGATCGCGTCGTTGTTGCGATCGCCGACGTCGGGATGGCTCTGCGTCGATGCCTTGACATAAGTGCCGATGCCGCCGTTCCACAGCAGATCGACCGGCGCGACCAGAATCGCGCGCATCAGTTCGGCCGGCGTCAAGGCCGCGGGCTTGATGTCGAGTGCCGCACGTACCTGCTCGCTCAATTTGATCAGCTTGGCGCTGCGCGGAAACACGCCGCCGCCGTTTGAAATCAGCTTGGCTTCATAGTCGGCCCAGGACGAACGCGGCAAGGCGAACAGCCGCTGGCGTTCGGCGAAGCTGAGTGCCGCATCCGGATTCGGATCGAGAAAAATGTGGCGGTGATCGAATGCCGCCAGCAGACGTATATGCGGCGACAGCAGCATGCCGTTACCGAACACATCGCCGCTCATGTCGCCGACGCCGACCACGGTGAACGCTTCGCGCTGGATGTCCTTGCCGTTGTGCTGTACGCCGTTCGCATCGGTCCACACCAACTCGCGGAAATGCCGCTTGACGCTTTCCCAGGCGCCGCGCGCGGTGATGCCCATCTTCTTGTGGTCGTAGCCGGCGGAGC
Organism: Nevskia sp.; assembly: GCA_028291645.1. GTDB lineage: Bacteria > Pseudomonadota > Gammaproteobacteria > Nevskiales > Nevskiaceae > Nevskia. Next base: position 5,407 of record JAQGNU010000208.1, read on the forward strand.
CGCCCGATGCAAAGGCATCGCCGAGCCAGAAGCCGTATTCCTGCGAAACACCGTTGGCGATATCGGAGAACGTCGCCGTGCCCTTGTCGGCAGCGACCACCAGGTAGGGATCGTCCTCGTCGTAGCGCCGCACGTTCAACGGCGCGACGATGGTTTCGCCGACGCGGTTGTCGGTGATGTCGAGCACGCCGCGCAGAAAAGTCTTATAGCACTCGATGCCGTTGGCGAGATACGCATCGCGCTCGGTCGGCGCCTGCCCCTGCTTGACGACGAAGCCACCCTTGGCGCCGACCGGCACGATCACCGTGTTCTTGACCATCTGCGCCTTCATCAGACCCAGCACTTCGGTGCGGAAATCCTGGCGCCGATCGCTCCAGCGCAGGCCGCCGCGGGCGACACGGCCGCCGCGCAGATGAATGCCTTCGACCTGCGGCGCATAGACCCAGACTTCGAACATCGGTCGCGGCAGCGGCAGCTCCGGAATCATTGCGGGGTCGAGCTTGAGGCTGACGTAAGGCTTGGCTTTGCCGTGCGCGTCCGGCTGAAAATAATTGGTGCGCAGGCTGGCGCGAATCACCGTCAGGAACGCGCGCAGCACGCGGTCGCCATCAAGACTGGCGACCTGATCGAGTGCCGCATCCAACTGCTGCCCGATCTTCAGCGCTTCGCTGGTGCGCGCGGCGTCGGCGAGTTGCAGATCGAAGCGCGTTTCGAAGCTGTAGACCAGCGCGCGTGCGATATCGGCGTGTTGCGCCAGCAGATCCTCCATGTACGGCTGGCTGTACGGCAGGCCGGTCTGAATCAGGTATTTGCAGATCGTGCGCAGCAGCGTCACCTGGCGCGCCGACAGCCCCGCACCAAGCACCAGCTTGTTGAGGCCGTCGTTCTCGATCTCGCCGGACCATGCCGCGAGAAATGCCGATTCGAAAAACTTGCGCTGCGCATCCGGCGACAGATCGCAACCGGCATGCCGCACTTCGAATTCCTGTACCCACAAGGTTTCATTGGGCGGCAGCCCATCCTTCGGCTTGATCTCGTGCGGCTCCTGCCGGATCACCTGTAGGCCGAAATTCTCCAGCGTCGGCAGCACATCCGACAGCGTCACCGGCGCGCCATAGGCGTAGAGCTTGAGACCGGTCGCGCGCGGCAGTGCGCTGGGTTTCGCACCCGCCGGCGGCGCTTCGGATCGCGTAGCAAAAGCCGCGGAGCTGTCCGGCGTTTCGACGATCAGGCGCGGCAGCACCGGCGTGTCTGGCGACAGCCGTGTCAGAAATGCGAGATCAGCCGCGGCGGCCAACGGCGAACTGGTCTCCTGATACGACAGCGGAAACGCATCGGCGAAGCGCGCCGCAACCGCAAGCGGCTGCGCGCAGGCGCCGTCGAGCAGGAACTCGCGCAGTTCGTCGCGCCAGGAACGTGCGGCCAGCTGCAGACGCTGTTCGACATCGGCGTCGCTCAGGTCGGTCGTCGTACCCGGCTTGGTGCGCACGATGTAGTGCACCAGTGTCAGACCATCGCGCAGGAATTCGACACGACGGTCCAGCGCCGTTCCTCGATAGATTTCCAGCAGCGTCGCACCGAGCTTGTCGCGCAGCTCGCGCGAGTAGCGGTCGCGCGGCAGATAGACCAGGCAGGAGAAGAAACGGCCGTAGCGATCGCGCCGCACGAACACGCGCAACTGCTGATAGTCGCGCAGCGCGCGAATGCCGAGACACAGCCGATACAGTTCGTCCTCGCTCGACTGGAACAGTTCGTCGCGCGGCAGCTGATGCAGGATGTCGCGCAGGCTCTTGCCGGAATGCGAGGTCTCGGGCAAGCGCGAGCGCTGCATCACGTGCAAGGCCTTGCGCCGGATCAGCGGAATATGGCGCGGCCGATCGATGTAGACCTCGCTGGAGAACAGGCCGACGAAGCGCACCGTGCCGGTGATCGCGCCGCTGGCGTCGAAGCGCTTCACCGACACCACGTCCATCAACTCGTCGCGATGAATCGGGCTACGCAGATTGGCCTTGGTCACCACCACCAGCCGCGGCGAGTCGGTGTACTTGTCCAGCTCCGACTGCGGCGCGATCAGATCCTCGTCGGCCCAGCGGCTGGCGGGACGCAACAGGCCGAGACCGCTGTCGCGCTGCGTGCGGAAACTTAAAGTTCCGCCCGCGAGCGGCTGCGCATGCGTTTCGACATAGCCGAGAAAGGTGAAGTGATGTTCCGCCAGATACGCCAGGAAATCGCGCGCTTCGGCGAAGTCCGCGGCGTCGGCGCCGGGCGGCGCCTGCTGCAATTCATCCGACAGCGCACGCGCTTTTTTCAGAACTTCCGCGTAGTCGGCGACCACCACGCGCAGATCCGCCAGCACGCTGCGCAGCGCCGTTTCCAGCTGTGCGTACGCCTCGGCCGAGGCCAGCGGCTCGAATTCCAGATGGATCAGCGATTCGGTTTCCGGCGCGCCCTGCGCCGAAGGCGCGCTGTTACCGGGCGCCACACCGACGCCGAGCACGTCCTGCAAGCGGCCTTGCGCATCGCGCTGCAGCCGCAGCAGCGGATGCATCAGCCACGCAACATTGGCACCGGCATTGCGGATGGCGAGGCTGAGGCTGTCGACCAGAAACGGCTGGTCTTCGACGCAGGTTTCGACCGTCGCCAGCGCCGCACGGCTATCGGCCGCAGGCGGCAGCAGTCGCAGCAGAATTTCGCCGGCATTGCGCCGTGCTGCGAAGCGCCAATGCCCGCGCGCAACCTCGAACAGCTCGGCGGGGCTACGCCGGCGCAGCACTTCAAGCGAAGCCGTTTCAACATAAGTGCGCAAAAACCTGCGGAACGCTGCAGATTCCGCAGCGCCGGCCGCCAAGCCGTCCAGTTGAGCGATTAAGACTTCATGTTCGGGGCTGGCGGTTCCAAGGGTGTCATCCATGATTGCTCCTCCCGCGCAACTGAGGTCGCGCGGAAAATTGTTATGCGGCGGAGTATGCCAGCGTCGAAGTTTTCAGTAGCGTCGGTGCAAGCCACCGGAACCGCGTGCTGGACCCTCGATCGGTGGGTTTCACCCACCCTACTTTTGCTGCATTTGCAGCAGTCCTTGCTGCAATTCGACGCGCTGCTGGTACATTCCGATGAACGCGCGCGCTTTCTGTTGCAGCAGCATGGCGTCGATCGGCTTGCTGTCGAAGCAGTCGACCGCACCGAGTTCGTAGCCGAGCCGACGGCATGCCGGATCGCTCAGCCGCGCGCCCATCAGTATCACCGGCATGCTCGCCGAGCGCGGCAACGCGCGCAGCCGGCGAATCGCTTCGAAACCATCGATGGCGGGCATCTGCAGGTCGAGCAGAATCAGCGCGAAGTCGTGCTGGCAGACGAGTTCGAGCGCCGCAGCGGCGCTCGCGCAATCGATGATTTGCGCCGCTACGCTGATCAGCCGCCGCCGCAGCACTGCGCGGCTGGTCGCGCTGTCGTCGACGATCAGAATCTTGGCTTGGTTCTGCAACACCCTGAAGCACCGCTGTTGTGCGATGCGTCAATTCTAGAAGACGGCCCCGTCGGCGGGTCGGAACAAAGCGCAACTGAGCCGCTACAAAGCGATGCCGGTCACAGTTGGGCGTCGGCCAGATACTGCTGCAGTCCGCGCAAGGCTGCGGCGGCACTGGCACGGCGCACCTGATCGCGATCGCCGCCGAATTGCAGGCGGCTGGCCGAGGCGGCGACGCTGCGGCCGCCGAAGCCGAGCCAGACGGTGCCGACCGGCTTGTCCGGCGTGCCGCCATCGGGGCCGGCGATGCCGCTGACCGCCAGCGTCCAATCGACCGGCGCACGCTGCAGCAGGCCTTGCGCCATCTCCAGCACCACCGGCGCGCTGACCGCGCCGTGCGCCTGCAGTGTTGCCGCAGCGACGCCGAGCAGATCCTGCTTGGCTTCGTTGGAATAGCTGACGATGCCGCGCTCGAACCAGGCCGAGCTGCCGGGTTCGTCGGTCAGCAGCTTGGCGACCAAGCCGCCAGTGCAGGATTCGGCCACCGCCACGCGTTGCCCGGCTTTGCGCAGGCCGGCGCCGACCGCGCGTGCCAGCGCTTGCAGTTGCGCATCTTCGAGCGCCTCGCCGAACGGCTCAGCGGCCAAGAAAAATTTCCTCGGCCATGCGATCGGCGATTTCGGCGGTCGGCCGGCGTTCGCGTTGCGAACGCTCGAAGATCGCAGCCAGCGTGCTGCCGATGCGCTCGATGTGCGCGTTCACCACCGCTGCATCGTAATTCGCGCCTTCGTAGTAGATGTCGATGATGCCGCCGGCGTTGAGGACGTAGTCCGGCGCGTAGTGGATGCCGCGATCGAACAGCGCCTGGCCGTGCCGCGGTTGCGCCAGCTGGTTGTTGGCGGCGCCGGCGATGACCTTGGCCTTGATCAGAGGCAAGGTTGCATCGTTGAGGATCGCACCGAGCGCGCAGGGCGCGTAGACATCGACCTCGAGCGCGGCGATCTCGCCCATGCCGACCGCGGTGGCGCCGAGTTCTTTGATCGCACGTTCCACCGCCGGCGGATAGATGTCGGTGACGAACAGCTGGGCGCCGGCCGCATGCAGATGCTGCGCCAGACGAAAGCCGACATTGCCCAAACCCTGCACCGCAACGCGCACGCCCTGCAGATCGTCGCGGCCGAGGCCGGCCTTGACCGCCGCCTTGAGACCGATGAAGACGCCGAGCGCAGTGGCCTGCGAAGGATCGCCGCTGCGTCCGGCAGCCTGCGCCTGCGCATCGGCGACGCCGCCGACGTAGGCGGTTTCTTCCGCCATCAGGCGCATGTCGGCGACGCTGGTGCCGGAATCCTCGGCGACGATGTATTTACCGGACAGCGAATCGACGAACCGCCCCATCGCACGGATCAGCTGCGGCGTCTTGTCCTTGCGCGGATCGCCCAGGATCACGCTCTTGCCGCCGCCCTGCGGCAAGCCCGCCAGCGCCGCCTTGTAGGTCATGCCGCGCGACAGCCGCAGCACGTCGGTCAGCGCTTCGTCCTCGGAATCGTAGCTCCACATGCGGCAGCCGCCGAGCGAGTGGCCGAGGCGCGTGTTGTGCACGGCGATAATCGCGCGCAGGCCGCTGGTCGGGTCGCGATGGAAAGCGACCAGTTCATGCGCGTCGAGTTCGGGATGTGAAAAAACGGACATATGCGAGTTTCCTTGGGGCGCTCACAGCGCCAGATGGACGAAGCGCGCCGGACCGGCGGCGCTGTTTTTGCATAGTGTACGACCGAACCGCCCGCGCGCCCGCGCCGGCATCGCCTATGATGAGTCGTATCCCCTTGCCGCGCAGCGCCCGTATGTCACTGAGCAGACTGTTGTCGCCTTCCGCAAATGCCGCCGGACCGGCGCCGTGTGCGCGAACTGCGGGTACCGGCGCTGCATCACCACTGCAGGCGCTGCGCCCACTCCACACACCAAGCCAGCTTCGATGAGCATCCACGCCGCACTGCATCACGAGACCACCTACCGCTACGACAAGCGCGTCACGCTGTCGCCGCAGATCATCCGTCTGCGCCCGGCGCCGCATTGCCGCACGCAGATCCTGTCGTACGCGCTGAAGGTCGAACCGAAGCTGCACTTCCTCAACTGGCAGCAGGACGCCTTCAGCAACTGGCTGGCGCGCGTCGTCTTCCCGGAGAAGGTCAAGGAGTTCAAGGTCACCGTCGACCTGGTCGCCGACATGTCGATCTTCAACCCGTTCGACTTCTTCGTCGAGGAAGCGGCCGAGGAATTTCCGTTCGAGTACGACGACGCATCGAAAGAGGATCTCAAGCCCTACCTGCGCAAGCTGCCTGCGGGTCCGCTGCTGCAGGCTTTCCTCGATGCGATTCCGCGCGAGAAAACCCGCACCGTCGAGTTCATCGTCGCGCTCAACGCGCAGCTGCAGCAGCACGTCAAATATCTGATCCGCATGGAACCCGGCGTACAGACGCCGGAGGAAACGCTGGGCAATGCGTCCGGCTCCTGCCGCGATTCCGGCTGGCTGCTGGTGCAGATCATGCGGCACCTCGGCATCGCCGCGCGCTTCGTCAGCGGCTATCTGATCCAGCTGACGCCGGACGTGAAATCGCTCGACGGCCCCAGCGGCACCGACCACGACTTCACCGATCTGCACGCCTGGTGCGAAGTGTTCCTGCCGGGCGCCGGCTGGATCGGGCTCGATCCGACCTCGGGCCTGCTCGCCGGCGAAGGCCATGTGCCGCTGTGCGCCACACCCGAGCCTTCCGGTGCGGCGCCGATCACCGGCTACATGAGTGCCGAAGGCGAGGTCAAGGACGAGTTCGAGCACGTGATGAAAATCTCGCGCGTGTTCGAATCGCCGCGCGTCACTAAACCCTATAACGATATTCAGTGGACCGAGATCGATACGCTCGGCAGCTACGTCGATCGCCGGCTGAAAGCGCACGACATGCGTCTGACGATGGGTGGCGAGCCGACCTTCATCTCGATCGACGACATGCAGGGTGCCGAGTGGAACGTCGCCGCGGTCGGCCCGACCAAGCAGAAGCTGGCGAACACGCTGATCCGGCGGCTGCGCGAACGCTTCGCGCCGCAGGCGACGGTCGGCGGACTGCTGACCTATGGCCAGGGCAAGTGGTACCCAGGCGAATCACTGCCGCGCTGGGCGTATTCGCTGTACTGGCGCGGCGACGGCGTGCCGATCGTGCGCACCGATCTGGCCGAAGGCCGCGCGCCGGCGAGTCTCGACAATGCGCGCCTGCTGATTCACGGCATCGCCGAACGCCTCGAAGTGATCCCCGACAACATCCTGCCGGCCTACGAGGACGCGTTCTTCTATCTGCACCGCGAACGCCAGCTGCCGGACAACGTGCTGCCGAGCGACAACAAGCTGAAAGACCCGGAAGAACGCGCGCGCATTTCCAAAGTGTTCGAGCGCGGGCTCGACAGTCCACGCGGCTATGCACTACCGGTGCAGCGTTGGCAGTCGCGCGCCTGGATTTCGGAACGCTGGCAGTTCCGTCAGGGCCGCATGTTCCTGGTGCCCGGCGATTCGCCGATCGGCTTCCGTCTGCCGCTCGATGCGCTGCCCTGGCTGCCGCCAATGACGTACCCGCACATCATTCCCTACGATCCGTTCCAGAGCCAGGCGCCGTTGCCGCCGCGACCCGACGGTCGGCGTCAGCCCTATCTGCAATCACCGACCACGCAGCGCGATGCCGACGAGCGCGACCGCGAGCACAAGCGCCGCGAGCAGCTGCAGAAGCTCACCGCCGAGCGCGACCAGCCGGAGCCGACCAAGCGCGGCGTCTATCTAGAAGGTGGCAACGTGCGTACCGCGCTGGCGGTAGAACCGCGCGAAGGCTTCCTCTGCGTGTTCCTGCCGCCGGTGGAAAGCATCGACGACTATCTCGAGTTGGTTGCAGCGGTCGAGGATGCCGCCGCCGAACTCGACGCGCCGGTGCGCATCGAAGGCTATCCGGCGCCGACCGATACGCGCCTGAACCTGTTGAAGGTCACGCCCGATCCGGGCGTGATCGAAGTCAACGTGCATCCGGCGCACAGCTGGACCGAACTGCGCGACAACACGCTGGTGCTGTACGAGGAAGCGCGGCTGGCGCGTCTCGGCACCGAGAAATTCCTGATCGACGGCCGCGCGGTCGGCACCGGCGGCGGCAATCATTTCGTCGTCGGCGGCGCCACTCCGGCGGACTCGCCGTTCCTGCGCCGGCCGGACCTGCTGGGTTCACTGCTGCGCTACTGGCAGAACCATCCGGGCCTGAGCTATTTCTTCTCCGGCCTGTTCATCGGTGCAACTTCGCAGCACCCGCGCATCGACGAAGCGCAGCAGTCGCAGCTGTACGAAATCGAACTGGCGCTGTCGCAGATTCCACCGCCCGGCAAGAGCGTGCCGCTGTGGCAGATCGATCGCACGCTGCGCAATCTGCTGGTCGATCTGACCGGCAACACGCACCGCACCGAAATCTCGATCGACAAGCTCTATTCACCCGACGGCCCCACCGGCCGCCTCGGCCTGGTCGAATTCCGCTGCTTCGAAATGCCGCCGCATGCGCAGATGAGCCTGACGCAGCAACTGTTGTTGCGCGCGCTGCTGGCCTGGTTCTGGGAGAAGCCGTACACGCAGCCGCTGGCACGCTGGGGCACGCAGCTGCACGACCGCTTCATGCTGCCGCATTACATCCGGACCGATCTGCGCGCGGTGCTGGCCGATCTGCGCGGCGCCGGCTTCAAGTTCAAGGACGAATGGTTCGCGCCGCATTTCGAATTCCGCTTCCCGCGGCATGGCGCGGTGCGCTACGAAAATGTGGAAGTGGAACTGCGCCACGCGCTGGAACCCTGGCCGGTGCTGGGCGAAGAAACCGCGCTCAGCGGCGTCACCCGCTTCGTTGATTCCAGCGTCGAGCGTCTGCAGGTGCGCGTCACCGGACTCACCGAAGGCCGCCACTTCGTCACCGTCGCCGGCCGTCGCGTGCCGTTGACACCGACCGGCGTCGAAGGCGAAGCCGTCGGCGGCGTACGCTATCGCGCCTGGCTGCCGTCGTCGGCCTTGCATCCGACCATCGGCGTGCATACGCCGCTGGTGTTCGATCTGTACGACGCCTGGAACAAGCGCGCGGTCGCCGGATGCACCTATCACGTCGCGCATCCGGCGGGACGCAATTACGAAGTGTTTCCGGTGAATGCTTACGAAGCCGAAGCGCGACGCCTGGCGCGGTTTGAGTCGAGTGGGCATACGCCGGGGAATTATTGGCCACCGATGGAATCGGTGAATCCGGAGTTTCCGTATACCTTGGATTTGCGGCGCCCTGGATAAATTTCGAGGGTTCACGTGGCCCACTTCTCCTACCTCTATTCGTCGGATCGGCCTGAGCCTTACGAAGGCACAGAAGGTCGCGAGGAGCAACTGTATTTGTCGGCACGTTACAGACTTCCGATCTTCTGGATAGCCGCCTTCGAAAAATCAGATCTGCGATTCATTCAAGTCGGGCAAAAGCAATGGCCTTACACGGTCGCAGAGCGACAGTGCGTAGTTGAGCGCTTGCAAGTTCGAAGGGAATCAATCCAAGCTGTGTTGCCACATCTGTGGCATCTAACGTTCGATCAGTTTGTTGACGTACTGTCAAAAAATCAGCAGCACTTTATACATATGAATCTCACAGATATCGGACTTATGCTCGACGAGCCTGATGATTTAGAGATTCGCGTCAAAGTGATGCTGACAGCCTTCGAGAAGCCGCCGTTTTGTTGGAGCAGAGGGCCGCGAATTCTTTTTCGTTTGCGCGACTACAATCCTGGTCTCAAGAGGTTGTTTGCTTTCAATGGCATTTCGCCGGGCAAGCCAAACACGCTTGACATCAATTCGCTTGCAGGGGGATGGTTTGGTGATATGCCGTGGGAACCCGTGACAATCAGCAAAAGTAGGGCGGGTTAGCCATCAGGCGTAACCCGCCATTCGTGTTGAAACGTCCGCAGGCGCGAAGCGCGGAAGGCGGGATGCTCCCGCCCTACTCTCGCTTTAGTGCGTAAAATAAATTGGCGCGGAATTTAGCACTAGACACAAACCATGCGTAGGAAAGTAATCGCTTGTTTCGTAGCCCCTTGCTTGGTACCTACCTTGTTCTGGGCAATCGCAACATTTGATTGGCTGAAACTACCGGGGACGCTTGGCCCCCGCGCATTCATAACCATTACCGCCCTATTTATTCTGTTTGCCCTTCCTGTACTCATCTTCATCTCTGTATTCGCAGCTCGGAGAAACGCCGCACCTTGGTTTGCTTTTATGGGTGCCGGAGCAATCGCACCGTGGCCAGCAATCTTCCTTTTATCCATGAGTTTTATTGCTCTGGCATATGAGCAAGAGTTGAGTGGCAGGTTGGCCATTCTTTGGATCGCGCCAGCTATTTGGTCAGCTTCAGGGTTCATCTTTTGGTGGGTTATTCGTCAGCAAGAGTAGGGTGGGTTAGCGAGAGTAGGGCGGGAGCATCCCGCCTTTCGCGTTGAAAATTCCGTAGGTGCGAAGCGAGACTTGTCTATGCTTCGCGCCCATCAATGTTTCAGAAAAAGTAGGGCGGGTTAGCCGTCAGGCGTAACCCGCCATTCGTGTTGAAACGTCCACAGGTGCGAAACGCGGAAGGCGGGATGCTCTCGCCCTACTCTCGCTGAATCGTGCAGGCGCTCACGGTGATGCCCGCGGCGCAACTGGTGTAGGTGACACCAGGCAATCATCCAGAATCCGACGAGCGGTTGGACGAGCGAGCCGCCTCAGATCGGCGAGTCGAGCAGCGCAGATTCCTGAGAGCCCATAACGGAACGAAAAGAAATTTCGCGCCAAGCACGCCAAGAACAGCACGCACATTTCATTTGATTTGTTTTTTTCTTGGCGTGCCTCCCCTATAAAGCCGGGGACGTCGTGGCGTGAACAGCATTTTGTTACGTGGTCTAAGCGCGCACTGCCGACGACGCTGGCGTTTTCACCAGCGGTAGCGCATCTCCACACCCCAGGTCAGCGGCTCGCTGAGACGGCGCGTCGTGGTTTGCTCGTAGGTGATGTAGACGACGTCGCCGGCATTCCGCACGAAGCCGGCAACCTCCATGTTGAGATCGACGAAATCGACGCCGGCACGCGCATCGACGATCTGGAAATCGTGCAAGCGGAAGTTGGGCGTCATCACACTCGTGCCATTGGTGGTCGTCGTTATCACCAGTTCCTGCACCCCGCCCCATTGCGCGGCGTAGTGGGCGCTGCCGAACAGCGCGGTATTGCCGTAGAACGGATGCCGGTAATCGAGATCGGCCGAGGCGATGTAATGCGGCACCTGCGGCACGTTCTGTCCGGCGTAGTCGCCGCTCTTGATTTCGGCCTGCTGATGCGAACCGCCAAGCACCGCGCGCAGTTTGCCGCCGGCCAGGTCGAACAGACCGGTGCCTTCCAGTTCGAGGCCCCAGTTGTCGGAGTTGCCGCCGTTGATCAGAAACGCAGTCGGCGCCACCGGGCATTCGGGAACGCTCAGGCCGCAGCCGTTATCGGTCTGCACGATGACGCCGGTGGTGTGCGTGCGATAGCCGGCGAGTCCGACATAGATGTTGCGGCTGAGGTCGCCCTTGACCCCGAGTTCATAGGCAAAGGTTTTTTCATTGCCGTAACTCGTCAGCACCGGTCGCGGCTGGCCCGCTGTGCCGAGATTGCCGTTGAAGCCACCGGCGCGGTAGGCCGAGCCGGCCTTGGCGTAGACCAGCGCCGAACGCAGCAGTTGCGGCAGCAGCTTGTACGAGGCTGTGGCGTTGTAGGAGACATTGCTCGGCGACAACCTGCCGGCGAAATTGAATGCATCGCCGCCGGTTTGCACACCGGTGCTGCGGTCGTAGCGATTGGCGTGATCGCGCTTGTCGTCGTTGGTGTAGCGGACTTCGCCGGTGAGATTGAACGCATGCGTGAAGTCGTAGCCCAGCGAACCATAGGCCGCAATCGAGCGATAGTCGATGCGGCCAGGCGCGGCACTGCCGATCGAGGGATTCGTCTTGGTCGGCGAACGCCCGGTGTCCACTTCGAAGTGACTTGCCTGATAGAGAAACTCGCCGCCCGCCAACCAGCGCAGCCGATCGTCAAAGGCGCCGCCGGCGAGATGCACATCTTCGCTGAAGGTGGTGGTGCGATCGCTGGTGGCCGAGCTTGCGTTCGGATCGATCGCGCCAGCCGGCGCCAGATGCTGTGCGATCGCAGCCGCCAGGGTTGTGGGATCGACGCCGTCGGCATCGAACTGATAGTAAGACTTACGCTGACGCACCTGCGTGGTCGAGGTCAGCTTGGCCCAGTCGAAGTTGTAGTTGGCGCTCAGCAGGCCGTTGTTCAGATCCTGCGAGGCGCGCGGCGCTGTGTTGAACGGAACCTTGTACGGATCTTCATAGAAGCCCTGCGGGAATCCGGGGCCGGGATTGATGTGGACATAGAACGCGATCGAAGGCACGTCCATCTGCTGATGTTCGGCCAGCAGATTGATGTCCCAGCCGGCTGCACGCCAGCGGATCTGCGCGCGCGTGCTGTAGCCCTTCTGCGTATCGAAGTAGGTCTTGCTGTCGGTGTCGTAGAAAAAGCCATCGCTCTGATGGATGGTATCGAGCCCGAAGCGCAGCGCGAGCTGATTGCTCAGCGCCTCGTTGACGACCGCCTGGACCTGGCCGGCATGCACATTGGGTTCGAACTGAATGTCCATCGAACCGCTGCGATGAAACTCCGGCGGCGCCGAAATGACGTTGACCGCGCCGCCGACTGCGTCGCGTCCATAGAGCGCGCCCTGGGTGCCGCGCAGCACTTCGACGCGCGACACGTCGAACAGATCCAGCCGGGTGAAATTGCGGCCGCCGATCTGACCGCCGCCGATGAAAGCGCCATCGCGATACAGCCCCACGCTGGGGTCCGCATTGGTGCCGCGCGCGGTGGACGAGCCGCGAATCGAGACTTCCGAATTCACCGGCGAAGTGGTATCGAAGAAGCGCACGCCTGGAACCCCGGTGAGCAAATCCTGCGCGTCGGTGACTATGCCGCGATCCGCCAGCGCATCGCCGCCGATCACCGTCGCTGCCATCGGCACATCCGCAAGATGTTCCTCGCGGCGGCGCGCAGTGACTGTCACCTGCTGCAGCGTCGTGGTCGGCGCCGATCCATCCGGCGGCGGCACCGAGCTTCCATCTTCCGCGTGCGCTGATAGCGATGTGAACAAACCAACGGCCATCAGCGTCGACATCCCTGATCGACTGTGCATTGTTGTCCCTGCTTGTTTGACTCCTCACCAGCACGGCAAAACTAGGACGTCCGCTGCAATCTGTCAAAGACGAAGTGGCCGTATCGATAGGACGATCATGCGATCGATAAGACTGGCCATCGGCGTGGACGGACCGAGCGTGCCGAGGGCGAGCTACCATTGACGACCATGCCCGCTTCGACTGATCCGACGACATCCATCGCGACTGCCCAGCAGAGCACTGCGCGCGTGATCTTTGCCAGCTTCATCGGCACCGCGATCGAGTTCTACGACTTCTACGTCTACGCCACTGCGGCGGCGCTGGTGATCGGGCCGGTGTTCTTTCCGCATGGCGCGCCGGCGGCGCAGGCCTTGTCGGCGTTCGTCACGTTCGGCATCGCTTTCGTCGCACGACCGATCGGCTCGTTTATTTTCGGCCATTTCGGCGATCGCGTCGGACGCAAATCGACGCTGGTCGCCTCGCTGCTGGTGATGGGCGTTTGCACCACACTGATCGGACTGCTGCCAGGATATGACGCCATCGGCAGTGCCGCGCCGATTCTGCTGTGCGTACTGCGCTTCGGCCAAGGCATCGGCCTCGGCGGCGAGTGGGGTGGCGCAGCACTGCTGGCAGTCGAATACGCGCCGGCCGGCAAGCGCGGCTGGTTCGGCATGTTTCCGCAGCTGGGGCCCTCAATCGGTTTCCTCACTGCGAACGCCTTGTTTTTCGCACTGGCGCTGGGCTTGAGCGACGCGCAATTCCGCAGCTGGGGCTGGCGTGTGCCGTTCCTGTCGAGCGCGGTGCTGGTGGCGGTCGGACTCTATGTGCGTTTGAAGATTGCGGAAACGCCGGCATTCCGCACCGCGATCGAACGTCACGAACGCGTGCGCATTCCGCTGACGACACTGCTGACGCAACATTGGCGGCCGACGCTGCTCGGCGCGCTGGCGATGGTGGTCTGCTACACGCTGTTCTACATCTCGACGGTGTACGCGCTGTCGTACGGCGTGACGACGCTGCACTTCACGCGCGAACGCTTTCTCGGACTGCTGTGCTTCGCGGTGCTGTTCATGCTGCTCGCCACGCCGATCTCCGCCCGCGCCAGCGATCGTTATGGACGCAAGCCAGTGCTGAACGTCGGCGCCGGCGCCGCGATCCTGTCGGGCTTCACGATGGCACCGCTGCTCGGCGCCGGCACGACGCTATCGGTCGCGCTATTCCTGTCGCTCGAACTATTCCTGATGGGGATGACGTTCGCACCAATGGGTGCGCTGCTGCCGGAACTGTTTCCGACCCGCGTGCGCTATACCGGCGCCGGCGTGGCTTATAGCATCGGCGGCATTCTCGGTGCTTCGGTGGCACCGTACCTCGCTCAACTATTGTCTGATCGGGGCGGACTGAGTTGGGTGGGCGCCTACGTTTCGATCGCGGCCCTGGTCAGCCTGATCAGCGTGCTGTGCATGCGGGAGACGCGCAACACGATTTTGATCTGAGCGTCGCGCAGGGAAATTGAATTTGAAACATCGCATCGGGCGATGTGCACGAATCCCTCGCGACTAGCAGGATTGTGCAAGCACTCGCGATGATCGGTCTACCGATCCATCCTTGCGATGCGTTGTCATAGAGGCTCGATATTGATGGAGCCTGACGATGCAAAAGACATGGTTTATCACCGGTGCCAGCCGCGGGCTGGGCGTTCAGATCGCCAAGGCCGCACTGCGCGCCGGAGATCGCGTGGTGGCTGCCGGCCGCAAGCGTGCCGCTGTCACCGACAGCCTCGGGCCGGATAGCGATCAACTGCTGAGCGTGGCGCTCGATGTGACCGACGCCGGCCAGGCGCACGCCGCCGTCGATGCCGCAGTCGCACGCTTTGGTGCGATCGACGTGCTGGTAAACAACGCCGGCTACGGCCGCCTCGGATTCTTCGAAGAGAACACGATGGCGGACGTTCGCGCGCAATTCGACACCAACCTGTTCGGCGTCTTCAACGTCACCTGGGCCGCGCTACCGGTGATGCGCGCCGCCCGCAAAGGCCGCATCTTCAACATCTCCTCGCTGGCCGGCATTCGCGGCGTGGAATTCGGCTCGCTCTATTGCGCCAGCAAGTTTGCGCTCGAAGGATTTTCGGAATCGCTGGCACAGGAAGTCGCGCCGTTCGGATTGTTCGTGACGATCGTCGAGCCCGGCCCGTTCCGCACCGACTTCCTCACAGCCGAGTCGATTCAGATCGGCGACCACGCAGTCGCCGACTATGACGAACGGCGCGCCGCACTGCGTACATCGTTCGAACAGCGCAATGGTCAACAGCCGGGCGATCCGGTGAAGCTCGCGGAAGCGATGGTGCTGCTGGCCAACGAAGCCAAACCGCCGATGCGCTTCGCTGCAGGGGCTCTTGCCGTCAATGCGGCTGACGCGAAACTCGCCGACATGCGCATCGAGTTCGATCGTTGGCGGCAGCTTGCCGTCAGTACCGATTACAGCAGCTAGCGACTGCGGCAACCCGCATCTGATCGACGCAAATACCTGCCGCGGCACAGCTCAGCTGCTGATCTGTGCCGCCGCTGCGTCCAGCGACGACTGCGCATCCTGCGGGCTGAGTCGTATCTGCAGTCCGCGCTGTCCACCGTTGATGTAGACCCGCGACTCCGCTGTCGCAGAACAGGCCCCGACAAAGCGGGGCCTGTTCATTTCGGCGAAGTACCGGATTTTGCAATCACGCAGCGAGCCGCTGCTCGAGCTGATAGCGCTGCGCCGGCTCGACATGCGAAAGGTTCGGCCCCAGCGCACGACGCGCCGCTTCAAATGCATTCCAGTCGGCAATGTTCGGCAGCGACGGCACGGTGACGACTTCGCCCTGATCGAGCCCGGCAAGCGCGGCGTCCACCAGGTCTTCCGCCGACATCACGATCGCCGCCGGCAGATGTTCGACCGGCATGCCGGCAACATCCCAGAATTCGGTTGCGGTTGCACCCGGCAGCACGGCTTGAACGCGTACGCCCTTGGTGGCCAGTTCGTGATGCAGCGATTGGCTGAACGCGAGCACGAAGGCCTTGCTGCCGCCGTAGACGCCATTGAGCGCTTCCGGTGCGATCGCAACGATCGAGGCGATGTTGACGATGGTACCGGCACCGCGCGCGACGAAGCCGGGTGCGGCGGCATGGGTCAGGCGGGTCAGCGCGACGACGTTGAGGCCGATCATCGCATCCATCTTTTGAATGTCGGAATCGAGCAGCGCTGCGGTAGCGCCGACGCCGGCGTTGTTGACCAGCATGGTGATGCTCGCATCGGTACGCAGCACGTTCTCGACGCGGGCGACATCGGCCTGGTCATTCAGATCCGCTGCAATCGTCTCGACCGTACGGCCGGTCTTGTCCGACAAGCGCCTGGCGAGCGCCTGCAGGCGCTCCTGGTTGCGTGCGACCAGAATCAGGTCGTAGCCGCGTTGCGCCAAGCGATCCGCGTAGATCGCGCCGATACCCGTCGAGGCACCCGTGATCAGAGCGGTGCCTTTGTTCTGTTGAGTCGTCATGTCTGTTTCTCCTGGAAATCGTCCCGGCGAAGTGCCGGCCCGTGGAACAGAAATCTACGCAGTCTTGCTTGCGTCGTAAATGTCGTATATACATCTTTTTAGGACATCGCTAATACAGTCCGGACACATCGGAGTCAGTCATGCAAGGCATCGGGTTCGCCGTCTTTCCAGGTTTTCAGGTCATGAGCTTCGCTGCGCTGTCGGTATTCGAATTCGCCAATCTGGTCACCGGCGAGCCGCTCTACGAGGTGCAGGTGCTGTCCGAAACAGGCGGCTGGATTCGCAGTTCGACCGGCCTGGCGATCGAGACAAAACGCTTCGGCAATACCCGTTTCGATACGCTGATCGTCGGCGGCGGCACCTCGATCGATCCGGCTACAGCGGGTCTCGTCAAGTTCGTCCAGAAAGCCTTGAAGACCTCGCGCCGGGTGGCCGCCATCTGTACCGGCGCGGCCGTCCTCGCGCAGGCGGGCATCCTTGATGGCCGACGCGCGACGACGCATTGGCTGCATGCGCGTGAACTGCAGGCGCGCTATCCGAAGATCAAGATGGAAGAAGACCGCATCTTCATCATCGACGGTGCGGTGTGGACCTCGGCCGGCATGACGGCAGGTATCGATCTCGCGCTGGCGATGGTCGAAAAGGATCTCGGTGCCGACCTAGCCCGGCTGGTCGCCAAGCACCTGGTGGTGTATCACCGCCGCGCCGGCGGCCAGTCGCAGTTTTCCGCGCTGCTGGAAATGGCGCCGAAATCCGATCGCATCCAGAGCGCGCTGGCCTACGCCAAGACCAATCTGCACACGCCGCTTTCGGTCGAGCAACTCGCCGACGCCGCACACTTGAGCGCACGCCAGTTCAGCCGTGCGTTCCGCGCCGAAACCGGGCAGTCGCCTGCGAAGGCAGTCGAGAATCTGCGCGTCGAAGCTGCACGGCTGATGATGGAACAGGGCCGGCATTCGATCGACATCGTCGCGCGTGAAACCGGCTTCGCCGATCGCGAGCGCATGCGGCGTGCGTTCCTGCGCGCATTCGGACAACCGCCGCAGGTGATCCGGCGCAATGCACGGCTGGACGCAGCGGCCTGACGCCGAATAAAAAATGCCCCCGTCGTGACGGGGGCAAATATGAGAAAGGCATGGCGCCTCTCTGGAGGAGGCCTTAGTCCCTGCAAGATTCGATCCAATCGGCAACGCGACATGCGGGACTTGGTCTCGGATGCGACGCATTGCAGCGACGGCGCCGCTGGCAGGGAATCAGACTGGATCGAAGCATCCATGAATGGTCCAAAGATTTCGCACCAATCGAAATAGGCCTGGCTGAAAGCAGCTTCGCTGCGCGTTCGCTTTGGGTCCACGCCGGTGATGTCCACGCCGGTGATTCAGAGCACCGCTTGAACGCTATCGCCGTGACACCACCGCGATCTCGCGAAGAACGCCGGCGGCGAACCCCGCACCGCTCGCTGACGCTGTCGGCGGTTAACAGAATCTTTAGGGATCGCCCTACAGACAGCACAGCGTTCGCAGCCTATAAAACCGTGGGATAACGCTCGCGTGCGGAGCGATGCGCGCGCCGGCGCAACCGGCCGCACCGAATCTGCGTAAGGCGTTCATCCACAGTCCGGTCGTGCGATTCACGACGAGAGTTCATGCAAATTCGGCGATCCATGGGCAGCGGTTCGAGCGTGCGGTCACTCCTGCGGCAATCGCACATCGATGCATTCATCGGTTGCCGCGCGCAGCATCGCGCGAATCAAGTCCGTCCGACCTTCGATTGAAACGCTCGCAACGAAGGTATGTCTCACCCCACTGGCGAAGCGGACCCCTTGGTGCAAGTGCTCGAAGCGATCGGGCGCGGCGACGAACGCGCATTCGAACAGCTCTATACCTGCAGCAGTGCGCAACTATTTGGCGTGCTGCTGCGTATATTGAAACGACGAGATTGGGCGGAAGATGCCTTGCAAGACTGCTACCTGAAGATTTGGCGCCGGTCCGAGAGCTACACAGCGGAACGCGGCCCACCGATGGCCTGGCTGGCGAGCATCGCCCGCTACCGCGCGTTCGATCTGCTGCGCCGGCAACCGGAAGCAATCGACCGGTCTGCCGACATTGAAGACTTGCCGCACGCCTTGATCGACCCGCGCGAGAGCCCCGAAGACCGCGCGATCGAAAGCGAAGGTTTGCGCCGGCTCAGCCTGTGCCTGAACGAATTGCGTGACGAGCACCGCAAATGCATGCTGCTCGCCTATTAC
>JAQGNU010000227.1 GCA_028291645.1 Nevskia sp.
CGAGAAGCTTTACGAACTGCACACCCTTTCCGAAAGTGGCGGATATGTGTGCAGCTCTTTCGACATGGAGGTCTCGACTGAACCGCTGGGATGCGACGAATTCGACACGATCCTCGTCGGTGTAGGCATGGAAGTACCTTCGGTATCGCCGGGAATGATCGCGTATCTGCAGACAGCTGCTCAATCGACCAGGCGGCTCGCCTCGATCTGTGTCGCGGCGTTTGCGTTGGGCGAAGCCGGCATCTTGGATGGGCGCCGGGCCACCACCCATTGGCGTTATGCCGCGGAGCTGCAGAGGCGCTATCCCAAATGCAAGGTCGAGATGGATCGGATATTCGCCAACGACGGGCGCATATGGACCTCGGCCGGAATGTCCGCGGCGATCGACCTCGGGCTTGGCATGGTCGAGAACGATCACGGGCGTGATCTGGCTCGCGTCGTGGCCGCGAGTATGGTGGTCCACCATCGTCGGGCGGGCGGCCAGTCACAGCATTCGGCGCTGCTCGATCTCGATGCCAAAGCCGACAAGATTCAGACCGCGCTGGCGTACGCCAAGCGCAACCTTCACCGGCCGCTGAACATCAGCGAACTCGCACAAGCGGCGAGCCTGAGTCCACGGCAGTTCACGCGGGTTTTCCGCTCCGAGACCGGAAACTCAGCGGCGAAGGCGATCGAAGCCCTGCGGCTCGAGGCCGCAAAGCTGATGCTCGATCAGAGCAGGTTGTCGGTTGAAACCATCGCCAAGGAAACCGGCTTCGGCAACGGCGAGCGCATGCGCCGCGCTTTCATTCGGGTCTATGGTGAACCGCCTCGGGCGATACGCAGCGACGCGGGAACGCTGGTCTCGATTTAAACCTCAAGCCGCTCCAGTCGAAAACAGCGCTGATTCCGGCTCACCGTGACGGTAGTTGTCAACCCCTAGCGTCGGCAGCGAGAACGATACCAATTCGCCTCACCTCGCCGCCGGCACCGCCATACGCAAGCACGCCACGTAGCGCACAGGCCCGCCTACTGTGCCATCGTCAGGACCATGCGAAAGCGCACCTTGCCGGCCATCATCTTGGCGTAGGCCTCGGCGGCGCGTTCGAGCGGCAGGGTCTCGATCATCGCGGCCACTCCGGTGAGGGCGCTGAACTTCAGCGTGGCGTCGCCGGTGGCCGGGTCGCCCGTCAGCGCGCCTTCAGTCGAGAGGCCGTCGAACAGCAGATCGTTCGCCTACACATTGATCGGTTCAGCGGTTGCGCCGAGCATGATCACGCGTCCCCGTGGGCGCAGGCCCTTCACGGTTTCCTTGATGGCCGTGCCGCCCGAGGCGGTGACGATCACCAGCGTCGCGCCACCCAGAGCCTGCAACGCGGCGGCCAAGCCCGGCGCCGTGCTGTCGATGTAGTGATGCGCGCCGAGTTTCTTTGCGAGTTCGGCCTTGTCGGCACCGCGCCCGATCGCAACAACCTCGAAACCCATGTGCCGCGCGTATTGCACACCCAGATGGCCGAGCCCGCCGATGCCGAGCACGGCAACCAGGTCCCCCGCTTTCGCGGACGAGTTGCGCAGCGCGCTGAACGTGGTCAGGCCCGCACACAGAAGCGGCGCGGCATCGACCGAGGACATATCGTCCGGAATCGACATCAAGCCACTGGCCTTGATCAGCATTACTTCGGCGTAGCCACCATCCTGTTGAACGCCGGTGTACTCCCGATTGCGGCAATTGACCAGATCGCCGCCGCGGCAGCGTTCGCAGTAGCCGCAGCTGCCGCCGAGAAAGCCGATGCCCACGCGCTGGCCGACGGACCAGCCCTGCACGCCTGCGCCAAGCTTGTCGATCTTGCCCACCGCTTCGTGCCCGGGCACGCGCGGCCACTGGATCGGAAATACACCTTCGACCGTTGCTGCGTCCGTGTGGCAAATGCCGCAGGCTTCGACGCGAATGCGGACGTAGCCGAGCTGGGGATCGAGCAGTGGCTTATCAGCCAGCTCAAGCTTGCCAGGGCCGACGGCGTGCACCGCGCGATAGGTAAGCTTGCTCTGCGACATATTCCTTCTCCCTCCAGTTCGAGTGGATAGGCTATCGTCGGGTGGCCCAAACCGCGAGGTCGCAAATGCCACCTTTCGGGCCATATCTGATCGCTTTGAAGGCGACGGCCGGTGCTTTCACAGAATCGCGAGCGTCGACTGCGGGCCGACTCGAGCCGCTTGAGCGTCGACGCAGAAAAAAGCATCCCAAGGTCGAGCACGAGAGACCGCTATTGGCAAGATGGGCTTCTTCTACCTGCGGCCAGGCGCAGCCGCTCGATGCCCTGAACTCGCCGCATGTCGCAGAGGCGATACGGCTGCTCTCAAAGTCCCAGCTTGCTAGCGGCGGTTGAGGACTTACGCTGCCCGGGCCCTCTTAGGCACCGGGCAGTGTGACCGATTATTGGACCGAATGCAGAGTCAACGCGTAGTTGGTGGCGTGGCCTGCCAGCGCCGGATAGATTTGCGCGGGTAGCCGTAGCGGCAGCGGACCAGGTCCGCTTTGCGTAAACGTCGCCAGGCCGCCCTGGAAAGTCTGTTCGGTCCAGTTCGCATCGAGGATATGCAGCGCCCCACTCGCATCCTGTGCAAAGCCGCGCGTGCCGCCCGCCGCGTAAGTGGACTTCTGCGCGGCAAAGAACGTGAGCGCGCTGATCTTGCTGGCGCCCGACTGCACCGTCACCGTGCCGATCTTGCGACCGAGCAGGTTTAGACCATTCTTGAACGCCACCAGTCCCGCCGCGGCCTGCTTACCGAAACCCCAAGCAGTAAAGGTGTCCACCGTCTGTGCGCGCGTGCTCCAGATTGCGAGCAGTAGTCCATAGGCAGTGAGATTCGCTTGCTGATATTGCGCCGGCGGCACGACCTCGACAAAAGCGGTGAGATCCTCTGAGCCGGCACCGCCATCGACCGAGTTGCAGTGATCGACGCTGATGTCGACAAAGGCGAGCAAGCCGGTCGGATCGAGTGTGCTGAGTTTGAAGCCCGGCGGCAGCAATTTCTTGAACGGCGCACTCGGATATTCCAGGGAAAACTCCTGCTCTTCGCAACCTGCAGTGGTGATGCTCGCCGGAACGGCGGCATGTACAGGCATCAGCGCAGTGGTGAGCAGGAACACGGCGAATACAGCGATGGAACGATGTAATCCAGGCATGGCGGCAACCCCCGATGTCGCGCAACGATGCGCGCCTGCGAGTGCAGGCACGGCCGGCTCAGCAAGCGTCTAAGTTTTGCGGGTGTCCCGAGCTTGAATTTCTTATCGTCAACGCAGGCTGGACTGAAGCGCGGCGACAATGAGCTTAGGCGAAACCTGCATGCCGCGCTATGGTCGCCGGCGGAGTGGGCTGGGTCAGCGCCCAGCTTCAGGTTTGCTCAAGGCAGAAGGTCGCAGCAAGCAGCTTCTGGCAAAAGCTGCTCACTGATGCCGCGTTACCGATCGTCGAACACTGCCCGTGTTTCAGTTCCCGGAATACAGCCTTGCGTTGATGGTGTCGCCGGCATTCCAGACCAGCACGAAGTTGCCGTTCGCATCCGCAGCCGCTGCGGGTTGGCCGATATTGTCACCGGGCGTTCCCAAGGTATTTGCACCGCGTGCAGTGCCGTCAGCGGCATAGAGCTGAAACATCAGGTTCGAAGGGATGCAGCAGTAACTCGGGGAGTTATCCCATGCAACAACTATATCGCCGGCCGCGTACAGTGCCAGCGCCGGTCCGCCGAGCGCTACCTGCTCGCTGGCCCTGACGCCGAAATTGCGCGGCAGGCCGAGCTTGCTGTAGTGCTTCACGTAGACGTCGTATCCGCTGTAAGAGTTTCTTCCCACGGAATGCAACGTCGACCATGCGATCACGAAGCTACCGTCGGCGGCCATACGCACGATGGGCAACTCCGCGTCCGGCAGGTTCGGAAAATCGACACGGAATGCCAAGCCCAGCGGCAGGCCGGATTTGCCGTAGTGCCGCGCGTTGACGACCTGCTCTCTGAGCAAGCCCCGATCGGCCCAGGCGATGACGAAGTCGCCGTCCGGGTCCATCGCCACCGATGGTGCGGTCACGTCGTAGGCGCCAATCAGTGGCACCGGATCGGTCAAACTGAGATTCACCAACATCGGCAAACCAACGGTCGTCCCATTGCGCGAATAGCGCCGCGCACGCGTGGTGCTGTGGCCCAGCACGAGTTCGCTGTAGCTGCTAATCGGTAGCGGAACTGTGGTCGATACGATGTTGCTCCAGCTGACGATGAAATCACCGTCCTCATCCATCGCCACCGACTGCGCACCCTCGCCGTCGATTGTCGCGACTTCGATCGGCGCGCCGCTGAGCACGCCGGCCGCTGTGACCTGCTGTGCGGCGACATGATGCAGGCCCGCGCTGTCGTTGTAGCGCCAGCTGACGACGAAGTCGCCGGCCGCGTCCATCGCCAGCGCCGGCTGCGCCAAGGTGGTCGCCGCCAGCGCGAATTGGGCACGCTTGGGGGTGCCGTTTGCAAAATACTGACGTGCAAACAGATGCGATCCGGTACCGCCGCCATCGTTACCATTCCAGACGACGACAAAGTCCCCGACGGAATTGCGCGCCACCAGCGGCGAGTCGCCGCTAGAGCCGGTTGCTGCATCGACACGGAAAGCGGCCCCAAGGGGGACACCTGCGGCAGCCTCGGCCTTGGAAGCCGTGGCGATGCCAGCAGTCGCTGTAATCAGCAGCAACCCGTACAGATTTTCTGCCCTGTTTATCCGACGCATGTTTGTCTCCCCGAGTATTTTTAAACGCCTTGCGGCTTCATCTGTCAGCCTGCGTTGCGATTTCGACATATCGCCGACGATCGGGCAATCCCCCCATTAGTACTATTTTTCGGTCCGAATAAATCATTTGTTGCACCGCCTCGCCAGATTTTGCCTGCAGGCGAAGCGCACTCAACTGGACTGGGCGATGGCGATGACTTCATTCAGATTGATGGCCCTTGGGTTTCGCTGGTGGGTTTCAGTCCAGTTTCAGCGAATTGCTGCAGGCCTGCGCTAACGGCCCCACAACGCAAAAACGCCGCCTGGTCAGAGGCAGCGTTTCGTTGTAGGTCGTTGATTATTTGGCTCCGCGACCAGGACTCGAACCTGGGACCCAGTGATTAACAGTCACTTGCTCTACCGACTGAGCTATCGCGGAATGCGGCGAACTGGTGAAACGAGGCGCGTATTGTAGTCAAAGCCGGCGACCTTGCAATGCCGCCGGCTCGATTTCGGCGAATCTTTAGTCTTTAGCCACGCGCGTAGGCATCGATGCGCCGCAGCGATTCGTTCAGCACTTTTTCACTGGTGGCGAACGACAGCCGCACGGTGCCCGGGGTGCCGAAGGCCGAACCCGGCACCAGCGCGACCAGCGACTCGTTGAGCAGCTTATCGGCCAGCGCGAGGTCATCCTTCAGGCCTTTCGCGGCGATCAGTCCGCTGACGTCCGGAAACGCGTAGAAGGTGCCGTCGCCCGGCGCGCAATGGATGCCTGGTATCTGCTTGAGGCCGGCCACCAGCAGATCGTGGCGACGCTTGAACGCGGCGGTCATTTCGGCGACACAAGCCTGGTCGCCGTTCAACGCAGCTTCGGCAGCGACTTGCGAGATCGACGTCGGGTTCGACGTGCTCTGGCTCTGGATGTTGGACATCTGCGTGATCAGGCCCTTCGGTCCGCAGGCCCAGCCGAGACGCCAGCCGGTCATCGAATAGGTTTTCGACACGGCATGGATGATGACGGTGCGGTCGTACAGGTCTGGGCAGACGTTGACGATGTTTGCAAACGGCTCGGCCGCCCACAGAATCTTTTCGTACATGTCATCGGTGGCGATGACGATACGTGGATGCTTGCGCAGCACCTCGCCCAGCGCGGCCAGTTCGGCGCGCGTATAGCTCATGCCGGACGGGTTCGACGGGCTGTTCAGGAACAGCAGCTTCGCGCGCGGTGTGATCGCGGCTTCGAGTTGCGCAGCGGTGATCTTGTAGCGCGCCGCCGGCGTGGTCTCGATGAACACCGGCACACCGTCGGCGAGCAGCGCCATGTCGGGGTAGCTGACCCAGTACGGCGCCGGGATCAGCACTTCGTCGCCGGCATCGAGCAGCGCCTGGCACAGGTTGTAGCAGGCCTGCTTGCCGCCGACCGAAGCCAGCACCTGCGCCGGCTCGTAGTTGAGCTGGTTATCGCGCGCGTGCTTGGCGATGATCGCCTGCTTCAGGCTCGGCGTGCCGCCGACGGCGGTGTACTTGGTGAAGCCGTCGTGGATGGCTTTTACCGCAGCCGCCTTGATGTGTTCGGGCGTATCGAAGTCGGGCTCGCCGGCACTCAGCGAGAGCACGTCCTTGCCGGCGGCCTTCATTTCACCGGCTTTGGCGGAGACGGCCAGCGTCGGCGAAGGCTTGATACGGCGGACACGATCGGCGTACGAGATTTCCACGGGATTTCCTGCGGCGGTGGGGTGTCGAAAGGCGCGACATAATACGCAATGCGGCCGCAAGCTTCACGCGGTCCGAACCAACAGTTTCGAGGCGGATTCTCATGAAGGAAGCGGCAGACAGCGGCGAAGTCGCGTTCGAACACATCTCCGGCAAGGTGGTGCGACTGAAACGGCGCGCCGCCGACCCATTCAAATTGAAAGCCGACTGGGCGCCGGCCGGCGATCAGCCGGCCGCGATTGCGCAGATGATCGAGCACCTCCAGGACGGACTTGCGCATCAGGTGCTGCTCGGCGTCACCGGTTCCGGCAAGACCTATTCGATCGCCAACGTCATCAGCCAAGTGCAAAGGCCGACGCTGGTGATGGCGCCGAACAAGACGCTGGCCGGCCAGCTCTATGGCGAGTTCAAGGAGTTCTTCCCGAACAATGCGGTCGAATACTTCGTCAGCTACTACGACTACTACCAGCCGGAAGCCTACGTGCCGTCGACCGATACCTTCATCGAGAAGGATTCGTCGATCAACGAGCACATCGAGCAGATGCGGCTGTCGGCGACCAAGGCGCTGATGGAGCGGCGCGATGCGATCGTGGTCGCCTCGGTATCGGCGATCTACGGCCTCGGCGATCCGGAGTCGTACTTCCAGATGGTGCTGCACCTGGCGATCGGCGACCGCTACGGCCAGCGCGAGATCATCCGCCGGCTCACCGAGATGCAGTACACGCGCAACGAGACCGAGCTAGTGCGCGGCAGCTACCGCGTGCGCGGCGAAGTGATCGACATCCATCCGGCCGAGAGCGACGACGAGGCGGTGCGCATCGAGCTGTTCGACGACGAAGTCGAGGCGATCAGCGTGTTCGATCCGCTGACCGGCGAAGTGCGCCACAAGCTGCCGCGCTACAGCATTTACGCCAAGAGCCATTACG
>JAQGNU010000030.1 GCA_028291645.1 Nevskia sp.
GGCGATCGGTGCACAGCTGACCTGCGTGTTCGTCGATCACGGCCTGCTGCGCCAGCACGAAGGCGATCAGGTGATGCAGGTGTTCGCCAAGAACCTCGGCGTCAAAGTGATCCGCGTCAATGCCGAGGAACGTTTCCTAGCGGCGCTGAAAGGCGTCGATGATCCGGAGAAGAAGCGCAAGATCATCGGTGGCCTGTTCATCGAAGTGTTCGACGAGGAAGCGCAGAAGATTTCCGGTGTCGATTTCTTAGCACAGGGCACGATCTATCCGGACGTGATCGAATCCGCCGGAGCCAAGACTGGCAAGGCACACGTCATCAAGAGCCACCACAACGTCGGCGGCCTGCCCGAACGCATGAAGCTCAAGCTGATCGAGCCGCTGCGCGAATTGTTCAAGGACGAAGTGCGCCGCATCGGCGTCGAACTCGGTCTGCCCAGCGAGATGGTCCATCGCCATCCGTTCCCTGGTCCGGGCCTCGGCGTGCGCATTCTTGGCGAGGTCACCAAGGCCGCTGCCGACACGCTGCGCCTGGCCGATCACATCTTCATCGAAGAATTGCGCAAGTCCGGCTGGTACGAGCAGACTGCCCAAGCCTTCGCCGTATTCCTGCCGGTCAAGAGCGTCGGCGTCACCGGCGACGGTCGTCGCTACGAACCGGTGATCGCGCTGCGCGCAGTGCAGACCATCGACTTCATGACCGCCCGTTGGGCGCATCTGCCCTACGAACTGCTCGACGTCTGCGCACGCCGCATCGTCAACGAAATCGCCGGCGTGTCGCGCGTGGTCTACGACATTTCCGGCAAGCCGCCGGCGACGATTGAATGGGAGTAGTGCGGGTTGGGCAGCCGGCACCGGTGCGCTCAAGTGCAGACCGACCCGGTGTTTGAACAAGCTCCTCAATCGGGATTCGATCTCAAGCCGTCGCGGCCCGGTAAGCACAGCGCCACCACTGCTTCCGCAAGTGCGGCCACTGACAACGGCGCGGACCCCTCGGCCTTGTTGCCGATGGTGACGTAAGCGGGATGGCCTGCGCCGGTGGCGCCGGCGATTACGCGTGCCAGCGTCTGCCGTGTTTCCGGATCGGCGTCGACGATTTTGTCGAAGGCGCCGTAAAGCCGTTTGGCTGTTTCATAACCGTAGGCCCCATGCCGGCGATGCAGGTTCCAGCGGCAGACCAATGGTCCCGGCCACAGCGCGCGCAGGATCGGTAGTTGCTCGCCGATCGGCGGCATCTTCGCGTGCAGTCCGAGACAGTAAGTGGCGCGGCCTTCGCGCAGCGCACGAATCAGTTGCGGCGCAAGGTCGGGCGCCAGGAAAGTCGCATCGCGCAGTTCGACGGCAATCACGCCATCCGGTGCTGTTTGCGAATCCAGTTTCGGTAGCGCCTGCAGCATCGCCCCGAGCCGTTCGAGCACTGCTTCGGGCCGGGCGAGCAGTGCAGGTGGTAGCGGACTGAGCTGGAACACCAGCGCACCGAGTTTGCGTCCAAGCCCGGCAAGCGCGGGCTCGACAAATGCGTGGACGGCGCGTTCGGGATCGAGGAAGTTCGGGTTGATCTGCTGGCCGCGCCCGCTGTCGTTGCGAATCATCGCATCGGCGACCAGGCTCGGCGCCTTGACGAGGAAACGGAAATGCTCCGGAACCTTGGCCGCATACGCGGCGTATTGATCGACCGTCAGCGGCCGGTAAAACGCGCGGTCGAGGCTGACTGTGCGTAGCAGTGGATGCTGGGCATAGGCACGCAGGCCGTGTTTCGACAGCTTCGCTTCGGGGTAGTCGCGATCCCAGACTAGGCCCGCCCAGCCCGGGTAGTTCCACGACGAGGTGCCCAGACGCAGCAACGTCGGCAACGTCGCCGCGAGTGCTGCGTGAGCCGGGTCAGGCGTTTGGGCGCCGACGGATTCCGCGCGGCGGTTGCGCTTCGCCGCCGGCTGCTGCACATCTTCCGCTTCGCCGAACAAGGAGTTTTGCATGTGTGCTGGATCGTGGACCTGCGCCATTCTGTGTCAGCCGGTGCCGCGCTGTGAATCGCGACCCACGACGTGCAAGGCGCGGCGTAAGTCCTGACAATGTGCGCATGGACGTTCAAGTTAACGATCAAGCTCCCGACAACGATCTGGCTGCCAACGCCGACCGCGCCTACATGCGTCGGGCGCTGTTGCTTGCGGAACGCGCAGCGGCTGCCGGCGAAGTGCCGGTGGGCGCGGTGCTGGTCAAGGACGACGCGATCGTTGCCGAAGGCTGGAATCAGCCGATCTCGGCACACGACCCGAGTGCGCACGCGGAGATGGTGGCCTTGCGCGCAGCGGCGCAGATGCTCGGCAATTACCGGCTGCCCGGCACCACGCTGTACGTGACGCTGGAGCCCTGCGTGATGTGTGCCGGTGCGATCATCCACGCGCGCGTATCGCGGCTGGTGTTCGGCACGCGCGATCCGAAAGCGGGCGCGGTGGATTCGGTCTACGACGTCATCGCGCAACCGCGGCTGAACCACGTCGTCGAATGGAGCGGTGGCGTGCTGGAACAGGAATGCGGCGCGATCCTGCGCGAATTCTTTCGCGCACGGCGCTGAGGTCGCTTCAGCAGAGAACTAGCGGGCTGCACCTAGCAACCCGATAGCCCGGTGCGCTTACTTCGCGTTGTCGGCCGCGCGCTCGAAGCTGAGCACGCCGTCCTTGGCTTCGACCTGAATGGTGTCGCCGATCGCGAAATGACCATCCAGGATCGAACGCGCCAGCGGGTTCTCGACCAAGGTCTGGATCGCCCGCTTCAGCGGCCGCGCGCCATACACCGGGTCATAGCCCGCTTCGGCCAGCTTCGCCAGCGCGGCGTCGGTGAACGTGATGCCGATGCCGCGTTCGCTCAGCCGTTTGCGCAGGCCCACGGTCTGGAACTCGGCAATCGCGCGGATCTGCGCCGAGCCGAGCGGATGGAACACCACGGCCTCGTCGATGCGGTTGATGAACTCCGGGCGGAAATGCTGGCCGACCACGGTCATCACCGCTTCCTTGATCGCCGCATAGTCGCTGCTGCCGCTCTGCGTGCTCATCATGTCCTGGATCAGGTTGGAGCCCAGGTTGGAGGTCATCACGACGACGGTGTTGCGGAAGTCGACGGTGCGGCCCTGGCCATCGGTCAGGCGGCCGTCGTCGAGCACCTGCAGCAGCACATTGAACACTTCCGGATGTGCCTTCTCGACTTCGTCGAGCAGGATCACCGAGTAGGGCCGGCGCCGCACCGCTTCGGTCAGGTAGCCGCCTTCGTCGTAGCCGACATAACCCGGCGGCGCGCCGATCAGGCGCGCGACGCTATGGCGCTCCATGAACTCGCTCATGTCGATGCGCACCAGGTTTTCTTCGGTGTCGAATAGGAAGCTCGCCAGCGCCTTGCACAGCTCGGTCTTGCCCACGCCGGTAGGCCCTAGGAACATGAACGAGCCGATCGGCCGGTTCGGGTCGGATAACCCTGCGCGCGAGCGGCGGATCGCGTTGGACACGGCCGACACCGCCTCGTCCTGGCCAACCACGCGCGCGTGCAGTTCCTGCTCCATGCGCAGCAGCTTGTCGCGTTCGCCCTCGACCAGCTTGGAGACCGGAATGCCGGTCCAGCGCGAGACGATGTCGGCGATCTCTTCCTCGCCGACGCTGGTGCGCAGCAGTTCGAACTTCTGCTGCTGCGTGTTCTGTGACGCGGCGAGGCGTTTCTCCAGTTCCGGAATCTTGCCGTACTGGATTTCCGCCATGCGCGCGAGATCGCCAGCGCGGCGCGCGCCTTCCAGCT
>JAQGNU010000056.1 GCA_028291645.1 Nevskia sp.
GCCTCGGTCGGCTGATTCTCGACGTTGCCCACAACGCCGAAGCCGCAGCCGTACTGGCCGACAATCTGCGCGCGGATGGCTATGCCGGCCGCGTGGTGCTGGCACTCGGCATGCTCGCCGACAAACCGGTGTCGGCGGTGTGCGCGGCGCTGGCGCCGTTGGTGCGAGCGGCCTTCTTCGGCAGCCTGCCGCCACCGCGCGGTCTCGACAGCGAACGTCTGCGCGCGCTGGCGTTCGAAGGCGGTATGGTCGGCGTGGCGGCGGGTTCGATCGAAGACGCGTTTGAACAGGCTTGGCGCGTCGCCGGGCCGGACGATATCGTACTGGTCTGCGGTTCGTTTCTGAGTGTCGCCGCCATCGCAAAGCTCAAATCGAGCCCCCAATCGAAGCTTGGAATCGCGCATGAACGAAAAATTTAGGCAGCGCCTGCTCGGGCTGATCGTGGTGCTGGCGCTGCTGTTCGCGCTGACTTGGCTGCTGCCGCGTCAGGCCGGCAACGGCGACGGAGCGGTGCCTTCGACCGTGGTGCCGCTGGCGAGCCTGTCGACTGGCGCGTCCTCCGGCGGTAGCGCCGCCGACACGCTCGGCGACGCCGAGGGCGCGCCGCAACTGCCGCCGGATGAGCGCTCGCCGCCGGGCGAATCCGCGCAGACGACGGCCGCGCCGGCAGATGCGCAGGCGCCGACGCCGACGCCGAGCGAGCGTGCAGCCGTCAAACCCGCCGCCGCGACGGCCGCTCCATCCAAGGCGAAGCCGCCAGCGCCGCCGGTGGTCGCCAAGGCCGACAAGCCTGCGACGCTGCCCACAGTGAAGGCCGACAAGCCGGAAACGGCGCCGAAAATCGCCAGCACGACGCCGTCGAATGCATCGACGCCTGCGCCGGCGTCGTCGCCACCGCCGCCGCCGCCGCTATCGGCGGCAGTCGCGAAGGCCGCGGCTGCGGCGCCCGATGCGAAGGTCTGGTACGTGCAGATTGGCAGCTTCGCCGATCAGGGCAATGCGCAGACCACGCTGAGCCTGTTGCAGAACGTCGGCTATCGCGGCGAAGCCGCAGCGGCACAAGGACCGAATGGCAACACACTGTATCGCGTGCGGCTGGGACCATTCCCTACCGAGGCTTTAGCGCGTGCGGCACAGGACAAGGTTGCGCATCAGGGCTATCCGCAGAGTCGTGCGGTGTCCGAGCCGACGCGCGTGCGCTGACGAGTTGATCGATGTTGTGCGCCGACTTCGCGTCGGCGCGCGTTTGCTGCGCGATCTATTGGTGCTTGGTCCGCAGCAGCTTCTTGTCGAGCTTGCCGACGCTGGTTTTCTCCAGCGCATCGACGAACTTCACCGTGTCCGGCACGCCGTATTTCGAGATCACGCCCTGGTCGGCATAAGTCTGCAGATGCGCACGGATGGCGGCGGCGTCGATCTTGCCCTTGTGCTCGTGATGCGGCACCACCAGGGCCAGTGGGCGCTCGCCCCAGCGAGGGCACTTGACCGCGATCACGGCGCATTCGCTGACCGCAGGATGCTGTGAGATCAGATCCTCGATATCGAGCGAGGAAACCCATTCGCCGCCGGTCTTGATGACGTCCTTGACGCGATCGCTGATATGCAGCACGCCATCGGCGCCGAAGCTGCCGATGTCGCCGGAATGCATCCAGCCGCCTTTCCAGAGCTGCTCGGAGGTTTCCGCATTCTTGAAATAACCCTGCGTGGTCCAGGCCGAACGGAACACGATCTCGCCGGTGGATTCGCCGTCGTGCGGCAACAGGTTCATCTGTTCATCGACGATCTGCACATCGCACATCAGTGCCGGCCGGCCGGGCCGCGTGCGCAACTCGGCTTGGCGATCGAGATCGCCGCCGAGCTCGGAGCTGTGCAGCTGGTTGGTAACCTGAATCGGGCCGGTCTCCGACATGCCGTAGCCAATGGTCAGATCGATGCCGCGCGACAACGCGATCTTGGCCAGTCCCTTCGGCAGCGCCGAGCCGCCGACCAGCATCTTCAGTTTGCTCAGATCGGTCTGCGCGGCCTGCGGACAATTCATCAGCATGTGCAGCACCGTCGGCACGCCATGCGTGAAT
The DNA here is from genome assembly GCA_028291645.1 of Nevskia sp. Taxonomy (GTDB): domain Bacteria; phylum Pseudomonadota; class Gammaproteobacteria; order Nevskiales; family Nevskiaceae; genus Nevskia. The sequence goes on from JAQGNU010000056.1 coordinate 2,076, forward strand.
GTCACTTCTTCATCGCGGATCAGCTTGATCAGCATGTCGGGCACGTAGCGGCCCGGATAGACCTGCTTGATGCCGAGCAGCGTCGCCGCATACGGCATGCCCCAGCCGTGTACGTGGAACAGCGGCGTGATCGGCATGTAGACGTCTTCGTTGTGCAGCCGTCCCTGCGCCGCATTGGTGCCGAAGGTGGCGAGCGTCGCCAAGGTGTTCAGCACGATCTGGCGATGACTGTAGTAGACGCCTTTCGGCAGGCCGGTCGTGCCCGAGGTGTAGAACGTCGTCGCGCGCGTGTTCTCGTCGAACTCCGGAAAGTCGTAGCTGCTGGCCGCTTGCGCCAGCAGTTGCTCGTATTCGCCGGAAAATGGGATCGGACTCTTCGGTTGCGCACCGGCTTCGTCGATCAGGATGAAGGTCTTCGCCGTTTCCAGCTTGTCGTACAAGGACTCCAGCAACGGCAGGAATTCGGCGTTGACGAGGATGATGCTGGCGCCGGCATGGTTCAGCGTATACAGCAGCTGTTCCGGCGACAGCCGCACGTTGGCGGTCTGCAGCACGCAGCCGAACATCGGAATTGCGAAATAGGATTCGAGATAGCGATGACTGTCCCAGTCCATCACCGCGATGGTCTGGCCCGGCTTCGCGCCGAGGCCGGTGAGCACGCCGGCGAGCCGGCTGATGCGTTCGATCAGCGTCGGATAGCCGAAGCGCAGCTGGTCGCGATAGACGATTTCATTGCGTGAGGCGCGCGCCACCGGCGTAATCAGCAGCTGCTTGATCAGCAGCTGGAAGTTGTAGGCGGACGGCGTGCGGACGATGGGGTCGTAGCTGTTCAAACCAGTGCTCCGGAGACTTGCGGATAAGGCTGAGGCTTACTGTAGATTGCTTAAAAACTTAAGGATCGCAGGATTCACCGCGTCGGCATGCGTCAGATTGGCGGCGTGGCCGCCGCCGGCAACGACCACCAGCTGCGCATCCGGCAGCGCTTGTGCCATCTGCCGCGCGCGGTCGAGGGAAATCGCGTTGTCCTGGTCGCCGTGGACGACCAAGGCGGGAACATGGATCGATGCGATGCGCTCGCTGATGTCGTCGCGGCCGCCGAGTGTCGCAAAACACTGCAGTAGGTTATGCGGCTGCACCTGCTGCCACTTGGCTTTCCATTCCGCCGCACCCGACCAGCCGTCGCCGAGGATGATGTGTTCGAGGACATCGGCAGTTTCCGCCGACAAGCCGTTTTGCGCCCAGTTCTCGACCATCACTTTGTAGGCGGGCATGTTCTGCGGATTTTCCGGCAAGGCCTGGGTGTCGATCAGAATCAGCGCCTGCACGATTTCCGGATGAGTCAGT
>JAQGNU010000060.1 GCA_028291645.1 Nevskia sp.
CAACCGGATGCCGGCGAGATCCGCATCGGCGAGACGGTCAAGATCGCGCACGTCGATCAGAGCCGCGACGCGCTCGATGGCGACAAGACCGTGTTCCAGGAAGTCAGCGGCGGCCTCGACATCATCCGCGCCGGCACCTTCGAAATGCCTTCACGCGCCTACATCGGTCGCTTCAATTTCAAGGGCGAGAGCCAGCAGAAGCGCGTCAAGGAACTCTCCGGCGGTGAGCGCAACCGCCTGCACTTGGCCAAGCTGCTGCTCGCTGGCGGCAACGTGCTGCTGCTCGATGAGCCGACCAATGATCTCGACGTCGAAACCCTGCGTGCACTGGAAGACGCGCTGCTGGATTTCTCCGGCTGTGCGCTGGTGATCTCGCATGACCGCTGGTTCCTGGATCGCGTCGCGACGCACATCCTGGCCTTCGAAGACTCCGGTGAGATCGTCTATCTGGAAGGCAACTACCGCGAATACGAAGACGATTTCCGGCGTCGCACCGGCGCCGAACCCGGCGTCAATCGCCGCTCACGACACAAGAAACTGGCCTGATCGAAAGCGCCCTACGCTGGCACGACGCTTGTGCCGCCTCTTCATCAAACCGTAATATAGACGCTGCCCTGCAGGGCAGCGTCGGCCCTCCCTAAGGCGCCGGCAGGTTTTAAGGCAAAACGGAGTGTGAATGAAGGCAGCAAAACCCGGGTTCGCGCGCGCAGCGTTCTTGCGCGCCGGCAGCCCGAAAACATCGGCCGCAGACGTACGCCAGTCCGGCGCACGCATGGGCGTGGCCGCACTCCTTCGACGCTTCGCACAGCGCTGAACATGGCCAACTCCACCGTCACGCTATCCGGTGCCGGACGCCCATTCGTCTCGAATTCGCGCGACTCCGTGCGCATGTTCGAGCGCGACTGGATGGAAGCGATGTCGAAAGTGCATTGGTCGGCACCGCTGATCGTGTTCGCGCCGCTGATTCTGGGCTTCGTCGTACTGGCCGTATCGCTGGACGGACTCGGCGCGCTCAGTGCTGTCGTCTGGTTCGCGCTGGGCTTGATCGTGTGGACGCCGATTGAATATGTGCTGCATCGCTGGGTGTTCCACTTCCTGCCCAGCAGCAGTTGGGGCCAGCGCCTGCACTTCATTTTTCATGGCGTGCACCACGACTATCCGAACGACGCGCGTCGTCTGGTGATGCCGCCGTCGGTGAGCCTGCCGATCGCCGCGATGTTCTATGGCCTGTTCTGGCTGCTGCTGCCGCGCTCGGATCTGGATGCCTTCTTCGCCGGCTTTCTCGCCGGCTACCTGATCTACGACATGATGCATTACGCCGTGCATCACGCGACTTTCCGCGCCGCCTGGCTGAAGGCACTGAAACGCCATCACATGCAGCATCATTTCGTCGATGCCACGCACGGCTATGGCGTCAGTTCACCGTTGTGGGATGTGATCCTCGGCAGCCTGCGCCGTAATCGCACGGACAAGGCAACGCAAAACTAAGCTCGCGCTTCAGTTGCTGCGCTGATCCTCGATCAGCAGACGCCGCACCAGTTCCAAGTCTGCCGGTTTGTCGACGTCGACCGCGGCACGACCGAACGGCATCTTCACCACCGCCGCGCGCGCATTTGCGAGCACGCCGAGCCGCGCAATCGCAGCTGCCAACGGCAATCGTCCGGCAACATAGCGCAACGCGAATAGCAGCCCGAGCCTTCGCATCATGCGCAGCGGATGCTTACGCTCCGCTTCGATCTCGCGCCAGAAACGCACCGCGCCTGCTGCAGCCGGCGTTGCCAGCAGAAACAGATTGCAGCCCGAATAGGCATCGTCGGCAAAGCGCAGATAAGTGCGCGCGGTATCCGGCACGGCCGCGATGATCACGGCCTTGTTCGCCAGCGCAACGGCGGCATCGGCTTCGGGCGGTACCTGGTCGAGAAAGTAACGCACCCACTCGGATTCCAGCAGCGCGTGATCGGCCGTCGTCACCAACAACGGCGTACCGAGGTGCTCCAGCGCGGCGCCGACACTACGGCTCGGGCTCGCCGCCGACGTCAGCACTTCGATCGGCAGCGCGCGCGCAGCGGCGCGCAGTCCTGGCAAGCTATCGATCAACTCCGGCTGCTCGATTGAAATGGCGATGCGGGCAATATCCGGAACCGCGGCGAGTGCCGCGACCACGCGCTCCAGCATCGGCCGACCGCCGACCTCGATCAGCGCCTTGTGACTGACGCCGGCATACACGGCCAGTGGATCAGCCGGTCCACGCGAGCCCGCAAGAATCAGCGCAGTCAATCCAGGTGCAGATGCGCGCATGCCGGAGATCGCGCCGGCGCTCACGCCAGCGATTTTTCGTAGATGCGATACGTCTTGTACGCACGGCCGCCGAGCGTTTCGATGATCTGCCGCATCGGCAGATTGTCTTCGAGGATCCACGACAGTTCGATTTCGCGCATGCCCTTGCGCAGGCCCTGCTGACGCATCGCTTCGATGATCAGGAACGGCACTAGCCGCGCACCGAAACCGCTGATGCTGCGCTTGACGCCCATCAGCGGCACGCGGCCGCTGCTGATGCCGCGCACTTTCAAACGCCACAGCAGCTTGGCCCAATTGAACGGCAGCAGCTTGCCGTTGAAATCGCCGATCGCCGCATTGATGTTGGGCAGCGCGACACCGAAGCCGACCGCTTCACCGTTGAGTTCCGCGAACGCCACCAGCTTCGGATCGAGGATCGGCTTCAGCGACTTCGCCATATGATCGATCTCGGCATCGGTAAACGGCACGAAGCCCCAGTTGCCGGACCAGGCGTCGTTGAAGATGCTGGTCATGGTGACGATGTCGTCGTGATAGTGCTTCATGTTCATCGGGCGCACGCGCAACTCGTCCTTCAACGGCCGCTCAACCAAGCGCCGCACGTTGTCCGGCAGCGGCTGCGTGATGTCCATCAGATAGGCCAGCACATCCTTGGCCTTGGCGTAGCCGAGACGCTCGATCTGCGTGCCGACGTAGGCGTGATCGTGTCCCATCAACAGCATCGGCTTTGTATCGAAGCCATCGACCAGCAGACCGGTCTCTTCGTTGATCGACAGATTGAACGGGCCCAGCACTTTCCGGCAGCCGCGTGCGCGCAGCCAGTTTTCCGCAGTGGCGAACAGCGCGTCGAAGATGGCTGGATCGTTGTCCGCGGCGATCATGCCGAAGTGACCGGCGCCTTCGTTCTTCACCGACGGCGCCAGATGATCGATTTGCGCGCTGATGCGGCCGACGTCGACGCCGTCGCGGCGCGCCAGCCAGAACTGCGTGTCGGCATGCTGGAAAAACGGGTTGATCTTCGGCGAAAAGGCTTCGCGCCGCTCCAGTATCAGCGGCGGCACGAAGTGCGGATCGTCCGCGTGCACGCGAAACGGCACGCGGATAAAACGATCCATGTCGGCGCTCGTAACCGGCACGATCTCGATCGTCGAGTGCGATCCCTCCGGCTGAATGTTGCTTGCAGTCATGTGCTTCCTTTGCAGTTGTCGATTCGTTGCTTGAGGGAACCTCTGAAGAAGCGTCGCGAGCGAAAGCAGGTCGCGCGAACCCGGAGCGGAGGAACCGCAGCATACATAGGAGTATGTGAGGATTCCGAGCACCGGATTCGTGCGAGATGCCGAGCGCAGTAGCTTATTCAGAGGCTCCTTAGCTGACGATGTAGCGGCGCAGCAGCACGATGCCGCCGGTGCCGAACATCAGCACCGGCGCAAACGCCGCCAGCAGCGGCGGCACGCGATCGCCTTCGCCGAGCGAGGTCATCAAACCTTCGGCCAGCACAAACGCCAGGCCGGCACCCAGCGCGGCCAACAGCAGGCCGCCACCTTCGCCGCCGCGCCGCGCCGCGCGCGTCGCCGGCAGTGCCAACAGCAGCAGCGCGATCAGACCCAAGGGTGCTGCGATGCGGCGGTACAGCGAAGTACGGTAGTAGCTCGGCGGCCGCGTGCCGACGCGCTGACCGGCGACGATGCCGAACAGCGTCGTACTCGACAGGTGCGGCTGCGGCAGATTCAAACGCAGCACATCGTCGGGCCGCAGATTGGTTTTCCAGGCCGTATCCATCGGTGGACTGCGGATGACGTGCTGATCCTGCAACTGCAGCTCGCTCGCAGCTCGCAGTTGCCACTGCCCGTTCTCCCAATCCGCGCTTGCCGCGCTGACGCGCGCCGACAATTGATTGTCGGCATTACGCCGATAGATCCGCACACCGAGCAGATGCCGGCCGTCGGCGCTGACGCGATCGAGCGATACCAGGCCATCGTCGGTATGGCACCACAGCGTCTTCGGCGCGTCGTCGTCATCGTCGCCGGGCAGCGTGGTCGAGTTCCACCACGCACTCAGCGCGCCTTCGGCCACCGGCATCACGCGATCGGAGACGAGGAACTGCAGCAGCGCAAACACCAGCACCACTGGCAACAACACTTTCACCACCCAGCCCATGTGCAAGCCGGACGCCTGGATCGCGATCAGTTCGTGACTGCGCGCCAGCGTGTAGTAGGTGAACAGCGCACCGATCAGCATCGCCAGCGGCAGCGACAGCGCCAGCTCCACCGGCGTGCGCAATACCGTGTAATGCAGGATGCCGGCGATGCCGAGATGACGCTGCAGAATGTCGGTGGTGGCGTCGAGCAGATCGAGCACTTGCAGCAAGGCGGTCAGCGCCACCAGTACGCCGATCGTCTGCAGCGCCAGCAAGCGGCGTAGATAGCGGGCCAGAGCACCGTTCATGCGCCCTTCTTCGGCTTGCGGCGACGCAGATTGATGCCGCCGAGTGCGCCCTCCATCGCCGCGACGGCGCGCGTGATCGGATTGTCGCCCGGCGTTTTCAGGCTGCCGCGGAACAGCCAGGCACTGAGTCCGCCGAACAGGATCAACGGCGTCCACACGGCGGGAATCACCGGCACGCGGCCGGTCTCGGCCAGGCTTTCGCCGAGCTGTACGCCGTGATGCAGGGCCAACAGCATCAGGCAGGCGACGATCACGCTGGGTGCGCGCCGACCGCGCTTGGCCGACATGCCGAGCGGCACCGCCAGCAAGGGCAGCAGCGGCAGCGACAGGGCCCGCACCAGCCGCGCCTGCAGTTCACCCGCCAGCTGCGGCGGCGGCAACGGCGGCGCCGATTGATGCAGCTCGCGCCACAGTTCGACCGACGTCAGCTCACGTTCGCTATCGCCACGCGCGCGGAATGGCGGCGCATCGGGGCTGAAGTGCTCGTTCAGCGTGCCGTGCTTGAAGCGCACCTTCAGTAGCTGATGATCAGCTTGCTCACGCACGATCTGGCCCGTCTCCAGTTCCAGCAGCAAGGTCTTGCCGTCGGCGGTGGGTTGCAGCGTACCGCTCTGCGCGGTCGTCACTTCCTCCTCGCCGGTGTCGCCGATACGTCGAATGAAGACGCCGGTGAGTCCGCGGCCGGTGCCGTCGACCTGATCCGCTGTCAGCACGAAGCCGCGGCCCGCATCGGCAAAAATATTTTCCTGCGCGCGTGCGTTCCAGCCGGCATGCAGCGCGTCGTACGACACCTGGTGATAGCGATAACGGCTGTAGGGCTGCAGGAAACCGTACAGATATAAACTGAACAGGGATAGCAGAATCGCGACGCCTAGAAATGGCCGGGCGGTTTCGGCGATCGAACGGCCCGAGGCCAGCAGCGCATCCAGCTCATTGTCGTCGCTGAGCCGCGCCACCACCATGAAGATGCTGGCGAAGAACGCCGCCGGCAGCGCCAGGCCGAGGTAGTGCGGCACCAGGTTGAGGATCATCAACAGCACGGCATCGAGCGCGTTGTCGCTGGCCGCGACCAGATCGAACAATCGCAGCAGACGCTCGAGCAACAGCGCCACCAACACGACGCCGATCGACAGCAGCAGCGGCCGTATCAGCAGGCCGAGCAGATAGCGGTTGAGGATCGGTGCGCTACGCGTTGCCATGCGGACAGTGGATCGTGTGCGGCTCAGACCGCAGCGGAAGCCGCGGCCTGCCGCGGCCGCTGGACTTGGCAGCAGGAACCGCAGACGTCCATCATCGGGGCGCAATCGGCGGATCGCGGCGCGACGGTGAAAACGGTGAATTCGCAGATGGACATGATCGACCCAGGATCGCGGCGCGACGCCGCGGCAAACAGATGAAACCAGAGTATGGCGGGTAAAGCGAAGCAGCACGCTGCAGCAGCGCTACGGCATTTTAGCCGGGCACTGCTCGCCTGTATCGGGCTGACGCTGGGTGTCGCACAGGGCGACGCTGCCGAGCCGTCGCTGGCCTGCGATGCGCAGCCGGGATCGGTGCGTCTGCGCCTACTGGTCGAGGGCCTGCATTCGGCCCGCGGCAATATCACCGTGACGGTCTATCCGGACGATCCGAAGCGCTTTCTGGCACCGCACGGCAAGCTCGCCCGCGTGCGCGCGCCGGCGACCCAGCCGACCACGCAAGTCTGCCTGCGCCTGCCGGCAGCGGACCGCTACGAAGTGGCGCTGTATCACGACGAAAATGACGATCATCATTTCAACCGCAGCTGGACCGGCCTACCCGTCGAAGGTACGGCTTTTCAAATAATCCGAAATCGCTGACCGGACTGCCGGCGATCGAAGACACGCGCTTTTCTGCCGGCGCCGGCGACACCAGACTCAGCATCCGGCTGCATTACTGAGCTGCCGCGCGCTCGATACGCACCGCATAGCCGCCACCGCGCACGAAGCCGCGCGATTGCGCGTCCCATAGCCGCGCGTTGACCTGCAACCGCCAGGCACCGGCGTCGACACGGCGCACGCTCAGGTGATGCCAACGTGCGCCTGCATCCTTGCTGTTCGGCACCGCCGAGGACGACGGCAGTCCGAGACACAGAATCGATCCTGCCGGACCGGCGATGGTGTCGAAGCGCGCATCGCGCGCGTGCCCATGCAGCACCAGTTCAGCGCCGGCCCGCGCCAGCACTGCGCGCAGCGCCGCACGATTGCGCAAGGCCTTGCGCGCCGATACCGCACCGTCGGCGACCGGGTGATGCAGCAGCACGATGCGGAACAGACCGCGTGCGCCCAGCTCGCACAGGAACTGGTCGAGGCGCTCGAGTTGGTCGTCGCCGACTTTGCCCGAAGCCAGCAGCGGCAGCGTCGGCAACGCCGAGTTCAGTCCGATCAAGGCGATCTCGCCGCGCACCCGCACGTAGGGCCATTGCGGCGTCGCCGGTCGGTCTGGATCGGCGCACATCCAGGGCCGCCAGCGACCCAGACCCTGCGCGTCGTCGATCGCCACCAGCGCGTCGTGATTGCCCGGCACGACGCTGACGTCACCTGGCGCGCCCAGCGTCTGCAACCACGCCTGCGCGGCTTCGAATTCGTCTGCCAGCGAGAAGTTGGTGATGTCACCGGTCACCACGATCTGATCCGGCCGGTGTTCGCGCAGATCGGCCAGCAAGGCCTCCAGCACGCCGCCCAGTTGCAGTTCACGGCGTGAGCCTTGCCAGGACCAGGCGCTGAGCTGTCGTTTGCTGAGCCGCTCGCGCAGGCGCAGCCGCGGCTCATGGCTCAGGTGCGGATCGGAAAAGTGCGCAAGCGTGGTCTCGGTCACGGATAATGCTGGGCTTACATTCGCTTGCATGATGCCATGTCGGAACACCCGGCCCCGTATTCGTCCCTCAGCACGTACGCCGCGTCGCCCGGCGTCGCCATTTGTGTCCGCGTCTCGCCGCCGACATCGGGATACAGGCGGCCGTGACGCGCGCGTTGCAACAGATCGGCTTGATCCACAATCCGCGCAGCCAGCGCAATCGCGGACGTCTGCTCGGCGTAGGTTCGCCGCAGCTGCTGCGCGCTGAACCGAGCACGCTGGAGGAGCTGGCGGCAACGCTGGCCGAGTTCGCCCGGCGTGAAGTCGGTCTGCTGCTGATCAGCGGCGGCGACGGCACCGTCCGCGACGTGCTGACCGCGCTACCTGCAGCCTATGGCGAACGCTTGCCGCAACTCTCGCTGCTCAGTTCCGGTAACGCCAATCTGATTGCATCGGACGTCGGCAGTGCCGGTCACAGCGCGGCCGCACTGCGGCGCGTGCTGGCCGCTGCGCAAAACGCAAATTTCAAACACCGCATCAGCCGCCCCGCGCTAACGCTGAGCTGGCCGGACCAGGCTCACACGCCGGTGCGCGGCTTCTTCATGGGTGCGGCAGCACTGTCGCGCGCAACCCGCTATGCGCACGAGCAGGTGCTGAATGGCGGCGTCAAATATGGCGCTTCGGTCGCAGTCACCGTGTTCGCCGCGTTCAAGCAGACGCTGCGCGGTGAAGGCGACTGGCGCGACGGCGAACCGATGACGGTGACGCTGGATGAAGGCACGGCGCGCGCCGGCGCGCGCTTCATTTTTCTGGCGACCACCTTGCACAAGCTGATGCTTGGCCTGTGGCCGTTCTGGGGTGAAGGCGGACCCTTGCGCTACGTCGACATCGATGCGCCGCCACCGCAGCTGGGACGTTCGCTGTTGCCGCTGCTGAGCGGCCACCCGACCCGCCGCATGCGCGCCGACGGCTATCGCAGCGGCGGTGCCACGCGCATCCGCTTGCAGTTGCGCGAACCGGTGCTGGTCGATGGCGAAACCTTCGCACCCGGTCGCGACGGTATCATCGACCTGTCGGTCGGTCCCGAGTTCGAGTTCCTGACGCCGTGAATGCGGAACTGCCGATCTGGATCGAACGGCGCCTGGCCGCGGCGGCGCCGAACCCGGTGCAGGAATTCGCCGCGCACCTGGCCGCACGCGGGCGTGGCAGCGTGGTCGCCGTGCTGTTCTACGGCTCGGGTTTGCGCGGCGGCGATCTGGCCGACGGTCTATTGGATTTCTATGTCGTCGTCGATCGCCTCAGCGATTGGCACGGGCGCGGCTTCGCGGCGGCCGCCAATCGTCTGCTGCCGCCGAACGTGTTCTATGAAGAAGCCCTCATCGGCACGCAAAAGTTGCGCGCAAAAGTTGCGGTGCTGAGCCTCGCGCAATTCGAAAACGGCATGCGTCTGGGTTCCCTCGACACCACGCTGTGGGCGCGCTTCACGCAGCCCGTCATCTGCGCCTGGCATCGCGACGCGGCTGCGCTTACCGCCAGCGCTGCAGCCGTCGCCAGCGCCGCGACGACCGCCGCCAGCTGGGCGGCAAGGCTCGGCCCGGAGTCAGCCTCGGCGCGGGATTTCTGGCGTGCACTGTTTCGCCGAACCTATGCGACGGAACTGCGGGTCGAGCGCAGTGAACGCGCCGACGCCGTAGTCGGCTTCGATCCGGTGTACTACGAAGTGCTGTTGCCACTGGCCTGGAAAGCGGCCGGCATCGCGTTTCAGCTGAGCGATGACGGCCTGCTGCAGCCGCAGATCCGCACCGAGCAGCGGCGCGCTGCAGAAAAATCCTGGCAGCGGCGGCAGGCGCTGGGCAAGCCGTTGAATGTCGCACGGCTGGCGAAAGCGGCGTTCACCTTCGACAACGGTGCCGATTACCTGGCTTGGAAAATCGAACGCCATTCCGGCGTCAAGCTCAAGCTGAGCGCTTGGCAGCGCCGCCATCCGATTCTGGCGGCACCGGCGATCATCTGGCGCCTCAAGCGCCGCTCCGTGCTGCGCTAGAAAAGACGAGCGCCGCGACGCGGTTCAGGCCACCAGAGCGACTGGCGCGCTGACGCCGGCAGGCAGAACACCCAGCTTCACGGCGACTTCGGCGAACAGCTCGATCGCACGATCGATCTGACGCCGGCTATGCGCCGCGCTGATGCTGGCGCGCAGCAATGGCATATTGGTCGGCGTCGCCGGCGGCAATGCTAGGTTCAGATAGAGCCCGCCCTGCAGCAGCGCATTCCAAAAACGTACCGCCAACTCCTGATCCTCCAATGCGACGGACACGATCGGGCTGGCCTGCGGACCGACCTGCAGGCCGAGCTCGCGCAGGCCGCGATACAGACGTTCGGCATTGGTGCTCAGGCGCGTGCGCAGCGCTTTGTCGGACCCCAGGCGGCGCAGCGCCTGGCGCGTCGAAGCGATGATCGACGGCGGCAACGAGGCCGTGAACATGTAGGGACGGCAGGCCACGCGCAGCACGTCGAAACCTTCGAGATCGGCCACGCAGAAACCACCGACGCTGCCGAGGCTCTTGGAGAAGGTGCCGACGATGAAATCGACATCCGCTTCAACGCCGGCCGCCTCGGCGAGACCGCGGCCGTGTTCGCCGAGTACACCCATCGAATGCGCCTCGTCGACCATCAGGTAAGCACCCATTTCACGCTTCACCTGCGCGATTTCGCGCAGCGGCGCGAGGTCGCCGAGCATCGAATAGATGCCTTCGACGACGATCAGCTTGCTGCCCGGCACGTCCTTCAGGCGGCGCAGGCGCTTGTACAGATCATCCGGATCGCTGTGGCGGAAACGGATCACTTCGGCATGGCCGAGGCGCGCGCCGTCATAGATGCTGGCGTGGCTATCGGCGTCGAGAATCAGGTGATCGCCGCGGCCGACCAGGGTCGACAGCATGCCGAGGTTAGCCTGATAGCCGGTGCTGAACACCATGCAGTGCTGGCGTTTGAAGAACTTCGCTAAATCCTGCTCGAGCGCCCGATGGCTGGCGTAGCTGCCATTGGCGACGCGCGAACCGGTGGTGCCGGTGCCCTGCTGACGCAGCGCCTGCACCGATTGCTCGATGCAATCCGGATCCATCGTCAGGCCCAGATAGTTGTTGGTGCCGAGCAGGATCGTGCGACGACCCTCGACCACGCCTTCGGTCGACGACAGAATCTGGTCGAAGGTTACGGCGAAGGGGTTCGGTTGTACGCTGCTGAGCTTGTCGTAGGTTTGCTTCAGCTGAGAAAACTTGGCAAGGATGCTCATGCTTTTTCTTGTTTCACCAAGGACTCGACAGCGCTGACCAGATCATCCACGGTGGCAATGTCGGCAGCGCGGTCTAAAGGAATGGAAATATCAAAACGGTCCTCGATTTCCAGCATGAAATTCATGATGGCGAGCGAATCCAATCCAAGTTCCTGGACGATATGGGTATCGCCATGAATCGGTAGCGGGCGAGGTAGAATCTTTTTGAGGGCAGTAATTATATCTGCCCGAATATTTTCGGAATTATCCGTCATAAAATCGGTTCGTTAGCGCCGTCTTTGAAGGCGGCAGCAGATTTGCTTAAAATTTGCTTAACATAGTACGCGCCTGCACCCGGTTTGTCACAAAATAGCAACCGGATTTCAGTAAATAACAGTTAAAATTGGGCCTTATCGACCTATTGTGCCGGCATATCCGCCAACCAGCCCGCCTGTCGATACCAAGCAACTGTAGTACCAAAACCGCTTTGCAAGCTATATCGGGGGCGCCAGTCGACCCCGGTAAGCTGTTCTTCGGCGGCCAACGTCCAATTGGGATGCATCAATTCCCTCAATTTTTCCGAAGTCAGCATATTAGCGTAGCCGAAACGCCGGCCCAAATCTCCGCCAAGTGCCGCCGCCGCCAATGCCATGCGCGGCAGCGAGCGGAATTTGGGGGCTCGATTGCCCACCGCTTGTGCCGCAGTGGCGAGGATTTCGTGCCAGCTGTAGCCTGAAGATCGCTCGTCGGAAATAGCGTGCACCCGCCCGCTCGGGACGGCTCGGATCAGCTTTCCGATTGCGGCGACCAAGTCGCTGACATGGATCAGCGCCGTCCGCGCGGCCGTACTACCCGGCACCCAGACCCGTCGATGCGAGGCCACCCGGAAAAAAATCAGCGTTTCCGCGTCGCCCGGACCATACACCGCCGGCGGCCGAAGCACCGTCGCGCCGGCGCCGAGAACTTCGAGCACGGCGTGTTCACCCGCATGCTTACTGGCGGCATAGCCCGACAGCGTTGGCTCACGTGCGGCGAGACTCGATATATGCAGGAAATGCGCGGCCGGCGCGCCGCGCCGCGTCGCCTCGGCGAGGGCGCGCGTAGCATCACGATTGACCGCCATGAACTGCGCCGTATCGACCGCCTTGATCAGCCCGGCGCCGTGAACGACGGCATCAGTGCCGGCAACCAGCTGCCGCAGAGCGCTGGCGTCATTGAGACTTCCCGGCACGACTTCCAGAGCCAGGTCACGCCACCAGGAATTGACCGGATCGCGCCGCGTCAGGATGCGCACGCGCATGCCGCATGCCGCCAATTCACGGACCAGATGCCGGCCGACGAAGCCGGTGGCACCGGTCACCGCGACCAGCGGACCCGCGTCAGCTTTCAGCGGTGGCACGCTTGAGCTCGAACGCTCCCTGCAGGTACAGCATCTTCGCCTTCGCGCGGCTCAGCTTGCCGGATGAAGTCTGCGGCAGCGCACGCGGCGATACCGGCACGACCAGCGCTTCGACACCGTGACGCCGGCGCAGCACGCCGGCCACCGCATCGCGTAGCGCTTCACGCGCATCCGCATCGGACACGCGGCATTCGAATAACACGACGACATTGTCGCCACCATCGCCATCGACTGCGAATGCGGCGACATCGCCGCTGCGCAGCGCACTGACTTCGCTCTCGGCAGTCCACTCCAGATCCTGCGGCCAGATGTTGCGACCGTTGAGAATGATCAGATCCTTGGCACGGCCGGTGATGACGACGTCGCCGTCGGCGAGATAGCCAAGATCACCGGTGTTGAGCCAGCCGTCCGGCGACAGGATTTTCGCGGTTTCCTCGGGGTGCCCGAAATACGCTTCCATCAAACTCGGGCCACGCACGTAAATCACACCGACGCGCCGATCCGCCAGCGGGCGATTGAATTCATCACGCACTTCCAGTGTATGACCCGGCAGGATGCGGCCGCAGTGCACGAATTCGCGGGTGCGGCCGGCACTTGCTGTCGGCGTGATCGCGCGATGCTCGCGCTCGAGCCGGTCGGTATCGATCAGGTCGGCGCGGATGCCCTGGCCCAGCGGCGCGAACGACAGCGCCAGCGAGGCCTCCGCCATGCCATAGCTGGCGACGAATGCGTTGGCGCGGAAACCGGCGGGTGCAAACGTCTCGGAAAACTTTTGCAGCGGCTCTGGTCGCACCATGTCACCGCCGATGCCGGCGGCACGCCAGCGCGACAGGTCCAGATTTTCCGGCCCCAATTTCTCGGCACGACGTGCGCATAGCTCGTAGCCGAAGGTCGGGCTGTACGACAGCGTGCCGCCGTTGCGCGAGATCAGCTGCAGCCAGGTCAGCGGGCGCCGTGCAAATTCCCGCGTATGCAGATAATCGATCGAGATCTGGCAGGTCAGTGGCGTC
>JAQGNU010000098.1 GCA_028291645.1 Nevskia sp.
GATCATGGGCAAGATCAACGGCGCGGTCGGCAATTACACCGCGCACATGGCGGCCTATCCAGAGGTCAACTGGACCGCATTCGCCGATCAGTTCATCGAATCGCTGGGGCTGACGCGCAGCGAATACACCACGCAGATCGAGCCGCACGATTTCATCGCGCGCTACTTCCATGCGCTGATGCGCGCCAACACGATCCTGATAGGATTTTGCCGCGATATCTGGAGCTACATCTCGGTCGGCTATTTCCGTCAGCGCGCGGTGGAAGGCGAAGTCGGTTCGTCGACCATGCCGCACAAGATCAATCCGATCGATTTCGAGAACGCCGAAGGCAACCTCGGCATCGCCAATGCGATCCTCGGCCATCTCACCGAGAAGCTGCCGATCTCGCGCTGGCAGCGCGATCTGACCGATTCCACCGTGCTGCGCAATCTCGGCGTCGGCGTTGCGCACAGCGTCGTCGCCTATCAATCGCTGCTGAAAGGCATCAGCAAGCTCGAAGCCGATGCCTGGCGCATGGGCCGCGATCTCGACGACAACTGGGAAGTGCTGGCCGAGGCGATCCAGACGGTGATGCGCCGCTACGGTCTGCCGGAACCTTACGAGCAACTGAAACGGCTGACGCGCGGCAACAAGATCGGTCGCGATGCGATCCGCAGCTTCGTGCAGAGCCTGCCGCTGCCGGATGAGGACCGTCAACGCCTGCTGGCGATGACGCCGGCGAGCTATATCGGCGACGCCGCCGAACAGGCCAAGGCCTTCACGCCTTGAGTCGCGGCTAGCGCAAATGAGCGCCGCCGATGATCCTCGATTGATCGAAGGCCGCGCTGCGTTGCGCGAAACGCTGCTCGAAGCGCTGCTGCAGACGCCGCGCACAATCGACCTGTTGAGCTATGCACTCGAACCTGCGCTGTATGGCAGCGCGGAGTTTGCCGACGCGTTGAAGCGCTGCCTGCTGGCTTCGGAGCAGGCGCGCCTGCGGCTGCTGCTGAACCAGGTGCAGCTGGCGGCACAGAACGCACCGCGGCTGCTCGATCTGATCCAGCGTCTGCCGAGCCGCATCGAATGTCGTTCACTGGACGAACCCGATCGTGTTCGCCTGGAGGAGCGATTGATTGCGGCGCCGGATTGCGTGATCGAACGGGTAGCGCCGGAAGCGCTGCAGGCGCGCATCTGGCGCGCCGATCCTGCCAGCGTGCGGATCAAGCGCCAGCATTTCGAAGCACTTTGGGTGCGCGCCAGTGCGGCCACCGAAATGCGCAGTCTCGGTCTTTAGAGAGGCGATGCCGGTGCCGCGAACGCAAGCACCGCGGATGCAGTCCAAGCTGTATCGAACTCGCAGAAGAACCACAATGAACAGAACCCTACGCCACTGCCTTCCCGGCCTGTGTTTGTTGACTGCCGGACTCCTGCTCGGTGCCTGCGCGAGTACCGACTCGCGCATCCGCGATCAGCAGACTGCGTTCGACACTTACCCGCCGGCGGTTCAGCAGAAAATTCGCGCCGGTGAAATCGATGTCGGCTTCACGCCCGAAATGACTCGGATGGCGCTGGGCGATCCTGATCGCCGCTACACGCGCACCACCGCCAACGGTTCGGACGAGGTCTGGGCCTACCGCGAGAGCAGCCCGGCGTTCAGCTTCGGCATCGGCGGCGGCAGTTTTGGTGGGCATGGTTTCGGTGGTGGTGGCGTCGCTATGAGTAGCGGCGGTGATGCGCCGGACGACAAGCTGCGCGCGGTATTCGAGAACGGCAAAGTCGTCTCGGTCGAAAAGACGCTCAAGTAAGCGGCGGCCGTCGCCGCTCGTCGGCCTTACTCGATCGGCGCGACGACCTCGCGCGCACGAATCCATGCACGCACGTGGTCCGGCACCGGCAGCGTTTTCTGCTGCTGATAATCGAACCAGACGATCACGCCGCTGACCGTCGCCACCGCACGTTCGCCGACGAATATGCCGGTGCGCGCAGTCATGCTGCTGCGGCCGATTTTCTCGATGCGCATGCCGACATCGAGTTGCGCCGGATAGTGCAGCTGGACCAGAAAGTCGCAGGCCGTGCTGGCGAGAATGATGCCGTAGTCCTGACCGAACTTCGGGTCCTGCTCGCGCAAGGCATCGAAGTATTCGATGCGCGCCTGCTCGGCGTAAGTGAAGAACTTGGCGTTGTTGACGTGGCCGAACATGTCGGCATCGCCCCAGCGCACCGTCAGGCGGATGCTCTGCTTGAATTCCTCGCGCAGCGGCAGGTTCACGCGGATGTCCTCGTGCTTGCGTCGGTCAGCGCGGCCAGACGTTTGGCTGCCGCATCGACGATTTGGCGTTTTTGCAATTGCGAAGCCTGCGCCCACACGGCGACTTCCATGCGGCTGCGCCCGCAGCCGATGCAAACGTCGGCCGCGTTCAGCGTGCAAATCTGGTTGCAGGGCGATGCGACTTCCATCTGCTCGGTGTAGGGATCCGCCATCTCGAAGCTGCCGTCGTGCAGTGCGGCCGGAAAATAAAAAAGGCGGGAGCCCGCAGGCCCCCGCCCCGTTACGGCAGCTACTTTACTGCAGCACGATCTTGAATTCGACCCGACGGTTGGCGGCGCGGCCGTTCTCGGTATCGTTCGAGACCAGCGGCTGGGTTTCGCCGAAACCCTTGGGGGTCATGCGCGCCATATCGACACTCCGGCCAACCAGGTACTGGCGCACCGACTCGGCGCGCTGCTGCGACAGCACCAGATTGTATTTGGGGCTGCCGCTGTTGTCGGTATGTCCGGCGATCTCGACCTTGATGTTCTGCTGCGCGTTGAGTGCCTGCGCCACGCCGTCGAGCACGTGGGTCGCCTGACCGGTGAGGATCGCCGAATTCAGTTCGAAGTTGACGTCGTCGAGCACCACCGTTTGCGCCACCGCGCAACCCTTGGCATCGACCTTGACGCCAGCCGGCGTATGCGGGCATTCGTCGGCACCATTGAGCACGCCGTCGTGGTCGTCATCGGCGCCGTTTTCGATCGGACAGCCTTTTTCGTCGACTGGCGTGCCGGCCGGCGTGCCGGGGCACTGGTCGAGCGTGTCGGTGACGCCGTCGCCATCGGAATCGGCGGCGCAGTCGCTGCGACCGGTGACCGGATCGACCACCGCCGTCGGGCAATCCAGCAGATCGGTCTGCTTATGCGAAGGCTTGAAAAACCAGGTCAGCGGAATGTTGAGCCCGGCATTGAGATGGACGTCGAACGGCACCCGCTTATTCGGGAAGTCGTGATCGTTGTAGGCGGCGAGCACGCGCGCTTCGGTACGCAACGACCAGCCCCAGTTCCAGTTGCCGACCTTGAGCGGGAACATCAGGCCGGCGCCGGCTTCGAGAGCGGGGTTGTAATGCACATTGCCGCGTTCGTCGTCGCGCTCGACGCCGGCGCCCGACAGCAGGTAAGGCTTGAAGTCCGGCAGCCATTTCTGCTCGTAGGCGAACAGGCCGAAATCGTAGATGTAATCGAGCAACAGTCCGGAGTTGAAGTCGTGCTTGCCGTCGATATCGCGCTTGCGCTGCAGCATGAAGTACGACAGTTCGAACGCGCTGTTCTCGGTCAGCGGATAGCCCGCCCAGGCACGCCCGCCGTAGCCGATGTCGGCCTCGCGCTTGGAATCCGGGAATTCGTAGAGACCGGAAATCCCCACGTATGGAATGTCGTAACCGTCCGTATTGAGGGCTGCCGCCTGCCCCGCCCAGATGCCAGCCACCAGCAAAGCACTACCCCATAAGCCGTATTTCATAGAGCCCTCGATATAGTTCTAATAGGCCGGTGGACCGGCTCGGTTCTGCATTTTGCTCCGCATGCCGCCGGACAAACTTGGCCGCTGACGCCAGACTATGCAAAAACTCTTGCAGTTTTTAGTCTGCCACGGCGACCGCACGTGCACACTCCGCGACCAGGCCTGGGCCACGATAAATCAAACCGGTATAGATCTGCAGCAGATCGGCGCCGGCTTTACGCTTGGCCTCGGCATCGGCACCCGAAAGGATACCGCCGACACCGATCAGGGGGTAATCGGCGCCGACGCTGCTGCGCAGCCTTGCCAGCACGGCGTCGGCACGCGCACGCAGCGGCGCACCGGACAAACCACCCTGCTCGGCCGCCATCGGCTGCGTTTCGAGTCCGGGTCGTGCCACCGTCGTATTGGTCGCAATCAAGCCGTCGATGCCGTGGCGCCGCGCGGCGTCGGCGATCGCCAGCAACTGTGCGTCGTCCATATCCGGTGCAATCTTCACCAGCAGGGGACGCCGCTTGCCATGCCGCTGCGCCAGCGTCTCGCGTGCCTCGCCGAGCTTGACCAGCAGTTGCTCGAAGCGATCGGCTTCCTGCAGCTGGCGCAGGCCGACGGTATTCGGCGAGGAAATATTGACGACGATGTAGTCGGCGACCGGATAGACCTTGTGCAGGCAGGCCAGATAGTCGTACTCGGCCAGTTCCAGCGGCGTATCGGCGTTCTTGCCGATGTTGATGCCGAGCACGGCGTGCCGGCGCGCGCGCGCGGCGCGCGCCACCAGTGCATCGACGCCCTGGTTGTTGAAGCCGAGGCGATTGATCAGCGCCTGCTGCGCCGGCAGCCGGAACATGCGCGGGCGCGGATTGCCCGCTTGCGGGCGCGGCGTCACCGTGCCGACTTCGATGAAACCGAAACCCATGCGGTCGAAGGCTTCGATGCATTCGCCGTTCTTGTCGAGCCCGGCCGCAAGCCCGATTCGATTGCGGAAATCGAGTCCCATCAGCCGCACCGGATCGGCGACGCTACGTCCGGCCAGCAGCCCGCCGCTGTGCGGATGGCGCGACAGCATCGCAATGGTCAGCTCGTGCGAACGCTCCGCGTCCATCCGGAACAGCGCGGCGCGCGCGAGTGGATAGAGGTTCATCGACCAGCAGCGCTCAAAGGAAACGTCTCGGCCGGACCAACAGGCCGGCCGGCAATCCTGGGCCGGATGCCGTGCGGCAAACTCAATCGCCCGCCTGATCGATCGTTTTAAGCAGATGCCCCATCTTCGCCGCCTTGGTATCGAGATAGTCGGCGTTGTACGGATTGCGGCCGTATTCGACCGCAACCCGCTCGACCACTTCGATGCCGTCCTTGACCAGCGCATCGAACTTGGCGGGATTATTGGTCATCAAGCGGATGCGGCACAGACCGAGTTCGCGCAACAGCTGCACCGCCAAGCCGTACTCGCGCGAATCGGCCGGGAAGCCGAGCTGATGATTCGCTTCAACCGTATCGCTGC
>JAQGNU010000117.1 GCA_028291645.1 Nevskia sp.
TGCTGCGGTTCCTCCGCTCCAGGTTCGCGCGACCTGCCTTCGCTCGCGACGCTTCTTCAGAGGTTCCCTAGACGCCGCGCGCGTGCCTACAGCAGCCCGAGCTGGCGCGCGGCGAATGCGCGCTTCATCCGCGGCTTCACGGTGCCGACGGCCCGCCGGCGACCGGCGGCACTGCCGCCAGCTCCGCCTTCAAATCCTGCGCGCGCTTGATCAGGTACTGATGGATCGCATCGACATCGGCCGGCTTCAGCACATCGCTGAAGCCCGGCATGCCGCGCTGTGCCCGCGCACCGGCGACGATGCCGGCGAACATCGCGTGCTTCTGCGGCGTTAGGTAACGCAGGTCGGGAATCACGCCGCCGCTCATCGCGTTGGGGCCGTGGCACATGCCGCAATGCGCATTGAACAGATTGCGGCCGACGTCGACCGTCGCTGCGTTGGCGGTCAGCACCGGCGGCTCCGGCAGCACAGCGGGCTTGCGGTCCGGCGGCGGCAGCTTGGCCTGGCCGCCGAGCTTATAGGTCAGCACGCGCGCTTCGGGTTTGACTTTGGCGGTGGTCGAGATCGCGCCGAGCGCGAGCGGGTAAGCGCCGCCCCAACCGGCCAGCACGGTGACGTATTGCTCGCCATTGATCTCGTAGCTGATCGGCCCGGCCATCACGCCGGTGTTCGCCGGCGTCTCCCACAGCTTGCCGCCCTTGTCGGCGGCGTAGGCGACGAAGCGGCCGTCGGCAGTACCCTGGAACACCAAATTGCCGGCGGTCGCCAGCGTGCCGCCGTTCCAGGCACTGGCGTAATCCTGCGTCCACACGGCGCGTTGCGCGACCGGGTCCCAGGCGATCAGATGGCCCTTGTACGAATCCTGGATCGGCTTCAATGCTTTCGGATCTTCCGGCAGCGCGATCGGCTGCATGCCGAGGTTCCAGGTGCCCTTGCCACCGTACTTGGCCTCCGGGTTCGGCGCATACAGCGCCGGGGCTTCCTGGCTCGGGATATAGACCAGCCCAGTCTGCGGACTGAACGACATCGGCTGCCAGTTGTGCGCACCGATTGGTCCAGGCAATACCAGCTGCGCTTTCTTCGACCAGTCGGCGTCGGCGCTTTCGACCGGCCGGCCGGTCTTCATGTCGACCTTCGAAGCCCAGTTCGCCGGTGAATATTTCTCCGCCGACAGCAGTTCGCCGGTCTTGCGGTCGATCACATAGAAGAACGCATTCTTCGGCGCCTGCATCAGCACCTTGCGCTGGGTGCCGTTGATGCTGAGGTCGGCGAGGATGATCGACTGCGTCGCGGTGTAGTCCCAGCTGTCGCCCGGCGTGGTCTGGTAGTGCCAGACGTATTCGCCGGTGTCGGGCTTGAGCGCGACGATCGACGACAGGAACAGGTTGTCGCCGTGATCCTCGCTGCGCACGCCGCGATTCCACATCGAACCGTTGCCGGTGCCGACATACAGCAGATCGAGATCGGCGTCATAAGCGAACGAATCCCAGGGCGTGCCGCCACCGCCCTGCTTCCAGTAGGTATCGCCGAACCAGGTCTTCTGCGCCATTTCCATGGCCTTGTTTTCGGGCGGCTTGCTCGGATCGCCCGGCACCGTGTAGAAGCGCCAGACCAGCTTGCCGCTGCCCGCATCGAACGCCGATACGTAGCCGCGCACGCCGAGTTCGGCGCCGCCGTTGCCGATGATGACCTTGCCTTTGACCACGCGCGGCGCACCGGTGATGGTGTAGCTGCGATCGTGATCGATGACGGTGTCGGTGATCCAGACTTTCTTGCCGCTTTTGGCGTCGAGTGCGATCAGGCGGCCGTCATAGGCGCCGACGTAGACCTTGCCCTGCCACACCGCGACGCCGCGGTTGGCGACATCGCAGCAGCCATCGCGATCGCGGTCGCGCGACACTTTCGGATCGTACTTCCACAGTTGTTTGCCGCTGCGCGGATCGAGCGCGGTGACGATGCTGAATGCGGAAGTCACGTACATGACGCCGTCGACCACGATCGGCGTGCCCTCGGTAGCGCGATCGACATCGAGACGATAGCTCCAGGCCAGGCCGAGCTTGCCGATGTTGTCGACGTTGACCTGGGTCAGCGGGCTGAAGCGCTGCTCGCCGTAAGTACGGCCGGTGCTCATCCAGCTGCCCGGCTCGGCATCCGCGGCCTGGATGCGCGCGGCATCGACCGGCTTTGGCGCTGCCGCGATGGCAGCGCCGATGCTGCAAGCGCTGGCGGCAGCAGCCAGCAGCACGACCCATGCTTGGTGTCTCAAGTCCGCTCTCCTCATCTATTTTTTTTATGCAAACTGCGGCAGCCGCTACGCCGACGCGCCGGCAGATCTCCGGGGCATCACGGCGCATCATGGAACAAGCCGCGGACCTGCACCATCCGGAATGACCCTAAAGCGCTACCAGAAGATTCGCGATGCCGCCGACAATGTGGCCGTCATCGAATGCTCGGCCAACAGAACCGCTCGCGCCAGTCGTAAGCCGGGTAGTTGCCGGGTAGTTCGTGCCCGCGCAGCGGGTTCAACGCGATTCGACGACACCTTTGATCGGCGCCACGCGCTGCGGTTCGTCGTAAGCACCGTAGGTCATCAGGCGCTGGTAGCGATCGCTCAGCAGCTTGGTCATCGGCATATGACAGAGGCGCTCGAGGTGGCTGACCAGACGCAGCTTCACCGCGGCCAGCATCGCTGCCGGATCGCGGTGTGCGCCGCCGAGCGGTTCCGGAATGATTTCGTCGACCAGTTTGAATTCGAGCAGATCCTGCGCGGTGATGCGCATCGCTTCGGCAGCATCCTTGGCGCGATCAGCTTTCTTGAACAGGATCGACGCGCAGCCTTCCGGCGAGATCACCGAATAGATGCTGTACTGGAGCATGATCGAGTAGTCGCCGACGCCGATCGCCAGCGCGCCGCCGGAGCCGCCTTCGCCGGTCACCAGTACCAGCACCGGCGTGCGCAGCCGCGACAGTTCGAACAGATTGCGCGCGATTGCTTCCGACTGGTTACGCTCTTCGGCGCTGATGCCGGCGTAGGCACCGGCGGTGTCGATCAGCGTGATGATCGGCAGATTGAATTTCTCCGCCAGCTTCATGATGCGCAACGCCTTGCGGTAACCCTCCGGACGCGGCGAACCGAAGTTGCGGTAGATGCGTTCCTTGGTATCGCGGCCTTTCTGGGTGCCGATCACCGCACAGGCGCGACCTTCGAGCCGTGCGATGCCGCTGACGATGGCCGGGTCGTCGCCGAAGTGGCGGTCGCCGTGCAGTTCTTCCCACTCGGTGAAGATGCCGTTGACGTAGTCCAGCGCGTATGGCCGCTGCGGATGGCGCGCCACCTGCGCCACTTGCCACGGGGTCAGGTTGGCGAAAATCTGCCGGGTGGCCTCGCCGATTTTTATCTCCAGCCGTGCGATCTCGTCGGTCAGGTTGAGTTCGCTGCCGCCGGTCATGAAGCGCAGTTCGTCGATTTTTTTCTGCAGATCGGCGATCGGCTGTTCGAAGTCGAGATAGTTCACCGATTGATTCACCAGTTGATTCGAGTTACTCGCCATAGGATTCGGTCCGGTTGGTCGCGGGCGGGGCGTAGCGCCGGTAGCTGACCTGAACGCCATTGTCGCCCAACATGCGCCGCAATTCCGACAGTGTCGCCTCCTGCAGTTTTACACGCCAGCCCGGGGCGAATTCAAGGATCGCGCGAGCGTGGCTGTTGAGGTAGTCGAGCGTCACCTGGGCGCCGCCTTCGAAAGTGCGCAAGCTGGCCAGGCGGGCCTGGAAGCCGGCCACCTCGCTGGCCGGGCGGCGCCAGGTCAGCACGACCCGCTCGGCACACTCTCGGATAACGCCGTCGAGGTCGAAAAAGTTCTTTGCATACAGGCGGTGTTCGAGGTCGCGGCCATCGCGCTGCACGGCGCGGATGTCGCCGGTGGCGAACACCAGCGAGTCGCGCCGCAGCACGCTCTGGAATTTCTGCCAGGCGTCGAAATCGAGCCAGCTGATGATCTGTGCACTGCGGTCGTCCAGCACGACGATCTTGCCGGGCCGATCGCCGCCGATATTGCGCACTTCGCCGAGCCAACCGGCCAGCATCACGGTTTTGCGGAACGGCCGGCGGCGGCGTGCCGATCCTTCGTCGCCATCGCCGAAGCCGTCGAAACCCGCCGGCGGAGCCGCCTCGTCGATCAAGTGCTTGATGGTGCCCGAACAGATCTGCTCGATCAGGCTGCGATAGGCCGCGATCGGATGACCGGACAGGTACAGGCCCAGCACTTCCTTCTCGCGCGCCAGCCGCTCGTTGTCGGGCCAGTCGGCCTCGATGCGCGCTTCGACTTTCTCGCCCTCGGCTTGGCGCGCGCCGCCCAGGCCGAACAGGTCCTCCTGGCCGGCATGCACGCCTGCGGCGGTCTGCTCGGCGAGCTGCAAGGCGCTCGGCAGCGTCGCCAGCAGGCTCGGCCGATTGAGACCGAAACCATCCAGCGCGCCGGCGCCGATCAGCGCTTCGAGCACACGCTTGTTGGCCTTGCGCGTATCGATGCGGCGGCAGAAATCGAACAGGTCGCGGAATGCACCGGCCGCATCGCGCTCGGCGATGATGCCTTCGAGCGCGCCTTCGCCGACGCCCTTGATCGCGCCGAGCCCATACAGAATCTCGCCGGCATCGTTGACGGTGAAACGGAACTGCGAGCGGTTGATGTCCGGCGCCGACACCTTCAAGCGCATGCGCTCGCACTCGGCCAGCATGATGACGACGGTGTCGGTGTGATTCATTTCCGCCGACATCACTGCTGCCATGAATTCGGCCGGGTAATGCGCCTTCAGCCAGGCGGTCTGGTAGGACACCAGCGCATACGCGGCGGCGTGGCTCTTGTTGAAGCCGTAGTTGGCGAACTTCTCCATCAGGTCGAACACCGCGCTGGCGGTGGCAGGCTCGATGCCCTTGCCCTGTGCGCCGTCCTGGAACACCGCGCGCTGACTCGCCATCTCCGACGCGATCTTCTTGCCCATCGCGCGGCGCAGCAGGTCGGCGCCGCCGAGCGTGTAGCCGGCCAGGCGCTGCGACATCTGCATCACCTGTTCCTGGTAGACGAAAATGCCGTAGGTCGGCTGCAGCACGATCTCCATATCCGGATGCAGGTATTCGATCGGCGCCTCGCCGCGCTTGCGCCGGCAGTATTCCGGAATCAGCTCCATCGGGCCGGGGCGATACAGCGACACCAACGCGATGATGTCCTCGAAATTGTCCGGCTTGAGGTCTTTCGAAGCCTTCTGCATGCCCGGCGATTCCATCTGGAACACCGCGGTGGTTTCACCTTTCGCATACAGGCTGTAAGCGCGCGCATCGTTCAGCGGCAGCTGCAGCACGTCGAGCTTGAGCTCGGGCGTACGCGCATTGATCTGGTCGACCGCGGCTTGAATGATCGTAAGCGTACGCAGGCCGAGGAAGTCGAACTTGACCAGGCCGACGGTTTCCAGATCCTTCATGTCGAACTGCGTGCGCAGCCCAGCGCCGCCGGGTTCGCAGAACAGCGGCGTGTACTCGGTCAAGGGCCGCGGTGCGATGACCACGCCGCCGGCGTGGATGCCGACGCCGCGCGTGAGGTCTTCCAGCGTCATGCCGAGATCGATGATCGCGCGCACTTCCTCGTCGGCATCGTAGAGCTGCTTCAGTTCCTGCACTTCGACCAGCGCGTGCTCGAGCGTCGAACGCCCCCTGTTCTCGGCTTCGGTCTTGAATGCCGGAATGCCGGGGATCAATTTGGCGATGCGATCGCCCATGCCATAGGGATGACCCAGCACGCGCGTCACATCGCGCACCACGTTGCGCGCCGCCATGCTGCCGTAAGTGATGATCTGGCAGACACGCTCGCGGCCGTAGCGCTGCGAGACGTAATCGATCACGCGGTCGCGGCCTTCGATGCAGAAGTCGACGTCGAAGTCCGGCAGCGATACGCGCTCCGGGTTGAGGAAGCGCTCGAACAGCAGGTTGTACGGCAAGGGATCGAGATCGGTGATGCCGACCGCATACGCCACCAATGAACCGGCGCCGGAACCACGGCCCGGCCCGACCGGCACGCCGTTGTGCTTAGCCCAGGCGATGAAATCGGCGACCACCAGGAAGTAGCCGGCGAAGCCCATCTTGTCGATCACGCCGAGTTCGTATTCGAGCCGCGATCGATATTCCTCGACCGGCTTGGCCGGCGCATGCGTGATCAAGCGTCGCTCGAGTCCCGCGCGTGCCTGCTCGCCCAGCAACTGCGATTCGGTGACGCCTGCGGGCGCCGGGAAGTTGGGCAGATGGTTGACGCCGAACTTCAAGCTGAGCGTGCAGCGTCGCGCGATCTCCAGCGAATTCTCGACCGCCTCCGGCAGATCGGCGAACAGCGCGCACATTTCGTCGGCAGACTTCAGGTACTGCTCCGGCGAGTAGTCGCGCGGACGCCGTGGGTCGTTGATCACGCGGCCCTGCGCGATGCAGGTACGCGCCTCGTGCGCGTCGAAGTCGCCGCGTTCGAGGAAACGCACGTCGTTGGTCGCGACAACGGGCAGGCCATCGCGCCGCGCCAGTGCGACCGCGGCACGCAGATGATCCTCGTCACCGCTGCGGCCGCAGCGGGTGATTTCCAGATAGAGGCGATCCGGGAACGTCGCCCGCCAGAATTTAACCGCGGCGCGTGCGCGCGCCAGATTGCCGGCGAGCAAGGCGCGCCCGATTTCGCCGTCGCGGCCCGACAGCACGATCAGCCCTTCGGAGCCTTCCAGCAGCCATTCGCGCTGCAACCGTGGCCCGCCGCGACCCTGGCCTGCCTGATAGGCACGCGACAACAGCCGCGTCAGATTGCGATAACCCGGATCGTTCTGCACCAGCAGCGTGACCCGCTCCGGCGGATCGTTGTCGCCGCCGACTTCAACCCAAACGTCGGCGCCGGCGATCGGCTTGATGCCGGCCGCTTCGGCGTACTTCAGGAACTTCACCATGCCGAACAAGTTGTGCTGATCGGTGATCGCCACTGCCGGCAGCTGCAGCGCTTTCGCCTGCATGCTCAGCGAGGACACGTTGGCACCGGCGCTGCTGCGCGCCGGCGCCTCGACGCGGATCAAACCGTCGGACAGCGAGAACTCGGTATGCAGATGGAGGTGGACGAAACTCATGGCCGCATTTCGTTGCGCACTGCGGCAGTCAGATCGTCGACTGGCTCCAGCATCGCATCGCCATCGGCGGGCATCTCGATAAACTGCAGATTGCGCTGCGCGCACGGCGCGAAGCTGCGCCGGTGAATCGCACAAGGACCGTGCAGCTGCAGCGCACGCAGATGCTCCGGCGTGCCATAGCCCTTGTGCTGCGAGAAGCCGTACTGCGGATGCTCGGCACACAGCCGCCGCATTTCGGCATCGCGCGCGACCTTGGCGACAATCGACGCGGCCATGATGCAATCGTGCAGCGCGTCGCCGCCGATCACCAGCTTGGTCGGCACTCCCAGCTGCGGATTCTGATTGCCGTCGACCAAGCAAGCTTGTGGTGCGATCGGCAGCGCCGCCAGCGCACGCCGCATCGCCAGCAACGTCGCCTGCAGGATGTTGATTTCATCGATCTCGGCCGGCGTGGCGATGCCGATCGCCCAGGCCAGCGCGCGCTGTTCGATGCGTGGCACCAGTTGCTCGCGCGCGGCGGCGGTGAGCGCTTTGGAATCGCGCAGGCCGCGCAGGCGCGGCTGCATCGGCAGGATCACCGCGGCGGCGTAGACCGGTCCGGCCAGGCAGCCGCGGCCGACTTCGTCGATGCCTGCAATCAATTCCGCCATCCGCTTCCTGTCGCACCTTGGTGAGCCCGGGTTCGGTATTGTGGACGCTGCCTGCTGCCGCAGGGCGTCGCGTTCCGGTCGATCTATTATCGCCTCGTCGGCAGCGGCTTGCCGAAGCATGCGTGGCGCATACGGACGTTCATTTCGATGCGCTCATATGGATCGCCTTCATCGCGCCAGAAGCTCCGCAATGGCCTGCGCCGCACGCGCCGCGGCGTCCTGCTTGAGTTGCTGCCGCACCGCGGAAAACTGGCTCAGCTGGCGCCCGCGCGCGGCGGGCTCCAGCAATAATTTTTCCAGCGCGGCGCCGAAGTGTGACGGCTGCGCCTGTTCTTGCAGGAATTCCGGCACCACTGCTTCCGCGCACAGCAGGTTCGGCAGGCTGACCCGTTCGACTTTCAACAAGCGCAGGCTGCGCAACAGCCACGCGGTGAACGCCGACACGCGGTAGCCCACCACCATAGGCCGGTCCAGCAGCAGGCACTCCAGCGTCGCCGTACCGGATGCCAGCAGGACCACGTCGGCAGCGCGCATTGCGGCACGCGATTCGCCGTCGATCAGATGCCAGTGCAGTTGCGGCGCGAATTGCGCCACGGCCGTTTCGAACCCCGCCCGCAAAGACGGCTGCGCCAGCGGCACGACGAAATGCAGATCCGGATATCGCTGGGCCAGCCATGCGGCACTTTGCACGAACGGCTCGGCCAGGTATTTCAGTTCGCCGCCACGGCTGCCCGGCAGGATCGCGACAACGCGCGCTGCGGCCGGCAGGCCGAGCCGCTCGCGCGCTGCGGACTGTGCGATCGGCTCGGCCAGTTCTTCGGCCAGCGGATGACCGATGAACACCGTTTTCAGCGTCGCGCCCTGCTGCGCGTAGAACTTCGGCTCGAATGGAAACAGGCATAGCAGCAAGTCGACCGAGCGCGCGATTGCATTGACGCGGCCGGCGCGCCAGGCCCACACCGTCGGGCTGACGACATGCGCGGTCTTCAAACCGGCCTCGCGCAGTCGACGTTCCAGCGGCAGATTGAAATCCGGTGCATCGACGCCGATCACGCAGTCCGGCCGATCGGCGAGGAAGCGGCGGCGCAGTGCGGCGCGCAGTTGCAGGATCGAAGGCAGCTTCGGCAACACCTCGGCGAGGCCCATCACCGACAGCGCATCGATGTTGGCAACACTTTCGCAACCCGCCTCGCGCATGCGCGGACCGGTCACGCCGTAGAAGCTGGCCGCTGGAAAGCGCTGCCGCAGCGCACGGATGATGGCGGCGCCGAGCAGGTCGCCGGAAGTCTCGCCTGCCAACACCGCGATGCGCATGGCTAGGGCCGGTTAACCTCTACTTCTGAATCAGACGCTTCGAGCTTTCGACGAATTCGCTGATCCGCCGCACCTGCGGCGAGCGCGTCGCCAGCTCGGCCAGTTCGGCGCGCGCTTCGGCGGCCGGCGCATCGGACATGAACAGGATGCGGTAAGCATGCTTGATATCGGTCAGATCTTCCGCGCTGAAATTACGCCGGCGGATGCCTTCGATATTGATGCCGCGCGGGCCCGCAGGATTGCCCTGCACGATGAAGAACGGCGGCACGTCGCGGGTGACGCCGGCGCCGCCGGCGGTAAAGCAGTGCGCACCGAGACGCACGTATTGCGCGATCAGCGTACCGCCGCCGAGCACCACGTGGTCTTCGATGGTGACGTGCCCGGCCAGCGTCGAGTTGTTGGCGAAAATGCCGTGGCTGCCGATCGCGCAATCGTGCGCGATATGCACGTAGTTCATGATCCAGTTGTCGTCGCCGATGCGGGTGATGCCGGTATCTTTCAGCGTACCGCGCTGGATGGTGACGAACTCGCGGATGGTGTTGCCGTCGCCGATCACCACCGAAGTCGCGTCTTCCGGTTTGGCAGTCTTGTCCTGCGACACTTCGCCGAGTGCGACGAACGAATAGATGCGGTTGTGCTTGCCGATCCGCATCGGCCCTTTCAGCACCGCATGCGCGCCGACGATGGTGCCCTCGCCGATCTGCACCTGCGCGCCGATCACGCTGAACGCGCCGACTTCGACGCTTGGATGCAACTGCGCGGTCGGATCGATCACCGCGCTCGGATGAATCCGCGCCGCCGCAGCGTTCATGCGTTTTCCGGCGCCACCGCCGCGGCCGATGGGGTTTCCGACGACGGTTTGTCTGGATACTTGAACACGCAGAGCAGCCCGGCTTCGCAGGCCAGTTCGCCGCCGACACTGGCCCTGGCCTTGAACTTCCACAGCGTGCGCTTGACCTTGTCGATCGCCACGTCCAGCGTCAGCGTGTCGCCGGGCACGACGATGCGTTTGAAGCGCGCATCGTCGATGCCGGCGAAATAGAAAATCACGCCGGAATCGGCCCTGATGCCGGTATCCAGCGAAGTCAGCAGACCGCAAGCCTGCGCCATCGCTTCCAGAATCAATACACCGGGCATGGTCGGCACCAGCGGGAAATGGCCGGCGAAGAACGGCTCGTTATAGGTGACGTTCTTGATCGCGGTGAGCGACTTGCCCTTTTCATAGGCAATCACCCGGTCGACCAACAGGAACGGCGAGCGATGCGCCAGCATTCCCATGATGTCGCGGATATCGAACAGCGTTTCAGAAGTCATCGTGCTCAACCTCAGAGTCTCCATCGGACAGCTTAATTTTGAGGGCTTGTTCGATCGCCTGCAGCCGCTGCTCGGTGCGCGGCAGTCGTCGCACTCGGCCGATCAGTTTGCGCCATTCCCGCGCCGGCATCACCGGCAGACCCGATCCATAGGCGCCGGGCACCGACAGCGACTTCGTCACCATCGCGCGCCCGAGGATAACGATATCGTCGCCGATCTTCAGATGGCCGCCGATGCCGACCGCGCCGCCGATCAGGCAACGCTGGCCGATCTGGGTGCTGCCGGCGATACCGACACAGGCCGCGATCGCCGTATGCGCGCCGATGCGGCAGTTGTGGGCGATCTGAATCTGGTTGTCCAGTTTGACGCCGTTCTCGATCACCGTATCGTCCAGCGCACCGCGATCGATCGTGGTGTTGGCGCCGATCTCGACGTCGTCGCCGACCACCACCGCGCCCAGTTGCGGCACCTCGATCCAGCCTTCCTTGGCCCGCGCCAGGCCGAAACCGCGACTGCCGATCACCGCCCCGGGCTGCACTTGCGCGCGCGCACCGAGACGGCAGCGCGACGCCAGATAGACGCTCGCTTCGAGCCGGCTGCCGGCGCCGATCTGCGTATCGCGACCAATCACGCAATTCGGTCCGATGAAACTGTTCGCACCGATCACCGCGGCCGCTTCGATAACGACACCGGCGCCGATCCAGCACCCCGCGCCGATCTGCGCATCTTCGGCGATGCTGGCCGCAGGATGCCGCCCCGCAGTGAACTTTGCACGCTCGTCGAACAGCCCGGCAATCCGCGCGAACGCCACCGCCGGGTCGCTGGCGACCAGCGCATTGCCGCTGAAAGTCTTCGCATCGCGCGGGGCCAGCACCACCGCCGCCGCGCGCGTCTGCGCGAGTCCGGCGCGCAGACGCGCATCGGCGCAGAAACTCAAGTGACCGGGTTTGCCCGGCAGCAGCGCGCAGACGCCGACAATGTTCAGACCGGCGTCGCCGATCAGCTGCAGTTCAAAGGTCTGCGCCAGATCGGCGAGTCGCAAGGCCTGCACGGCGCGGCTCAAAGGGCGAAGGGCTTTAAACTCGCGGCGACTGCAGGACCTTGCCCAAGCCGCTGCGCAAAGCGCTCGCGCCGGCCTTTACTTGGGCGAGTCAGGCGCCGAGGCCAGGCGCTTCAGCACGTCGTCGGAGATATCGACTGCCGGCGTAGCATAGACCGGATCGGTGACGACCAGGTCGTAGCCCTTTTCTTTGGCCACCGCGGTGATGACGCTGCGGATCTGGCTGACGATCTGCTGCGTCAGCTCGCGATTGCGGGCGACGAAGTCGTCCTGGAACTTCTTCTGCGCATACTGCAGGTCGATCTGCCGCTGCTGCAGGTCCTTCTCGGTCTTGCTGCGCGCATCGCCGCTCAGCACGTCGCGGTCTTTCTGATACTTCTGCGCATCGTCGTTGAGCTGCTTGCCCTGGGTTTCGATGTCGGTGCGGCGCTTGCCGAATTCCGCCGTAACCTTGGCGTCAGCCGACTTGTACTGCGGCGACTTGTTGACGACTTCTTCGAAATTGATCGCGGCAATCTTGGTTTCGGCGAACGCCGGCGCGGCTAGGCAACACAGGACGGCCGCAACGCCGATGGCCGCAAACATACGCTGCTGAATCATAAATGGTCTCTCTCTAGGTTAAAACGATGAAACGAACGGGTGGAACTCCAGATCGCCGGCAGGATCAGAAACCCTGTCCGAACGAGATCTGGAAGTGCGCGGTCTGATCGCCGGGCTTCGCATTGAGCGGGAAAGCGTAACTCAAATCGAGCAGACCCAGAATCGGCGTGAAGAAACTGAAGCCGACGCCATATGCCATGCGCAGCTCGTCGAAACGGAAGTCGCCGGGCTTCGCAAACACATTACCGATGTCATAGAACACCCCGAGCCGGGTGGTCTTGTTGTCGCTAACCAGCGGCAACGGCAGCACCAGCTGGGTCTGCGCATTGGTGCGCAGACGGCCGCCAAACGGGTTGTTGTTCGGCGTGTCGCGTGGCCCGAGTTCGCCATCGCGATAGCCGCGCACCGTGGTCGGGCCGCCGGCGAAATAGTTCTCGAACGGCGGCACTTCTTTGGTCTTGCCGTAAGTGCCGAGCATGCCGACCGAGCCGTTGAACTCGACGAAGAACTTGTACGGCAGCGTCAAATACTGCTGCTGTTCCAGGCCGAGGTTGTAGTACCAGAGATCGCTGCCGGGCACCGAAACGTCGAGCGTCAAGCGGCTCAAGGAACCGCGGCTGGCGAAGAAGGTCTTGTTACGCGTATCGCGGCCGATGCCGGTCTTCAACTGGAAGTCGTTGAACACCGTGCCGTTGTTAATGACGAAATCGAGCACCTGGTCGGAACTGCCGCCGGGGAAGGTCTGCACTGCCGTTTGCGAGACGCCGACACCGAGTCGCAGCGAGGTGAATTCCGACAGCGGAATGCCATAAGTCAGATCGGCGCCGATGACGTCGTAGTCGAAGCCCGAGCTAAAGCGGATCAAACCTTTCGAGCGGCGATAGAACGTCGAAATGGTCTGGCTGATGCCGTCCTCGGTGAAGTACGGATCGGTCCAGCTCAGATTGATGACGCGCGTCAGTACGCTGTTCTCGGCGGTGATCGCGACGCGGTCGCCGGTGCCCATGAAGTTGCTGTTGACCACGCTGGCGTTGATCAGGAAGCCCTGCGCGCCCGAATAGCCGACGCCGAACTGCACCGAGCCCGGCGCGCGTTCCTTGACCTTGAACTCGATATCGACCAGATCGTCGGTGCCGGCGACCGGCTTGGTTTCGACTTCCGCCGACTCGATGTACGGCAAGCGCGCCAGACGCGCGCGCGAGCGCTCGACTGCACTCTTCGAAAACGGCGCCGCTTCGAGCTGGCGCATTTCGCGACGCAGCGTTTCGTCGTTGGTACCGGCGTTGCCGGTGAAGTTGATGCGGCGGATGTAGGCGCGTTTGCCCGGCTCGACGTAGTAGTTGAGACCGACTTTGCGGGCTTTTTCGTCGACTTCCGGCAGCGGCGTGACCTTGGCGAACGCATAGCCGATATCCGACAACGCCGCTTCGATGCGATTGGCGCTTTCGGTGGCTTCCTTGCGCGAGAACTGGTCGCCGTCGTGGGTCGTGATCAGGCGCTCGAGGAAGGCATCGTTCAGTATCGTTTCGCCGGAGAAGCGATGCGAGCTGACGGTGTACTTATCGCCCTCTTCGACATTGATGGTGACGTAGATATCTTTCTTGTCGGGCGACAAGGCGACCTGCACCGAAGTGATGTTGAACTGCAGATAGCCGCGATCCTGATAGTAGGAACTCAGCGTTTCGAGGTCGCCGCCGAGTTGCTGCTTCGAGTATTTGTCGTTCTTCAGGTACGGAATCCAGCTGGCGGTCTGCAGCTTCAACTGCTTCAACAACTCTTCCTTCGGGAAAAGTTTGTTGCCGATGATGTTGATCTCCTTGATGCGGGAGACCGGACCCTCGACCACCTTGATATGGATGTCGACGCGATTGTTCGGCAGGTCGGTGACCTGCGTATCGACATCGACGTCGTAATAGCCATTGGCCAGATACTGGCGCTGCAATTCCTGCTCGACGCCGTCGAGCAGATCGCGCTTGAACAACTCGCCTTCGACCAGACCGAGATCCTTCAGCGACTTCTTCAGATCGTCGCCGCCGATCTTTTCATTGCCCTCGATCTTGAACGACGCGATCGACGGACGTTCCTTGACCTTGATGACCAAGGCGTCGCCGTCGCGCAGCAGCTGCACGTCCTGGAACAGGCCGGACTGATACAGCGAACGGATCGCCTGGCGCGAGGTGGTGTCGTTGAGCTGATCGCCCACCGACAGCGGCAGGTAGGTAAGCACGGTGCCGATCTCGATACGCTTGAGACCGTCTGCGCGAATCTCGCGGATCGTGAAGGCGTCGAAAGCCCAGGCCGAGCCTTGGAAAGCGAGGCCTGCAGCGAGCGTTGCGGCAACGCGGCGAATGCGGTTGCGTCGGAAGTTCGGGCCCATTCAGGGTCGGCTCGGAGTTGCTGGAAGCGGGTGCGGAAACTGATCCTGCAGATCAGCCGAATTGGCGCGCGATGTCATTAAAAATAGCGAATCCCATAATCAAAACCAAAAGCGCCAGCCCTAGCTGCTGTACCAGCACCTGCGCCCGCTCCGACAACGGCTTACCCTTGATCGCCTCGATCAGACAACTGACGATCTGTCCACCATCCAATACCGGGATCGGAATCAGATTGACGATGCCCAGATTGAGACTGACAAAAGCCACGAACCCGAGAAAGACCGATAGCCCGGCTTTAGCAGCACTGCCGGCTGCCTGCGCCGTACTGATCGGTCCGCTCAGGTTTTTCACCGAAATATCGCCAACCAGCATCCGGTAAAACAGCTGCGCAACCATCCGGGTCATTCCCCAGGTTTGCTGCAGCGCCGCTGGCACCGCCGCAACCGGACCCAAGCGCAACTCGGCGCCCAAATCCTGCCACATCTTGTCCTCATTGACCATGCGCGCAGAAGCAGCACCCAAATAACCGCGTGTGATGCCACCGGTATGCAGGCTGCCGACCAGCACGGTGCGCTGCAGCGTTTCGCTGCCGCGCTGCAATTCGAAGTGCAGCGATTCGCCGGCGTGGCTGGCGACGATCTTTTGCAGCTGCTGAAACGATGTGATCTTCTCGCCATCGATCGCCAGCACCACGTCGCCGGATTTGAGGCCGCCCAGGTCGGCAGCGTTACCCGCAATCAGCTCACCGAATTTCGGCGGCAACGGCGGCAAGTAGCGATCCAGACCAAGATCGTCGAACAGGAACTGCGGATCGACCCGCACTTTGCCGACATCCAGCTGCAGCTCGCGTTCGGTGCCCGCCTTGTCGACGACCGTCAAGGTTGCCGGCTGCCGGCTCAATACGGCTGAAATCAAATCGGTGCGCAGCACACTCCAGGTTTGAACCTCGGCGCCATTCAGGCTCAGCACGCGGTCGCCTTCGTGTAGGCCGGCTGCAGCGCCGACCGAACCGGCCACCGGCGCGGCCAGAATCGGCTTGAAGTCGGGAATGCCGACCACGAACACAGCCCAGTAGAACGCGATCGCCAATACAAAATTGAACAAAGGCCCCGCCGCGAAAATGGCGATGCGCGACCACACCGGCTGGCGATTGAAGGCGCGCGGCAGATCGGCGGCGGCGACTGCGCCTTCACGCTCGTCGAGCATCTTGACGTAGCCGCCCAGCGGAATCATCGCCAGCACATACTCGACACCATCCTTGGCAGTGTGCTTCCAGATCGGGCGGCCGAAGCCGACCGAGAAGCGCAGCACCTTGACGCCGAGGCGACGCGCGACCCAGAAATGGCCGAACTCGTGGAACGCCACCAGTACGCTGATCGCGACGATGAACCAGATCGTGTTGTGGACGCCGTTGTTAAGCATTTCAAACATAAAACCGCTCCTGCAAACGCGCCGCCGGTGCGCCCTGCGAACCTGGGCCGCGCGAACTCGAATTATGAGCGCTTGCGGCGCGCAAGTCCTGTGCACCGCAAAAAAACGCTGCAAAACCCTGTGTAAAGATCAGAGCTTGAGCCAATAGAGGCCCAGCGCCATCGCCGGCGCAGCAGCCAACAGACTATCGACACGATCGAGAATCCCACCATGACCGGGCAGCAGTTTGCCGCTGTCCTTGATGCCGGACAGACGCTTGAACATGCTGATGCCGAGGTCGCCGACGATCGACAGCGCCGCCACCGCAAAACTCAAAACCACCACTTTCAGCAGTTGTGCCGCGTCGTTCGGCATGAATACGTAGGCACCAGCCGCAATTGCCCACAGCACGCAAACAACCAGCCCACCGATCGCACCTTCACGGGTTTTGCCGGGCGAAACTTTCGGCGCCAGCTTGATACGACCGAAGTTGCGGCCGGCCAGATAAGCGCCGACGTCCGCAGCCCAGACCAGTGCCAGCAGGAAGATCAGACGCTCGGCGCCCTGCGGCATCGCCCGCAGCATCACCAGCGACAGCACCGCCGGCGTCCACAGCAAGGGCCCCAATATTCCCAGCGCCAAGGTACCGGGCCGATGGCGCTGCAGGTTTTCGGGGAAGCCGAACATCAGATAGAGCGCGAACAGCCACCACAGCACCTCGATCGCCGCCAACCACTGCCAGTAGGCCTGCAGGGCCCAGGCCAGCGCCAGGATCAGCGCACTGCCCGCGGTGTAGGCCAGGCGCGCCGGCCGCGTCGTCAGGCCCAGCAATGCGGACCATTCGTACGCGCCGAGGATGCCGATCGCGGAGAACGCCACGAACAGCCAACCCAGCGGCGCAAACCAGGCAATCGCCAACACCACCGGCAACAGTACCAGTGCGGTCAGCAGACGCTGCAATAGCATGTTCAGCGCTGCCTGCGAATGGCACTGCGCGCCAACGCGGCCCACAGTGCGAAGGCGTCGTTGCGTCGCTTGAACTTGGCAACGACATCGTGCCGGTAAGCCGCTGCAGGCGCGACTGCGGCGCAGCAGCAGATCGGGACGCCGCCGTGGGCCTTGTTCATGTGCCTTCCGGCACGCGGCCGAAACGCCGCTGGCGACCGCTGTACCAGCTCAGCGCCTGGGCGAATTCAGCCTCGTCGAAATCCGGCCACAAGGTGTCGACGAACAACAGTTCGGTATAGGCCAGCTGCCACAGCAGGAAATTGCTGACGCGCTTTTCGCCGCCGGTGCGGATCAACAGATCCGGATGCGGCAGTTCCGGCAGAACCAGGCGCGCTTCCAGATTTTCCGGCGTGATCGGCAGGCCGTCGGCGCAAAGACTCTGCGCCGCCCGCGCAATATCCCATTGGCCGCCGTAGCCGGCGGCGACCACCAGCGTCAGGTCGGTATTGTCTGCGGTGAGCGCTTCGGAGTCGGCCATCAGCTGCGTCAACGACGCCGGAAAATCGCGGTGATCGCCGATGAAGCGGATGCGTACGCCGTTCTTATGCAGGCTCTTCACTTCGCGCGTCAGCGTGCGCACGAACAGCTGCATCAGCAGGCTCACTTCGGTCGGCGGCCGCTGCCAGTTTTCCTGGCTGAACGCGAACAAGGTCAGCACTTCGACGCCGTGCTGGTGGCAGGCACGCACGATGCGCCGCGCCGCGCCAACGCCGGCACGATGACCGAACGCACGCGGCCGTGTGCGCTGCTTGGCCCAGCGTCCGTTGCCATCCATGATCACCGCAACATGCCGGGGCACGTTCGGAACTTCGATCGCAGGCGGGTCGCTCGTCATCGCTGTCGGAGGTTCGCCGCCCTAGACCGCCAGCAGTTCTTTTTCTTTCGCCGTCATCACTTCCTCGGCCTTGGCGATGTATTGATCGGTCAGCTTCTGGACGTCGGTCTCGGCCTTCTTCTCATCATCGCCGGTGATGATCTTTTCCTTGGCGAGTTCCTTGACGTCCTGATTGGCATCGCGCCGCACGTTGCGGATGGCAACGCGCGCGTGCTCGGTTTCCGACTTCACCACCTTGATCAGATCGCGGCGCCGCTCTTCGGTCAAGGGCGGCAGATTGATGCGGATCGTGGTGCCGGCGGTATTCGGCGTCAGCCCCAGATCGGACGCGAAGATGGCCTTCTCGATGACGCTGACCATGCTCTTCTCGTACGGCGCGATTGAAATCGTACGGGCATCTTCGACCACCACGCTGGCGACCTGCGCCAACGGCGTTTCATTGCCGTAGTAATCGACCCGGATGTGCTCGAGGATCGCCGTATTGGCGCGGCCGGTGCGCAGCTTGACCAGCGATTGCTTCAGCGCATCCAGGCACTTCTGCATGCGCGCGGTGGCGTCTTTCTTGATGTCTTCAACCATAAATACTCCTTAGTACCGCTGCCGCATCCGTCTGCGCGGCGCAACCCCGTGCGCTCGCGGCGAATGCGTCTTGTCTGTTTCCCGCCCTACACCTGCACCAGCGTACCGATGCTGGTATCGCCGCTAACGATACTGAGCAAAGCACCGGGTCGGTCCATGTCGTACACCCGCAGCCGGATCTTGTTGTCGCGGCACAATACCAGCGCGGTCTGGTCCATCACACCGAGACGCTGATCCAGCGCCTGATCGTAAGTCAGCGCATCGTAGCGCTTAGCCGACTTGTCTTTCTTCGGATCGGCGTTGTAGATGCCGTCGACCTTGGTCGCCTTCAGCAGCAGATCGGCATTGATTTCGATCGCACGCAGCGCGGCGGCCGAATCGGTCGTAAAAAACGGATTGCCGGTACCGGCGGCGAAGATCACCACGCGGCCTTTTTCCAGATGCCGCACTGCGCGCCGGCGGATGAAATCCTCGCAGACTTCATTGATGCGGATCGCCGACTGCACGCGCGCGCCGAGGCCGATGCGTTCGACTGCGTCCTGCAAGGCCAGCGCATTGATGCAGGTGGCGAGCATGCCCATCTGATCGCCGGTGACGCGATCCATACCGGCACGCGCCAGGCCTTCGCCGCGGAAAATGTTGCCGCCGCCGACCACCAGCGCCACCTGCACGCCGAGGTCGATGACGTTTTTGATCTCGAGCGCCAGGAACGACATCACGTCGGGAGAAATGCCGAACTCCAGCTTACCCATCAGGGCTTCGCCGGAGAGTTTCAGCAGGATGCGCTTGTACGGCAGACGATTGCTCATATTGAGACGACGTTCCTTGCGCAGCGGGCGAGATGGCCGTCAATTCCGCAGATCGTCGTCGCTCGCTGGGCGGCAAGTCTGTCGTTCACTGCGGAATTCCTACGCGCGACACTAACCCTAATTAGAAAGAGGCCCCGTTGCCGGGGCCGATTTCACATTTTAGAGCTTTTTTCGTTGCATCAACCTTTCGACGCCGCGGCGACTTCGGCGGCGAAGTCGGTCTGCTTCTTCTCGATGCCCTCGCCGACGGCGAGCCGGGCGAAGCCGGCCACCGCGCCACCCTTGGCCTTCAGCAGTTTCTCCACGGTCTGCTCCGGGTCCTTCACGAACTTCTGGCCCAGCAGGGTTATTTCTTCGATGAACTTGCGCAGCTTGCCGTCGACCATCTTGGCGACGATCTCGGCCGGCTTCGGCTTCTTGCCGGCTGCGGCCTCGTCTGCCTGTTCCTGCGCAACCTGCGCTTCCACCACCTTGCGTTCGGCTGCGATCACGTCCGCTGCCACCGCGGCGGCGTCGACGAAGCGCGGCGCGCTGGCGGCGATGTGCATCGCCAGGTCGCGCGCCAGTTCCGCATCGCCGCTCTTAAGGGCGATGGCCACGCCGATGCGCACGCCATGCAGGTAATGCGCGATCGAGCCGCCGGCCGGCTTGCTGACCACTTCGAAGCGGCGCACGGTCATGTTTTCGCCGATCTTGGCGACCAGCGCCTTGCGCTTCTGTTCCAGCGTATGGCCGTCGGTCGACAGCGCCAGGAGCGCTTCCAGCGTCGCCGGCCGGTGCTGCAGCGCCAGCTTGGCGGCGCTGTTGGCGAGATCCTGGAAATCGGCACCCTTGGTGACGAAATCGGTCTCGCAGTTGACTTCGACCAGCGCGACAGCGTCGCCGCCGACGGCCACGCCGATCATGCCTTCGGCCGCGGTGCGCGCACCCTTCTTGTCGGCCTTGGCCATGCCATCGATGCGCAGCTTTTCGGCCGCGCTATCGAGATCGCCGCCGGTCGCTTCCAGCGCCTTCTTGCAGTCGATCATGCCCGCGCCGGTACGATCGCGCAGTTCTTTGACCTGCGCAGCAGTAATGGGTGTACTCATTTGGGTTCTCTTGGAGTCAGTGCCTTCACGCGAAAGCGTAAAGGCCAATCAAAACGATCGAATGACGACCACGCCCGCGGTCTGGCCGCGGGCGTGGTTCGGGGCGCTTAGCCCTCGGTCTTGTCGGCCGGTGCTTCGGCCGCCGCTTCGACCACGACCGGCTTGTCGGCCTTGGCCACGACCGGCTTGCGTGGACGACGCGTGCCCTTGTTGCCGCGTTCTTCAGCGGCTTCGGCGAAGTCCTCGACGCGGCCGGTGGTGTTGCTGCCGCGGCCTTCGATGATGGCGTCGGCGATGCACTGCGCATACACCTTGATCGCACGCGTCGCGTCGTCGTTGCCCGGAATGACGTAGTCGATCTTATCCGGGTCGTTGTTAGTATCGACCACGGCGACCACCGGAATGCCGAGCTTGCGGGCTTCAGACACAGCGATGTTCTCGTAGCCGGTATCGATCACGAACAGGCAATCCGGCAGGCTCGGCATTTCCTTGATGCCGCCGAGCGAACGGTTCAGCTTCTCGCGCTCGCGCGAGAAGACCAACTGTTCCTTCTTGGTCAGACGGGTAACGGTGCCGTCTTCGATCTGCTTTTCCATCTCCTGCAGGCGCTTGATCGAGGCCTTGATGGTCTTGAAGTTGGTCAGCGTGCCGCCGAGCCAGCGCTGGCTGACATACGGCTGGCCGCAGCGCTGCGCTTCGACTTCGACCGCTTCGCGCGCGGCGCGCTTGGTGCCGACGAACAGGATACGGCCGCCGTTGGCGGCGAGCTTGCCGACGAAGCTGCAGGCATCCTTCAGCAGCGGCAGCGAGTGTTCGAGGTTGATGATGTGAATGCGGTTACGGCTGCCGAAAATGTAAGCATCCATTTTCGGGTTCCAATAACGGGTGCGATGGCCGAAGTGAACACCGGCCTCCAATAGCTGACGCATGGTGATGCTGGACATATCCAATCTCCTTGGGTTCATTCAAACCGCGCGCCGATCACCTGCTTGCAGTTTTCACTTCAGCAGGCACCCAGGGACGGGCGCGGATGGGATTTGCGCCGATTGGTCGTCATCATGATCTTTCGATCGACTAAAATCGGTCGCTTCATTGCCTTGCGGCGGCGCGCTTTATACCATAGCGGGCTGCGCGGAACAACGCGTGGAATGAACAGCTTCCGCCTTGTTGCGGCCCCAAGCGCCCCCATCCTCCTGCGAATGTCCATCACCATCAAGACCCCAGAAGAGCAGCAGTTGATGCGCAAGGCCGGCCGCGCCGCCGCCACCGTGCTCGAAATGATCGCACCGCACGTCAAGGCCGGCGTCACCACCGAAGCGCTCGACAAGCTGTGCCACGACTACATCGTCGACGATCTGAAAGCGATCCCCGCGCCGCTCGGTTACGGCGGCACGCGCGAGCGCCAGCCGTTTCCGAAGTCGATCTGCACCTCGGTCAACCACGTCGTCTGCCACGGCATCCCGGGCGACAAGCAGCTCAAGCGCGGCGACATCGTCAATATCGACGTCACCGTGATCGTCGACGGCTTTCACGGCGATACCAGCCAGACCTTCTACATCGGCGAACCGCCGGTGCTGGCGAAGCGGCTGGTTGAAATCACGCGCGAGGCGATGCTGGCCGGCATCCGCAAGGTGCGGCCGGGCGCGCGGCTCGGCGATATTGGCCATGCGGTGCAACAGCTGGCCGAAGCTAACCAGTTTTCGATCGTGCGCGAGTACTGCGGCCATGGCATCGGCCGCGTGTTCCACGAAGATCCGCAGATCCTGCACTACGGCCGACCGGGCGCCGGCATGGAACTGAAGGCGGGCATGACGTTCACCATCGAACCGATGCTGAATGCCGGTCGCGCCGACGTACGTCTGCTGCCGGATGGCTGGACCGTCGTGACCAAGGATCACTCGCTGTCGGCGCAGTGGGAACATACTGTGCTTGTCACCGAGACCGGGGTTGAAATTCTGACCTTGCGTGAAGGCGAACAGACGCACTGAAGCGGCAATCCAGGGCCAAAACTATTCAATGAGTGCAGAGATCGAACTGGCCGAAGACGAAGCGGCGGCGGTATTTTCCGCGCGCCGCGTGCGCGCGCGTCTGCGCATCGACGGCGACCACAAGTCGGTCGCGGTTTTCCGCGCCACGCTCGACTGGGGCAAGAAGCGCCTCTACGGCATGTTCCACGAAGGTGCACCGACCGATTCGCTGGTCCGCGCGCGCGCGCATCTGGTCGACGAAGTGCTGCACCAGGCCTGGCTGCAGTTCCTGCCGGAGAACGCCCCCGGCCTGGCGCTGATCGCGGTCGGCGGGTACGGCCGCAGCGAGCTGCTGCCGCAATCCGACATCGATCTGCTGGTGTTGCATGCGGGCGAAACCATCGGCGACCCGCAGAACGCACTCGAGCGCTTCTTCGCCTTCCTGTGGGATATCGGCCTGGAAGTCGGCAGCGCGGTGCGCACGCCGGCCCAGTGCGCAGCACTCGCGGCGGAAGACATCACCGTCATCACCAATCTGATGGAGTCGCGCTATCTGGTCGGCGACTCGCGCCTTTATGCGGACCTGCAGTCGCGCATCACGCCGGACAAGCAGTGGCCGGTCGATGCATTCTTCCGCGCCAAGCTGGAAGAACAGCGCACGCGCTACGCCAAGTACGACGACACCGGCTACAAGCTCGAACCGAACGTCAAGGAAGGCCCGGGCGGCCTGCGCGACATCCAGACCATCGCCTGGGTCACGCGGCGCCACTTCGGCCAGAGTTCGCTGACCGAACTGCGCGATCGCGGCTTCCTGACCAAACCGGAATGCGACGAACTGTTCGCCAGCCAGGACTTCCTCTGGCGCGTGCGCTTCGCGCTGCACATGATCAGCGGCCGCCACGAAGACCGCCTGCTGTTCGACAACCAGATCAAGCTGGCGGAACTGTTCGGCTACGTCGACCAGGATCACAACAAGGCGGTCGAGCTGTTCATGCAGCTCTACTACCGCACGATCAAATCGCTGTCCTGCCTCAACGACATGCTGATGCAGCTGTTCGAGGAAGCGATCCTCGGCAAGGGCCGCGACGAACAGCCGAAGCCGTTGAGCCCGCGCTTCCAGATCCGCGGCAGCTACATCGAAGCCACTGCCGACGATGTGTTCGTGCGCCAGCCGACAGCGCTGATCGAGATTTTCGCGCTGCTGCAGCGCCATCCGGAACTCGAAGGCATTCGTGCCGCGACCATCCGCATGATCCGCCGCGACTGCCGGCTGATCGACGCGCACCGCAACGACATCCGCGCCCGCGCGCTGTTCATCGGCCTGTTTCAGGAAGGCAACGGCCTGACCAACACGCTGCGGCGGATGAACCGCTACGGCGTGCTCGGTCGCTATCTGCCGGCGTTCGGCCAGATCATCGGCCATATGCAGTACGACCTGTTCCATACGCTGACGGTCGATGAACATTCCTTGCATCTGGTGCGCAACCTGCGCCGGCTGGCGATGGATCGCTTCCAGAACGAACTGCCGTTCTTCAGCGCCATCATGGGCAAGATTCCGCGTCCGGAACTGCTCTACATCGCCGGCCTGTTCCACGATCTGGCGAAGGGCCGCGGCGGCGATCACTCCGATCTCGGTGCCATCGATGCCTACCAATTCTGTCTCGATCACGGCCTCTCGCACGCCGATGCCGAACTGGTCGCCTGGCTGGTGCGTTCGCATCTGATGATGTCGCTGACCGCACAGCGGCAGGACATCAGCAATCCCGAGATCGTCACCGCCTTCGCCAAGCGCGTCGTCACGCGCAGCAATCTCGATTATCTGCTGCTGCTGACCGTCGCCGATATCCGCGCGACCAATCCGGCGCTGTGGAATTCCTGGCGCGAAAGCCTGCTGCGCGATCTCTACAACAGCACGACCCGCGCACTGGAGCGCGGGCTCGACAATCCGGTCAGCGAAGCCGAACGCATCGCCGAACTGAAGCGCGCCGCATTGGCGCTGCTCGGCACTCAGGGCATCGATAGGGCCAAGGCCGATGCCGTTTGGGCGCGTTTCGACGGCGACTATTTCCTGCGCCATTCGCCGGCCGAACTGGCCTGGCATCTGCCGGCGATCGCGGCCGCCAGCGACGCGCAACTGCCGCTGGTGCTGGTCGACGTCATCGACGGCTTCGGCACTACGGTCTTCGTCTAC
Source organism: Nevskia sp. (assembly GCA_028291645.1). Lineage (GTDB taxonomy): Bacteria > Pseudomonadota > Gammaproteobacteria > Nevskiales > Nevskiaceae > Nevskia. The sequence continues at coordinate 24,347 of JAQGNU010000117.1, forward strand.
ACGCGCGATCGCGATCATCTGTTCGGTTTGACCACCGGCGTGCTGGCGAAGCTCGGCCTCAACATCCTCGACGCACGCATCAACACCAGCGGCGACGGCTACGCGCTCGATTCGTTCATCGTCATGGAAAGCGATGGCGGTGCGGTCGATCCGCGCGTGCGCAAGCAGGAAATTGCCGACCGCCTGCGCGCGGTGATCGGCGATCCGGCGATTTCGGTGGTCGACGTCAACCGTCGCCGCTCCAATCGCCTGAAGCATTTCGATACGCCGACCACCGTGCATTTCGGCCAGGATGTCGTGCGCAGCCGCACCGAGCTGGAACTGGTGGCCGCCGATCAGCCGGGGCTGCTGTCGATGGTCGGCCGCATCTTCCACAAGCGCGGCATCCTGCTGGAAGCGGCCAAGATCGCCACCATCGGCGAGCGCGCAGAAGACGTTTTCTTCATCACCGACCGGCAGCACAAGCCGATCACCGATGAGAAACTGCTCGACGAGCTGCGCGAGGTATTGACCCGCACGTTCGACAATAACGACCCCATCAAATAACCAGAACTGCTTTTTTGAAGTCATGAGCCATACTGA
>JAQGNU010000158.1 GCA_028291645.1 Nevskia sp.
CGCCGACCTGAGCCGCGCGCTCGGTGTGCGCGATGTCTACGGCCTGACGTTCGGCAACGGCATCAGAACTTACCGGGTGACACTGAAAGTGCAGCGCTTCGATTCAGCACTCGGCGGATATGCACGCATCGACGCGGTGTGGACGGTGCATCCGCTGGATCAGCAGAAAACGATCAGCACCTGCAGCAGCCGCGTATCGCAGCCGGTCGGTCCCGGCTACGACGGACTGGCGCAAGGACATCAACAGGCGATCGACACGATTGCCAAACAGATCGCCGCCGCCATCACCGCTCTGCAGAGTGGACAAACTGCTGCGGCCTGTCCGGTTTAATCCGGCGACTCGCACAAAAGCCGACGCAGCTCAGTAGTGCGGCGGGATTTCGTCTTCCGGCTTGCCGATGAAACTGTTGTCGGCATTGCTGCGCGCGCGTTCGGCCAGCTGCTGGCAGAGCGACTGCAGCCGATCGATCTGCTGCTGCTGCCGCGCCACCACTTCACTCAGCACCTGCAGCGCATCCTCGGTGTAAGCGAGCTTGCTTTCGACTTCGATCAAGCGCTCTTCGGACATCGCGAATCCTTCCCTCTATGCCGTCTTGCGGCATGAATCAAGCGGTGCGGCCTTGCAAGTTGCAGCGTGGCACTTGCACATTTCTGCGCAATTCTTGCCCGCGCTGAACTCAGGCGCGCATTGTCGCTCTATGACGCAGACATTGCTGATGCCAGCCGGCCGCAGGCGCGGCTAAGCTAGGCGCCAAACAATTATCCCGCTTAAAACACCAGGAGATTCGCATGGTCGCAACCCTTGGATACGCCGCCGCGCAAGCCCAAGCGCCGCTCGCTCCATTCCACTTCGAACGTCGCGAACCGCGCGCACAGGACGTAGTGATCGAAATCAAATATTGCGGCGTCTGTCATTCCGATCTGCATCAGGTCAAGGACGAATGGGGCGGCTCGATGTTCCCGATGGTGCCGGGCCACGAGATCGTCGGCCGCGTCGTCAAGGTCGGCGCCGCGGTGAAGAACTTCAAGGCTGGCGATCTCGCCGGCGTCGGCTGCATGGTCGATTCCTGCCGCAGCTGCCCGAGCTGCCAGGAAGGACTCGAGCAGTATTGCGAGAAGGGCTTTGTCGGCACCTACAACGGCAAGGAAAAAGACGGCAAGACCATCACCTACGGCGGCTATTCGAACAGCATCGTCGTCGACGAGGCCTTCGTGCTGCACATCTCCGACAAGCTCGAACTGTCGGCAGTCGCGCCATTGCTGTGCGCCGGCATCACCACGTATTCGCCGCTGCGTTACTGGAAAGTCGGCAAGGGCCAGAAGGTCGGCATCGTCGGTCTCGGCGGCCTCGGCCACATGGCGGTGAAACTGGCGCACGCGTTCGGTGCCAAGGTGGTCTTGTTCACCACCAGCGCAGGCAAGACCGCAGACGCAAAGCGGCTCGGCGCCGATGAAGTGGTGATCTCGAAAGATCCGCAGCAGATGAAACAACACCTGCGCAGTTTCGATTTCATTCTCGATACGGTTTCCGCGCCGCACGACCTCAATGCTTTTCTGGCGCTGCTGAAGCGCCAGGGCACCATGACCCTGCTCGGCGTACCCGACAAGGATCCTTCGCTGAAGATCGCCAATCTGATTTTCAAGCGTGCGCAACTCGTCGGTTCGCTGATCGGCGGCATCCGGGAAACCCAGGAAATGCTCGATTTCTGCGCCGAGCACGGCATTACTTCCGACATCGAAGTGATTCCGATGCAGCAGATCAACCAAGCCTACGAGCGCATGCTGAAGAGCGACGTGAAGTATCGCTTCGTGATCGACATGGCGACGCTGAAGGACTGACGCCGCACACCGGTCGGCAGCATCTGATCGGCTGGCGGCATGACCGAGGCTTCGGCGCATCGATGCCCCGCAACAGAACGGCCAACCGCCCAACTGCGCGCGTCGAGCTTTCCGGGCCAGCCGCTGAGTTCCAATCCTTGCGTACCGCGCATATCAGCCCACCGTGGCGGCTTCTTTCCCAAGTCCGTCAGTGCCGGACAGTTTCGCAGCTATCAACGCTTCTCTTCTGCATTCCAACTCATAGACAGGCTCTGTGCCATCGCGGCGAGGCGCCGGTCCCGCGTCCAGATGTGGGCATCGCCGGCGAGCGCGACTGAGGCCAGCAGGTGCACATCGAGGTAGCCGATGCCGCGCCCGGAAAGCTGGTGGGTTTCGATGAAGCCGACGGCCTCTTCGTCGCTGGCCACCGGCGCTGCGGGCAGTTCTTGCAGCAGGGCCAAGATTTCCCGGCGCGCAGCGCCGAGACTACCGCAGGCGAGTTCGCCAACGACAAAGGGATGGATCAATACCTGCCCGGATTCGAGAGCAGCAGCGAGGGCGGATACGCCCTTGCGCAGATGATCGATCCAGACTGAGGTATCGACCAGGATCATTTCGTCGCGGACGTGGATCGCGCGCGCCGGCGTGGCGCAGCCTTGGCCTGCGGCTGACTACCGCCGAGCCGCGCGAGCCGCCGCGCGCTTTCACGCTGGATCAGGGCACGCAATCCTTCGTGGAGGAGCGCGGTGCGCTCGCTGACGCCGGCAACCCGCTGCGCCTCCCGCAACAGGTCGTCATCGAGATTGAGAGTGGTGCGCATGGCGGCGGCTTCCAGTAGAAGTGATGCCCGCAGCATACATCACATGATGCCTGTTCAGTGCTATGGCACATACCACGTCTTTTTCAACTCTATACGGTCAACTCGAGCAACTCGGCCTCGATTTTCGTCCCGCTCACCGTCAGCCGTCCGATGCCGATCGGCAGCTTGAAACGCCGTGGACCGCTGCTGCCGGGATTGACGAATAGCACGCCATCGCAGCGCTCGCAGGATGGCTTATGCGAGTGGCCGCTGATCACTGCATGCGCCGCACCGTCGGCAGGATTCCAGTCAATTGCGGGATTCAGTTCGGCGCGGTTGTGCAGCACGTAGATGCGCGCTTCGCCGATTGCGAGCCAGGCACGTTCCGGCACCTGCGCATACGCCGCATCGACATCGTTGTTGCCGCGTATTGCCGTCAGCGGTGCGATCTCGGCAAGTCGCGACAGAATCTCGGGATCGCCGATGTCGCCGGCGTGGATGATGAAGTCGCTGCCGCGCAGTGCAGCCAGCGCTTCGGGCCGCAGCAGACCATGCGTATCGGAGATCAGGCCGACGATCAGCGGCTTCATCGAACGACGCCGCGACGACCGCGACGCCGCGCGATCACGGCATTGCGCTCAGGCGAGATCCTTGTAGCGGCGCCGGCGACTACCGCCGGCCAGCCACGGCAACACCAGACCGACGAAGACGCCGCCGCCGGCCAGCGCCGCACCGGTAATCAGCGTCTGCCGATGCGCTTTCTCTTCGTCGAAACGATGTTCGAGTTCGCCGGCGACGCGCTCGCGCTCGGCGATGGTGGCGCGCAACTTGTCGTTGTCGGCGGCCATGTCCAGCGCCGGCTTGGCCTTGGTCAGCTGCTGCTGCGCCGCCTGCAGATCGCGTTGCAGGTTCTGGATTTGGCTGCTCGATTCCTGCAGCTGCTGGCGCAATTGCAGCAATTGGTCTTTCGCCGCCGGCTGATCGGAAATGTAGCGCGCGGTGATCCAGCCTTCGCGGCCGTCGGCGGTACGCACGCGCGCAAAACTGTCGGCGCCCAGCACTTCGAGTACGGTGACCCGCGCGCCGCTCTTCAGCGCGCCCAGCGGGGCGGCGTCGTTACTTGGCTTTTCACGCAGCGTCACGCTGATGTCGTCGGAAATGTACTGCGGCTTTCCGGACGATTGCGCCGCGGCGGGCGGCCCAATCAATGACGTAGTCAGCAACGCGACGATGAGAATTACAACGGGCTTCACATTCATCGTCGCTGGATTGTAACAACCGATTGCCGAATTGAACACCCGTCGCGCAGATCGCGGTCAATCGACGACACTGCACACTCTTGCGAACTCGTTCGCAAATTCCCGGTCCATCCGGCAATCGATGACGTCTTCCCCGAAAATGATTGCGGTTCCGCTCGCCAATCACACCGTGCTGGTGCCGCTGATCGTGGCCTGTGCGCTGTTCATGGAGAATCTCGACTCCACCGTCATCGCCACCGCGCTGCCGGCGATCGCCAGTTCGTTCCGGGAAGATCCGCTGCGGCTGAGTCTGGCGATCACCTCGTATCTGCTGAGTCTCGCGGTATTCATTCCACTGAGCGGCTGGGTGGCCGATCGCTTTGGTGCGCGCCGCGTATTCCGCAATGCGATCCTGCTGTTCACGCTCGGTTCGATCCTATGCGGACTGTCGCGGACCATGCCGGAACTGGTCTGTGCACGCATTCTGCAGGGCATCGGCGGCGCCATGATGGTGCCGGTGGGGCGTCTGGTCCTGCTGCGCAAAATTCCGAAGGGCGATCTGGTGCGGGTGATGTCCTATCTCACCGTGCCGGCGCTGCTGGCGCCGATTATCGGACCACCGCTGGGCGGCTTTCTGGCGACTTACGTGTCGTGGCGCTGGATCTTTTTCATCAATGTGCCGATCGGCATCGTCGGCTACTGGCTGGTGACGCGCTTCATCGAAGAAGTGCGCTCGGCCGAGCTGCCGCCGCTGGATTTTCGCGGCTGGCTGCTGGTCGGCAGCGGCCTCGCCGGTGTCGTGCTGGGCTTCGAGAGTCTCGGCAAGGGCGTGCTGCCGGCGAGCCTGGTGTGGACCATGCTCGGCGCCGGCAGCCTGCTGCTGGCGCTGTATGTGGCCTATGCGCGCGGCAAGCCGCATGCGATCGTCAATCTGGGACTGCTGCGCATTCCGACTTTCGGCACTTCGATGAGCGGCGGCACTTTGTTCCGTCTCGGCACCGGCGCCGCCACGCTGCTGATGCCCTTGATGCTGCAGCTGGGCTTCGGCCTATCGCCGCTCAGTTCCGGCTTGCTGACATTCTCCGGCGCGATCGGCGCACTGCTGATGAAAACCACCGCGCGGCGCATCGTCAAATACTTCGGCTTTCGCCGGCTCATGATCGGCAACTCGCTGATCATCGCCGGCTATCTAATCGCCTGCGGCCTGCTGCGTCCGGCCACACCGCATCTGCTGATCGTCGCATTGCTGATGCTCGGCGGTTTCTTCAACTCGCTGCAGTTCACCTGCATGAACACGATGGCGTTCGCCGATCTCGACGAGGCGCAGATGAGCCAAGCCACCAGTTTCTCCAGCACTGCGCAGCAGCTGGCGCTGAGCATCGGCGTCGGTGTCGCTTCGCAGCTGCTGCACCTGATCTTGCTGCTCGACGGCCGCAGCGTGCCGGGTGCCGGCGACTTCGCGATCGCGTTCGGCGTAATCGGGCTGATTACCGCCGGTTCTTCGCTGATCTATCTGCGGCTGCGCGCCGATGCCGGCAGCAGCGTCAGCGGCCATGTGCTGGCCGCCGCGCCGTCGCACTAGGCCTTATTTTCTGCCGCAGGCCCTGCACAGCTGGTGCAAGATGTAAGGCCAGCGAGGCCCTCGCGCCCTTTTCAGGAGACAGCCATGCAAAACTCGGCATTGCGCAAGCAACTCGAAACGCTGCAAGCGGAGTTCGAGCGATTGCCGGCAGACGCCGCCGCGCGCCCGCGACTGGCGCAACTGATCGCCGCGATCGAGCGCCGGCTCGACCACACCGATGACGCCTTGCAGCGCACCCAGCTATTGGAAAACCTCAGCGATTCGATCCGCCGCTTCGAGGTCCAACACCCGTCGCTGACCGCCAGCTTGAGCGAGGTGCTGAACAGCCTGAGCACGATGGGAATCTAGCCGCGCACGGTTCAGATTCGGTTAAGCCTTGCCTTGATATCCTGCGTGCAGCATCAAGGAGAAGTGCGATGAAAAAACTACTGATCACTGCGATTCTGGCTGGCGCCGCGCTGACTCCGCTGGCCGCCTCGGCGCATACCAACCTGTCGATCGGCCTCGGCCTGGGTATTCCGGCCTATGCGCCAGCCCCGGTCTACTACGCACCGCCTCCGCCGGTTTACTACGCACCGGCACCGGTCTATTACGGCGCGCCGGCCTACTATGGCCCGTCCGTGGTCTTCGGCGGGTATGGTGGCGGTTACTACCACGGCGGCGGCTATTACCACGGTGGTGGTTACTATCACGGCGGCGGTGGCTACCACGGCGGCGGCTACGGTGGTGGGCATTACCACGGCGGTGGCGGCTACCACGGCGGCCACCACTAAGGCCCGTTCGTATACGTACAGTCCTGATACAGAGGCGCCGTCCGCAGGGGCGGCGCCTTTTTTGTGGGCGCGCCAATCGGCTCACACGCTTAGAATCGGCGCTGGTCCCAGGCTTTGAACCCCATGCTGCCGATCACCTCCCGTATCAGCATCCCGCTCGCCGAGATCGAGATGAGCGCGATGCGCGCGCAGGGCGCCGGCGGCCAGAACGTCAACAAGACGTCCACTGCAGTGCATCTGCGCTTCGATGTACGCGCGTCCTCGCTGCCGGCAGCGTGCAAGGAGCGCCTACTCGGCATCTCGGATCAGCGCATCACGCGCGCTGGCGTGATCGTCATCAAGGCGCAGCAGTTCCGCAGCCAGGAACAGAACCGCGACGATGCGCTGGCACGACTGCAGGCACTGGTGCGTGCAGCCCTGGTGGTGCCGCGCGTGCGTAAAGCGACCAAGCCGACCAAGGCTTCACGCCTGCGCCGAGTCGACGGCAAGACGCGGCGCGGTCAGCTGAAGTCCTTGCGTACGCGTCTCGACGACTGAGGCAGCGGCTCAGGCGGCGTTGGCTTCGAGTGCCGGCTGATAGCTCAAGGCGCGTGCGCGCAAACGCGGGCGTTCGGCGGTGGCGAAGTGGCGCAGGATCGACGCGACGATCCGCGGGATCAGCGGCTCCGGCAGATCGTGCCCCATGCCGGGAATGATTTCGAGGCGCGCGCCGGCGATGTGCTCGGCCAGCTCGTAAGCGGCGGCCACCGGCAGCAGACGGTCGGCGGCGCCATGAATGATCAGTGTCGGCGCGCGGATCGCAGCGAGCAGGCCGAGCCGGCTGCCGGATGCGAGAATCGCCAGCGTCTGCCGCGCCAGACCGCGCGGATGGCTGCTGCGATCGAAGCCGCGTTCGACGCTGGCGCGCAGTTCCTGTTCGCTGGGTCGGTAGTCGGGGCTGCAGATCAGCCGCCAAGTGCCCATCGCATGCAGGATCAGCGTTTCGCGATCCTGCGTCGTCGGCCGCTTCACCAGGCGCATGCGGATTTTCCAGGCCGGCCCCGGCAGACGCGGATTGCCGCTGGTCGACATCAGCGACACCAGGCTGCTAATGCGCTTCGGATACTTGGCCGCCAGAATCTGCGCGATCATGCCGCCCATCGAAGTGCCGATGACGTGCGCATGTTTGATCGCGAGCGCATCGAGCAGGCCGATCGCATCCTGCGCCATGTCGTCGAGCGTATAGCCGGCCTTAACCGGCAGACCAAAGGTATAGGCCAGCCCGGCCCGCATCAGCCGCGGCCTGCCGGCTTCATCGATCTTGCTCGATAAACCGACGTCGCGATTGTCGTAACGGATGACGTAGTAGCCCGCTTCCGCCAAGGCTTGGCAGAAGCTGTCCGGCCACAGCGTCAATTGGCCGCCGAGGCCCATCACTAAAAGGATTGCGGGCGCCTGCGGGCGACCGAAAGTTTCGTATTCGAGGGTGAGGCCGTTGGCCTTTGCCTGGGGCATGGAACTGCTCATGAAGGAAATGCGAACGAATTGTTGCATGCGCGCGACAGTTTTGTGTTACACCGCGAACGGCGCTTAAGCGACAATAGCCGCGCTCCCTTCCGCCTTGCAGATTTGCCGATGCCCCGCTCGATTCTTGTGCGCCGTTCGCCGATTCACGGCAACGGTGTATTTGCCGCCAAAGACCTGCCAGCCGAAAAGTATCTGATCCGATACCGTGGCCGCCTGCTGACGCATGCAGAGGCCGACGAGCGCTATTCGGAAAATGCCGAAACCGGCCACACCTTCCTGTTCATCCTCAACGATGACTACGTCATCGACGGCAGCGAACACGGCAATGCCGCACGCTGGATCAATCACAGCTGCGTGCCGAATTGCCAGCCGGTGCTGGTCGAAGACGGCGGAGATCCGAAGCTGGATCGGGTGATGATCGAAACCTTGCGGCCGATCACGCTCGGCGAGGAATTGACCTACGACTATGGCATCACGCTGGAGCACCGCCACACGCAGCGCCTGAAAAAACTGTGGCAGTGCCGCTGCGGCGAGCCGAATTGCAGCGGCACGCTGCTGAAGCCGAAGTCGCGCAAACGCTCGGCGGCGTAAGCATCCGTCGCGCGCGGTGCGCCTGAATAAATACATCAGCGAAACCGGCATCTGCTCGCGACGCGAAGCGGATAAGTGGATCGAAGGCGGTCGCGTCAGCGTCAACGGCAAGCGCGCTGAACTCGGCACGCAGGTCGAAGCCGATGACGAAGTGTGCATCGATGGCCGCGTCGTCGGCGCACGCCGCAAGGCGGTGTATCTAGCCTTGAACAAGCCGGTCGGCATCACCTGCACGACCGAGCGCCACATCCGCGGCAACATCGTCGACTTCGTCAATCACAGCGAGCGCATCTTTCCGATCGGCCGGCTCGACAAGGATTCAGAGGGCCTGATCCTGTTGACCAACAACGGCGATATCGTCAACCAGATCCTGCGCGCCGAGAATCATCACGACAAGGAATACCTCGTCACCGTCGACCAGCCGATCACGCCGGCTTTTCTGGCGGCTATGTCGGCCGGCGTGTTCCTGCCCGAACTCGAAACGACGACTCAGCCCTGCACCGTCGTGCGCGTCGGTGCACGCGGTGATGGCCGCGTATTCCGCATCGTGCTGACGCAGGGCCTCAACCGCCAGATCCGGCGCATGTGCGAAGCCTGCGGTTACCAGGTGCGCCGGCTGCAGCGCGTGCGCATCATCAACATACGTCTCGGCAGCCTGAAGATCGGCGAGTGGCGTGATCTCAGCGAGGCCGAACTGCGCGGCCTGCTGCCGAACCAGGAACTGATCCGCTGACAATGCTGCCTCGCTACAGCTTTGGTAGCATCAGGCGCAGCGCTTGCAGATCGCCGTGAGCAGTTTGCCGAGCTGGATCAGATGGCTGCCGAGTATTGCCTTACCGGTGCTCAGCAGGGCGACCGAAATATCGCGGTCCGGATCGGCCCAGCCAAGCACGTTCATGAATCCCAGGTGGCCGAACGCATTGTGCGTGCACGGCCCGTACAGGCCGGCCGGATTGACGCCGAGCATCATGCCTTCGCTGTAGCGCATCGGGATCAGCATCGAGCGATCCAGGCTGATGCGGCCGACCGGCTTGATCGCGCGCGCCACCGTTTCGCGCTGCAGGATCCGCTTGCCGTGGTACTCACCGCCGTCGAGCAGCATCTGGAAGAAGCGCGAGGTCTCTTCGGCGGTCGCATAGAGATTACCGGCCGGAATCACGGCATCCATGAAGGCCGCCGTATTGGAGGCTTCGACGACGTCGGCGAACGGCATCAGCAGCACGCGCTCGGCAACCTTCGAGACCGGAAACAACACCGGCGCGCCGGCGCTGTAGTTCAACGCAACCTGGCTGCGCTGACGCTGCGGCACGCCGTAGGTGAAGTGTTTCAGCCCCATCGGCTTGCGGATGCGCTGGTCGAGATAGTTCTGCAGCGAATCACCGGTTACGCGCTGCAGAATCTCGGCGAGGATGAAGCCGCCGGTGATCGCGTGATACGCCATCGTGCGGTTATGCGACGGCGGCGCACGACAGATCAGTTCGACCACGCGATCCCAGTCGTTCAGCAGTTCGACGTTACGCTCCTGCGGCTTCAGTGCGATGGTCGGAAAGCCGCCGCGATGTGCGAGCACATCGGCGATCGTCGTGCGGCTCTTGCCGGCGCGTCCGAATTCCGGGATGTAGTGCTTGATGCGCTGATCGAGATCGATCGCGCCTTCTTCCGCCAGCTTGTGCAGCAGGATCGCAGTGACCGCCTTCGATGCCGAAAACAGGCAGATCGGCGTTGTGGGCGTCAATCGCCGCTTCGGCACCTGCGCGCCGTCAGCGGGACCATTACCGCGTGCATGACCGAGGCTGCGGTTCAACACAACTGCGCCGCGACGGCGCAAACAGAATGCGATGCCCGGATGCGCCTGCGAACGGTACAGACTTTCAACCGCCCGCCAGATCGCGACGACATCCGCCTGCTCGAGGCCCACGCTTACTGCACTCTGCTCGGAGTCGAGCGCAATCGAAGTGATGCCGCCGAGCTCGGACGGCACCCGCACTTTGTATTTCGGAAAAAGGGTCATCGGCCTCTCGTGGGGCAATTGGCCTGCACAGCGTGTTGAACACCGCTCCACGCGTTTGCGCGCGTCGCCGCAAACGCCCCGTGCCGGAGCAGATGGAGTTTTTATTGTAGCGAGATATGCACTGCGGACGACGCCGTGCTGCTGCGGGAACAACCGTCGAGACGCATGGCATAATGCCGCGCGTGCAGCCGGTGCCATGCCTCGGCCGCAAATGGCAACGATATCGACAACGAATAGCTGCCTGAGAGAGACATGCGAAGCAAACACGCCGGGCGGCCGAACACGGCGATGCGGCAGCGATCTGCAACCGTCGCCGGGCGGCATCTGATAAGGCTCGGCGCTGTCCTCGCGGGACTGTGGCTCGGCAGCGCGATGGCAGCCGATGCGCCAACCACCGAACTGGGTCCGATCACCGTCACCTCGACGCGTACGGCGCAACCGGCGTTCGACGTGCCGGCTTCGGTCGATGTCATCGACGGCAGCGAATTCAATCAGGACACGCTCGGCGTCAATCTGTCGGAAGGCCTGCCGGCGGTGGCCGGCGTGCTCTCACGCGATCGCCAGAATTATGCGCAGGACGAGCAGCTCTCGATCCGCGGCTTCGGCGCGCGTTCGACCTTCGGCGTGCGCGGCGTACGCCTGTATGTCGACGACATTCCGGCGACGCAACCGGATGGACAAGGCCAGGTCTCGCATTTCAACTTGGCTTCGGCCGATCGCGTCGAAGTGCTGCGCGGTCCGTTCTCCGCGCTGTACGGCAACTCCTCCGGCGGCGTCATTCAGATCTTCACCGCCGACGGTCATGCGCCGCCGCAGATTTCCGCGGGCGCTGCGGGTGGCAGCTACGGCACTTGGCGCACCAATATCGGCGCCAACGGCATTGCCAATCTCGGCGCGCAGGCATTCGACTACAACGCCGACTACACGCATTTCCACACCGACGGCTTTCGCGATCACAGCCGCGCGCAGCGCGATTCGTTCAATGGCAAAGTCGGTCTCGACTTCAAGCAATACGGCCATCTGACGCTGCTGCTGAATTATTTCTCGAATCCGGAAGCGCAGGACCCGCTGGGGCTGACGCGCGTGCAGTTCGACGCCAAGCCGAGCCAATCGGCCAGCGTCGCCACGCAGTTCAATACACGCAAGAGCGTCGAGCAGATGCAGGGCGGCGCAGTCTACGAATATGCGCTGAGCGACACCCAGACCTTGCGTGTGCTCGGCTATTACGGCAATCGCCAGATCCGGCAGTTCCTGTCGATTCCGCAGAGCGCGCAGAGCAGCGTCTTCCACTCCGGCGGTGTGGTCGATCTGGGCAGTGACTACGGCGGCACCGATGCGCGCTGGACTTATCGTTCGCTATTGGCAGGCGCGCCGTTCAACCTGGTCGCAGGACTGAGTTACGACGATCTGTCGCAACACCGGCGCGGTTACGAAAACTTCGTCACCGACGGCATGGGCAACACCACGCTTGGCGTGCAGGGCAATGAGCGCCGCGACGAAATCAATACGGTCTACGATCTCGATGAATATCTGCAGGGCAGCTGGCAGCCGGGCGAACACTGGTCGCTGATGGCCGGCGTGCGGCACAGCCAGATCAAGTTCGACTCGAAAGACCACTACCAGAACGGCCTCAACGGCGACGACAGCGGTCGTGCCGGCTACTACGCGACCACTCCGGTCGGCGGCGTGCTCTACAAATTGAATCCAGCGCTGCACCTGTACGCGGCCTACGGCGAAGGCGTCGAGACGCCGACGCTAAACGAGCTGGCCTATCGACCTGATGGCGCGTCCGGCCTCAACTTCGCACTGCAGGCGGCGCGCACCAACAATGCCGAAGTCGGTGCCAAATGGCGCCTGCGCGAACACACGCAGGCCGGCGTCGCGCTGTTCCAGGGCATCACGCGGCACGAGCTGGTGGTCGCCACCAACAGCGGCGGGCGCTCGACCTATCAGAACGTCGATCGCACGCGGCGTCAGGGCGTCGAGGCTTCGCTCGATACCGAGTTCGCAGACAACTGGCATCTGCAGCTGGCCTACACCTATGTCGATGCCACCATTCGCACCCGCTATCTGACTTGCGTCACCACCGGCTGCACCGTGCTGAACACACCCGTGCTGGCCGGCAACCGCATTCCCGGCGTCGCCGAATCGGACTTGTACAGCGCGCTGCGTTGGGGCGGCGAGCGCGGCTGGCACGCGGAAGTGAACGCGCGCTACCTCAGCGATGTGCCGGCCAACGATACCAATAGCAGCACCGCGCCGAGCTACGCGCTGCTGGGCGTCAACGGCGGCTACGCGTTCGATCTTGAACACTGGCGCATCCGCACCTTCGTACAACTCGACAATCTGCTCGACGAGGATTACATCGGCTCGGTCATCGTCAACGACGGCAACGGCCGTTTCTACGAGCCGGGTCCGGGCCGCAGCGTGCTGGCCGGCGCCAGCTTCGACTGGAAGTATTGAACCGCGAACGCCGACAGGCTGCCGCCCGGCAGTTGCCGCACGGAACGCGGCTAAAAAAGAATCACCGAGCGAATCACCTTGCCTGCGTGCATCAGATCGAATGCCTGGTTGATCTGTTCCAGCGGCAGCACTTCGGTGATCATTTCGTCGATCTTGATTTCGCCACCTAGATAGCGCTCGACGTAAGCCGGCAGCTGTGAACGTCCCTTGACGCCGCCAAAAGCCGAGCCGCGCCAGACGCGGCCGGTGACGAGTTGAAACGGGCGCGTGCTGATCTCCTGCCCGGCACCGGCCACACCGATGATGATCGACTCGCCCCAGCCTTTATGGCAGCACTCGAGCGCAGCACGCATCACTTGTACATTGCCGATGCATTCGAACGAGTAATCGACACCGCCGTCGGTCAGATCGACGATGACCTGTTGGATCGGCGTATCCGGATAGTCCTTCGGATTGATGCAGTCGGTCGCGCCGAGCGAGCGCGCCATTTCGAACTTGCTCGGATTGGCGTCGATCGCAATGATGCGCCCGGCCTGCGCCATCACCGCGCCCTGCAGCACCGACAAGCCGATACCGCCAAGACCGAACACAGCAACGCTCGCGCCGGGCGGCACTTTTGCGGTGTTGAGCACCGCACCGATGCCGGTGGTAATGCCGCAACCGAGCAGACAGACTTTATCCAGTGGCGCCTTCGGATTGATCTTCGCCAGCGAGATTTCCGGCAGCACGGTGTATTCGGAAAACGTGCTGGTGCCCATGTAATGCAGGATGGTCTTGCCCTTGATCGAGAAGCGCGAGGTGCCGTCCGGCATCAAGCCCTTGCCCTGCGTCACGCGAATCTTCTGGCACAGATTGGTCTTGCCGGACTTGCAGAACTTGCACTCACCGCATTCCGGCGTATACAGCGGAATGACGTGATCGCCCGGCTTGACGCTGTTCACGCCGGCGCCGATTTCGCGCACGATGCCGCCGCCTTCATGGCCGAGAATCACCGGGAACAAACCTTCCGGATCGGCACCGGACAAGGTGAATGCGTCGGTATGACACACACCCGTCGCCACTACCTGTACCAGCACTTCGCCGGCCTTGGGTGCGGCAACCTCGACCTCTTCGATCGAGAGTGGCCTGCCTGCTTCCCAGGCGACTGCTGCTCTGGATTTCATATCGTGCTTGCGTCCTTGCTCATGGTTGATTGACGGCCCCGATTCGCCGTGGATGTGTACTTCGACGCATCAGCGCGCTACAGCAGATTGTTTGCGTGATGCCGCAGGTGATCGGCGATGAAGCTCTGCACAAACCAGTACGAGTGGTCGTAAGCCTCCTGCATGCGCAGTGTCAGCACCTGTCCCGACGCCTTCGCTGCAAGCTCAAGCGATTCTGGCTTGAGCTGCACCTCGAGAAACTGATCGGCACCGCCCTGGTCGATCAGGATTGATCCGGGATATGCGTGCTGGCGCATCAGTTCCGCGGCATCCCAGTTTTTCCAGCTTGCTCGATCGGCGCCTAGATAGTTGCCGAAGGCATTCTCGCCCCAGGGCACCACCGAGGGATTCGAGATCGGTGCGAACGCCGACACCGAGTGCCAGTGCTGCGGATTCCGTAGCGCCAAGACCAGCGCGCCATGTCCGCCCATCGAATGGCCGAAGATACCGCGGCGCTCGGTGCTCGCCGGAAAATTCGCCTCGATCACGGCTGGCAGCTCGCGGTCGACGTAGCTACCCATGCGGTAGTGAGCACGCCAGGGTTCTGCGGTCGCATCGAGATAAAAGCCTGCACCCAGGCCGAAGTCCCAGGAATCGGCTTCGCCCGGCAACTGCAGGCCACGTGGACTGGTATCGCAAGCGACCAGCATCAGTCCATATTCGGCCGCCAGCCGTTGCGCACCGGCCTTGATGAAGAATGTTTCTTCGCTACAGCTCAGTCCGGCCAGGAAGTACAGCGCCGGCACCTTACGATGCCGGGCCTGTGGTGGCTGATACACCGCGAAGCGCATGCGGCTGCCGGTTTCCTTCGATGCGTGGCTATAAAACCCGACATGGCCGCCGAAACAGGCCTGTTCGCTATGCGTCTGCAAAATCATTGCTCGCTGCGCTTGACGCTGTTGGGTGCATGGCCATGCCGGGCACGAAAGGCGGTCGGCCCTACAACTTGACTTCGCTGATCTGCAGCAGCGGCTGAGTATTGGTGTAGTTCGGAATATCCGCCATGATCGATTCCGCATGCGGAGCGAACGCGCTCTGGAACGCTTCCAGCGAATCGAAGTAGAGGTGCCCGAACGCCAGATACGTAGGCGACGATCCCGGCGCGCCACCGGCGATGCCCTGTTCCACCGCAAGCTTCTTCAGCGCCGCGCCTACCTTCTTCTGCACCATCGGCATGTGCGTATTGCAGTAGTAAGCAATATCGAACTTCATGTCCTTGCCAGCGGGGTACATCACCGTAACCTTGATCATTGCCGTCTCCTCGTTCTTGGAGCGCACAACTTATCGGCGCAGCCGGTCAGCGGCAAGTAGGGCTCGGTGGCACCAGCAGAGCGCGCCGGAAATGGTCGCGTGCAGACATGCGCGATCGGAGCAATTCAACGCAGATCGGTGTGACTGTCTCGATCCAAAAAGAAAACCCCGCCATGGCGGGGTTTTCTGAATACTGAAACTTGGCTGCTTAGAGCGGCTTGATCGCCGTCGCCTGCATACCCTTGGGGCCGCGCTTGGCTTCGTACTGCACGCGCTGACCTTCTTTCAGGGTCTTGAATCCGGTGCCCTGGATTTCCTTGAAATGGGCGAAAAGGTCTTCGCCGCCGTCGCTCGGGGTGATGAAGCCAAAACCCTTCGCGTCGTTAAACCACTTGACCGTGCCGGTCGTGACATTGCTCATTGAAACGTTCCTATGATGATTGATGATGTACGGGCTAAACCGCCCGCAGGTGCATACGAATCAAGAAACGTAACCGGAGTCTTGCAACGACGCACCGCCCGGAAGCGGAGGATGAAGGTTCGCGGACAAACGGCTTGAAGCGACTGCAATTCCAACTTTATACGTTTGTAAAGCGGCTGTCGACACCCTTTACCGGGCACTTTTTGCGACAGTGGATGCCCGTCGCAGCGGCGTTTGCGGCCTTTTATGCGCGCTTGCGCACACCGTTCAGGCGCGACTCAGCTTGAGCGGTCTAAGCTGACGCTTAGATGTACGGCAGGAGGTTTGCTGGATGAACAGGCCCATAGTTGCAGCTTCGAGCTGCGGCGCGCGCCTTGCGGCGATGCTGGCGGCATTGCTGCTCGGCCTGTCGGCACTGCCTTGCCGGGTCGTCGCCGACGACGCGGTCGATGACCGCAGCATCGCCGCCAGCGTCAACGTGCCGGCGCAGGGTTTGTCCTGCGACGAGGCCGCCGCACAGGCGAGTGTCAGCTTCAAGGCATTGAATATTCCGTTCGACGTACAGCGCGTTTCGGTGTTTGTCGACGGCAACGGCCTGCAGGAATCGGCGGTCGATCAAGCCTGGCCGACGGTCGTCGTGCGGCAGGGTCTGCATCCGGGACGCAACCTGGTCGAATTCATACTTTATGGCCCCGACAATCAGTCGATGGACCGCAAGCAGACCGTGCTGATCGGCACGCCGCCAACGGCTGGCGATGTGGCGCCCGCGCAGATTGCCTGCGTCGGTACGGTGGCTGCCGACGACGAGGCCGTGCAGCCGGCGCTGGCGACCGAAGAAACGGCCAGCGATGCGCCGCCGGCGGTCGACCCGGATGCGGCTTATTACGAGGGTCCGGTCTACACCTACTACCCCGCGCCAGTGTTCTTCGGTCCGGTGATTCCGGTCGGCTACTTTTCAGCGCCGCCGGTGATCTACGCCCCGCCGCCGCCATTGTTCTTCTACAACCATTACGGGCCGCGTTACCACGGCGGCTACTACGGACACTCGGATCACGATCATGATCATGACCATCGGGGCGATCACGCACATGAGCACGACGGCGGCGGTCACGGGTCGCCGCCGGGCGGGCCACCATCAGCAGGAGGCTTCGGTCGTCCGCACGACAACGCGCCACCGGTCGCGCCGCACGGAACCTTCAATACGTACTCACCGCCGCGATACGACGGCAATGCCGGCCGCGACGCGTCCGACCGCCCGACTTCATCGCAATTCAGCCATGACGGCGTGATGGGACGACCCGGTCCGCAGCAGATTTTCCACGCGCCACCGGTGGCGACACCACGCGCGTCATCGACGCCACCGCAGCAGATGAACCCGCCGCGACAGATGCCGCCGCCGAACCGTCAGATGCCGCTGCCGACACAACGCTTCAGCGGGCCGCCGCCGCAGGCACCGCATGGCGGCGCGCCACAGCAGCAGCGTCCACGCTAAAAGCGCGTCGCTGCGTACGGCGCCATGTCGAGCGATGGCGTACGCCCGCTCAACAGTTCGGAAATCAGCAGGCCGGTCACCGCCGACAGGCTGACGCCGAGCATGCCGTGGCCGGTGGCCAGCGTCAGATTGCGATACGCCGGCGCGCGGCCGAGGATCGGCAGATCGTCGTAAGTCATCGGCCGCCAGCCGTACCATTCCTCCTCGACCTCGGGCCCGACCGGCTGCTGCAGGTACTCCGCCGCGCCGCGCGCCAGGGCATCGAGCCGCGTGCGGTTCAGCGTGCTGTCGTAACCGGAAAATTCCATCGTGCTGCCGAGTCGATAACCGCTGCCCCAGGCGGTGACGCAGACATTGCATTCTTTCAGCACCATCGGAATCACCGGCGCCAGCGCCGGTCGCGAATAGGTGATCGAGTAGCCCTTGCCGGGCTGTATCGGCAACTTCAGCCCGAGTTGCGCGCCGACTTGTGGCGACCACGCGCCGAGCGCGAATACGACCTCGGCGCCGCTGAAAGAGCCGCGCGTGGTCTGCACCGTCTGCAGCGTACCGGCGTCGACCGTGAAGCCCTCGATACGCGCCTGCTCTTCGATCACGCCACCCGCTAAGCGGACCGCGCGCGCCAGTTCGGCGACGTAGCGATTCGGCCGCAGGCGCGCGTCGCCGGGATGGAAGTGCGCGCCGACGATGCTAGTGTTCAGAGCCGGCTCGCGCGCTTGCACAGCGATGCCGTCCAGCGTTTCCACCTCGACGCCGACTGTGCGCAACAGCGCTGCTTCAGCCTGCGACTGCGCAAAAGCCTGGGCGTCGCGATACACGTATAAAGTGCCGCTGCGGTCGAACTCGCACTGCAGTTGTTCGTCCTGCACCAGTTGTTCGAGCAGGGCCCGCGAGCGCAGCAGCAGTTCGGTTTTAACTCGCGTGGTGTCTTCGAAATCGCGGGCATTGCAGCGCCCGGCGAAACGCAGCAGCCAGGCCAGCAAGGCCGGATCGAAACGCGGTCGCACGTACAGCGGCGCATCGCGCTTCAGCATCCACTTCAAACCCTTGATGACCGTGCCCGGCGCCGGCAGCGGCAGATGACTCGGTGTGATGGTGCCGCAATTGCCGTGCGAACTGCCGCTGCCGACGGTCTTGCCCTCGAGCACGGTGACGCTGCGGCCGGCGCGCAGCAAATAGAGTGCGCAGGCCAGACCGATAACGCCGCCGCCCAGCACCACTACATCGCTGCGCTTGGCATTCATCGCGGCACACCGATGCACTGAGCACCGAAATCGCGGCACAGCTGAGCCCAATCGGCGATCGATCGGCAGGACATGGTTAACGGTGAGCGGGGATCAGGAGCGAACACCGACTTATTGTCGCATCGCCGAACAATGGCTGCTGTCGATAGCGGCGCTAAACTCGGCGCACGCCTATCCAGTCGCCCGCCCGGTCTCTTGAACGAATTGCCTGCCGTCATCGCCAACGCTCACGTGCCGGTGATCCGCCGCGTGCTCGACGCCAGTCCTTTTGTGGCACAGGTATTTGCGCAACAAAGCGACTGGGCCGCGAGCATGCTCGCCGGCGCTGCCTTCGCCGCAGCCGAACACGGCAATGCAGCGCAGAGGATCGCTGCGGTACTGGCGCACCACAGCGACGAAGCCGCATGGATGCGCGAACTGCGGCGCCTGCGCAATCGCGAGTTCGCACGCATCGCCTGTCGCGACATCGCCGGCTACGCGCCACTCGATGAAACGCTGCAGTCGCTGTCGACATTCGCCGACGCTGCGGTAGCCAGCGCCACCGCCTGCGCCTACGCAAGGCTCGCCCAACAGTTCGGCACACCACGCACCGGCGACGGCAGCGCCGCGCAGACCATCGTGCTCGGCATGGGCAAGCTCGGCGGCAGCGAACTGAACTTCTCATCCGACATCGATCTGATCTTCGCGTACACCGGCAGCGGCGACACCGACGGTGCGCGCGCGCTCAGCAACGAAGAGTTCTTCGTGCGGCTGGTGCAGCAGGTGGTGAAGTTGCTGGCGCAACGCACGCCGGATGGTTTCGTGTTTCGTGTCGACACCATGCTGCGGCCATTCGGCAGCGCCGGCGCACCGGCGCTGCCGGTCGACGCGATGGAAAACTACTACCAGAGTCATGGCCGCGAATGGGAACGCTATGCCTTGATCAAGGCGCGCCCAATCGCCGGCGATCTCGCTGCCGGGCACGCGCTGCTGACCGAGCTGCGTCCCTTCATCTACCGGCGCTATCTTGATTTCAACGCGCTCGGCAGCCTGCGCGATCTGAAGCAGCGTATCGATCAGGCCGCAGCGGTGCGTGGTGCTGCCGAAGATCTCAAGCTCGGGCCCGGCGGCATCCGCGAACTGGAATTCATCGTCCAACTGTTCCAGCTGACGCGCGGCGGTCAGGACGCGCGCCTGCGTGATCCGCGGTTGCGGACGGTGTTGCGCAGACTCGCGCCCGGACAATTGCCGCAGACCACCGTGGATAAACTCGATGAAGCCTACGTGTTCCTGCGCCGTTGCGAGAACGCGGTGCAGATGTATGCCGACGAGCAGACGCACAAGTTGCCGCAGACCGAAGCCGCGCGCCAGGCCCTGTGCAGTGCGCTCGATGAAAGCAGTTGGTCTGCATTGATGTTGCGGCTGAACCAGCATCGCGATTTCGTTCGCGCAGAGTTTGAACGTCTGTTCGCCGAGGCTGCGCCGGCCGTCGTCACGCCGCACACTTTGGAACAGCTTTGGGACGTCGAACCGGTCGAACTCGATACACGCCTGCAGGAACTGGGGTTTACGCGGAAACCGCAGGAACTGGCGCAGGCGTTCGAAGCCTTGCGGCAATCGAGCCTGGTGCGCCGGCTCGATGAACTCGCGCATCAGCGGTTGCGCACGGTGATGAATCGGCTGGCGCAGGAAGCCCTGCAGCAGGAAGACCCGGACACCGCGCTGCTGCGCACGCTGCAAGTGGTCGGCGCGCTGGCTGGACGCGGCACCTATCTGGCGCTGCTGCGCGATAGCGCCACCGCACGCGCGCAACTGGTGCGGCTGTCCGCGGCCAGTCCCTGGATCGCCGATCTACTGTCGCAGACGCCGGCGCTGCTCGACACGCTGCTGGACGCGCGGCTCGCCACCGAAGCACCGCAACGCGCCGAACTGCAGGACACGCTGACCGCGCGCGCAGCCGGTATCGGCAGCGATATCGAAGAGCAGATGGATTTGCTGCGACGCTATCGGCAGGAAATGACGTTGCGCATCGCCGCGGCCGACCTCGCCGGCAGTCTGCCTTTGGTGAAAGTCAGCGATCGACTGACCTGGCTGGCGGAAGCGATCGTCGCGCAGGCGCTCGGATTTGCGCGCACGCAGCTGGAAACGCAATTCGGCCCGCGCCTGCGCGAAGACGGCAGTCCGGCTGCGTTCGCGGTAATCGCCTACGGCAAGTTCGGCAGCATCGAACTCGGATACGGCTCCGATCTCGACCTGGTGTTCGTCTACGACACCGATGCGCCGGACGCACCCGAAGACGGCGACGGTCTGTCGGCGATGGATTTTTTCGCGCGCGTGGCACAGCGCACCGTGCGGCTGCTGTCGGCGCTCACCGGTGCCGGACGCGCCTACGAAATCGATCTGCAGCTGCGGCCCAGCGGCAACTCCGGCCTGGTCGTCGTCGGCCGCAGCGGCTTTGCACGCTATCAGCGCGAATCGGCCTGGACCTGGGAGCATCAGGCCCTGCTGAAGGCGCGACCGGTTGCGGGTGATGCCGCGCTGTGCGATGCGATCGCTGCGATCCGCAGCGAAGTGCTGAGTCGTCCCCGCGACGCTGAAAAACTGCGTCATGAAGTACGCGACATGCGCGCCAAGATGCGCGCCAGTCTGGAAAAGAAAGTGCTCGGCCGCTGGGACGTGAAACAGGGCAGCGGCGGCCTGGTCGATGCCGAATTCATCACGCAATACCTGTGTCTGCGCGACGCGTCCGCATTTCCGCAGCTGCTGACCTACACCGACAACTGGCGCCAGCTCGAAGCGCTCGCCGCGAGCGGCCGCATCGGCGAAGCCGACATGGCCTCGATGCTCGCCGCCGAGCGCGCCTACCGCGGTTTTTTGCATCGACGTGCGTTGCAGCAGCAGGACGGCACCGCGGATCAGGCACAATTTGCGGACGAGCGCGCGGCAATCGCTGCGCTATGGCAAAGCTGGCTGGAGAAAGAATAGTGATCGTTGTCACCGGAGCCGCAGGCTTCATCGGCGCCAATCTGGTACTCGGGCTAAACGCTCGCGGCATTAGCGACATCATCGCGGTCGATGATCTGAGCGACGGTACCAAGTTCCGCAACCTCGCTGAAGCGGAAATCGCCGACTATCTCGACAAGGATGAATTCCTCGCGCGCGTAGCGCGCAACGACTTACCGAAGCTCGACGCCATCTTCCACCAGGGCGCCTGTTCGGCGACGACCGAGTGGAACGGTAAATTCATGATGGACGTCAACTATCGCTACTCGCAGCGGCTGCTGGATTACTGCCAGATACAGCGCATTCCATTCATTTACGCCTCGTCGGCTTCGGTCTATGGCATGGGCAAAGCCGGCTTTCGTGAAGCGCGCGAATGCGAGCGTCCGCTGAACGTCTATGCCTATTCGAAATTTCTGTTCGATCAGACCGTGCGCCGCGCCGGCCTCGATGCGGCGCAATCGAAAAGCAGCGGCCAGGTCGTCGGTCTGCGTTACTTCAACGTCTACGGACCGCGCGAACAGCACAAGGGCGGCATGGCCAGCACCGCATTCCACTTCAACAATCAGATCGAGCAAGACGGCGAGTGCCGCCTGTTCGAAGGCAGCGATGGCTACGGTGCCGGCGAACAGCGTCGCGATTTCATTCACGTCGACGATGTCGTTGCGATGAACCTGTGGTTTTACGATCATCCGGAAAAATCCGGCATCTACAACTGCGGCAGCGGCCGCGCGCAGCCGTTCAACGACATCGCGAGCGCGGTGATCGCCTGGCACGGCAAGGGCCGCGTGAAGTACGTGCCGTTTCCGGAAAACCTGGTCGGCCGCTATCAATCGTTTACCGAAGCGGATCACGCCCGCTTGCGCGCCGCCGGCTACGATCGCGCGTTTCTCAGCGTCGAAGCTGGCGTGAAACGCTACCTCGACTGGCTGCATCAAGGCTAAAGCGATGAGGGCCGGGCGAATGCGGACACGCCGCTGCAGAGCCGCTTGAACAAGCAGGCTGCGGCATCGGCGATTCTGGTCGTCGGTCCCTCCTGGGTCGGCGACATGGTGATGGCGCAGGCGCTGTTCATGCACCTGCGCGAGCGCCAGCCGCAGGCGGCGATCGACGTGCTCGCACCCGGCTGGTCGCTGCCGGTGATTGCGCGCATGCCGGAAGTGCGCAATGGCATCGAACTGCCGTTCGCTCATGGCGAATTGAACCTCGCGGCGCGCCGGCGCCTCGGCATCGCATTGCGCGCCGCGCACTACGACCAGGCGATCGTGCTGCCGAATTCCTGGAAGTCGGCGCTGGTGCCATTCTTCGCGCGGATTCCACGACGCACCGGCTATCGCCGCGAATTCCGCCACGGCCTGCTCAACGATCTGCGCCTACTGGACCGTGAACAGCTCGGCACCACGGTGCAACAGTTCGTTGCGCTGGCAGAAGATGAGGCGCCCGCCGTAGCACCGAAAATCCCGCAGCCGCGACTGCGCATCGATCCGGCGCGTGGTGCGCAGCTGCGCGCCGATCTGGGATTGCCGCAGGGGCCAGCGGTCGCGCTGATGCCGGGCGCCGAATACGGACCGGCCAAGCAATGGCCGGCTGAATCTTATGGTGCGCTGGCGAAATTGCTGGCGGCGCGTGGCATCCACAGCTGGACTTTCGGCTCGGCCAAGGAGAAGCAACTCGGCGAACAGATCGCTTACGCCTCCGAAGGCGCAGCCATTAGCCTCGCCGGCCGCACCGGACTGGTCGACGTGATCGATCTGCTTGGGACATGCCAAGCTGCCGTCAGCAACGATTCCGGCCTGATGCACGTCGCCGCGGCGGTCGGCACACCGCTGGTGGCGATCTACGGCAGCTCTTCGCCGACCCACACACCGCCGTTGTCCGATGCCGCACAAATTCTGTATCTGGGCCTGTCCTGCAGCCCCTGTTTCGCGCGCAGCTGTCCGCTCGGCCACCTCAATTGCCTGCGCGGCATTGCGCCGCAAATGGTGCTCGACAAGCTGCAGTCCGCGCTTACGGCTTGACGCTTCCGAGACGCGGTCGCGCCGGAATCGCGGACCGTTCGTCCTGCAAGCTCGCCGGGCCGTATAATTGCCGTCCCGCAAAACTGCGGCGATTTGTTGTTCAGGCAAAAGGATTTAAGCGATGACGACGATGGCCGACCGCGACGGCTTTATCTGGTACGACGGCGAGCTGGTGCCCTGGCGCGAGGCGACCACACACGTGCTCACTTACACGCTGCACTACGGCGCCGGTGTATTCGAAGGTGTGCGCGCGTACAACACGCCGAAAGGCACCGCGATCTTCCGCCTCGATGAACACACCAAGCGTCTGTTCAACTCGGCCAAGATTCTCGGCATGAAGATTCCGTTTTCGCCGGAACAGGTCAGCGAAGCGCAACTCGAAGTGCTGCGCGCCAACAAGCTGAAGGAAGCCTATCTAAGGCCGATGGTGTTCTACGGCGCCGAAGGCATGGGCCTGCGTGCGGACAATCTGAAGACCCACATCATCGTCGCCGCCTGGACCTGGGGCGCGTATCTCGGTGCGGACAACGTCGAGCGCGGCATCCGCGTGAAGACCAGCTCCTACTCACGTCAGCATGTGAATGCGAGCCTGTGCCGCGCCAAGGCCAACGCCAATTATCTGACTTCGATGCTGGCGCTGAACGAAGCGTTGCGCGACGGTTACGACGAAGCGGTGATGCTCGATCCGGATGGCTTCATCGCCGAAGGCAGCGCCGAGAATATCTTCCTGGTGCAGGACGGCGCGCTGCATACGCCGGACATCACCTCGGCGCTCGATGGCATCACCCGCCGCACGGTGATGCAACTGGCGCAGGACATGGACATTCCGGTGTTCCAGCGCCGGCTGACGCGCGACGAAATGTATATCTCCGACGAAGCCTTCTTCACCGGCACCGCCGCTGAAGTGATGCCGATCCGCGAAGCCGACAACCGTGCCATCGGCAAGGGTTCGCGCGGACCGATCACCGAGAAGCTGCAAAAGGCGTATCACGCCTTGGTCAAAGGCGAGAGCGCCGAATACCCGGAGTGGTTGGCCTATGTCAACGAACCGGCGGCGAAGCCGAAGAAGGTCGTCGCCTGACTTGCTATCGCGTGCAGACCGAATCGGCGTTGACGGGCTGATCGCGGCTGCGGCACAACTTGATTGGCGTTCGTTGTACGTCGCGTGAACGGAGAGACCCGTAGATGATCGCCAGCATTCCTGACTTCACGCTGGCGCGCGTGCTGGTGGCCGGCGACGTCATGTTGGACCGCTACTGGCAGGGACCGACTTCGCGCATCTCGCCGGAAGCGCCGGTGCCGATCGTGCGCGTGCAGCGCGACGAAACCCGCCCGGGTGGTGCGGCCAACGTTGCGCTCAATGTGTCCTCGCTCGGTGGCGTTGCGCATCTGCTCGGCGTCGTCGGTCGCGATGAAGCCGCGCAAAAATTGCGGACAGCA
>JAQGNU010000220.1 GCA_028291645.1 Nevskia sp.
CCCCAGGTGGTCTTGTAGCCCTTGACCGCGATGATGTCCTTCGCGCCCCAGGGCATGCCGTGCAGCGGACCCTTGTAATGCCCCGCGGCGATTTCGGCATCGGCCTGCTTCGCCTGCGACATCGCCAGATCGTCGAGGAAGCTGACGACGCAATTGATCTTGCCGTTGTGCTTTTTCAGTCGCGCCAGATACATCTGCGTTAGTTCGACCGAAGTCACCGCGCGTGTCTTCAGCAGTTGCGCAAGTGCAGCCACCGGCCAGAACGCGAGCTGCTCGAGATCGGCCGGCCGCTTCACGTCCTTCGGCGTGCTGAAGCGCAGCGGCTGCGCACTGCGGTCGACTTTCATGCCCGCAGTGATCGGGCTGAAATAGAACGGCGGTGCGGTGTCGTTCGGAATATGGATCGCCTGCATTGCTTCGTAGCGCTGCAGGTTCTGGTTCACGCCTTTCAGCATCTCGCCAAGTTCGGCGTCGCTGAATTCGAGGCCAGCCAGCGCCGCCGCGTCCTTCAGCATCGCGGACGTCAGCGGCGTGCCGGCCTGTTCCATCTTGGCCCACAGGATGCCCGGCAGCAGCGTCGTGCTCAGACCCATCGCGGCGAAGCTGGCGATGAAGCGCCGGCGCGATTCCGTCACCTCATTCATGCACATCGTCCGTGTGCGCAATCAAGGCTCGCCGGCAACCGGTCCGAAATCCGGCGGCGGCTTGCGCTGATGCGTCGTCGCGGTGTAGGCCGAGGCAATACGCAGCAGCAGCGGTTCGTCGAACGGCCGGCCGACGATGTCCATGCCCACCGGCAGCTGTGCCGGGAACGGTCCGGTCAGGCGGATGTGATCGTCGCCTGCGAGGCGGCCTTCGCCACCGCCGCCGCCGTTCGGCGTTTTCGGATATTCAACCAGCGGCGCGGACGGATCGAAGATCAGATCGTAGGTTTCGGTGGTGAAGCCGGCCGGCACCGTGATCACCGGGAAGCCCTGCGCACCGAGGAAGCTCCACACGCCATCGCCGCGGCGGCCATTCACCGGCGGACCGCCCGGTGCACCGAGCCGGGTCGGCGGCAGGTTGCTGGTCGGGTAGACCAGCACGTCGAGTTTCTGCTCGGCCATGCATTGCAGGATCACCTGCTGCACCGCGAAGCGCGTCAGCATGCGCTGCGACATGTCGAATTCCTGCGGTTTCTCGACGTTCTCGCGACCCTTCTTGCGATCCGGGAAATGCGGATCGTTGTGGAAGTTCGACTTCGCGATCAGGTCGGCATTGCTCTTGATGTTGGCGTCGCCGCGCTCGCGCAGGTACAGGTTGAGCATGTACTTGGCCTGGCCGGTATCGGTGCCCTGGCCGAAGTCGCGCAGCGTAAAGTCCTTCGCCACTTTCGACGGATCGAACTTCAGATCGAGCAACGCCTGCACCTGATCGATGGTCGGCTTGCCGTCCTTGTCGACCGGGAACTGATCGGGGTAGCGCTTGGTGTAGACCTTGTTGCTGTCCTGCGGACCGTACTTGGTGACGCAGCTCGTTAGCAGATCGCCCTGCGGACCCGGATCGACGATGGTCGCGCCGAGCTTCTTCAGATCTTCCACGCCTTTGCTGACGATATCGATGGTCTGCTCGTCGGCCTTGGTGAACAGCTTCTTGTTCATGTACTCGCGCACGACGCCGACGCGGATGCCGCTGAGGCTGGTCTCGTGCGTGAAGCTGATGTACGGCTGCTTCGGCGTACGGCCGATGCTGAACGCGGTCAGCTCATCGGATGGATCGTAGCCGGCGATCACATCGAGTACGCGTGCCGCATCCTCGACCGTTCGACAGATCGGCCCGACGCGCGTGTTGATGCCGATCTGGATCATGCCGGTGCGCGGCACCAGTTCCTCGGTGCCGGCGATGCCGACCGAGCTGGCCGCACTCGCCGGACCACGCACCGACGAACCGGATTCTTCCGCGATCGCGCAGGTGACCAGATTCGCACCGACCGAAGAACCCGAGCCGGACGAGGAGCCGCGCGGACTGCGCTCGGTGTCATAGGCATTGCAGAAGGTGCCGCCGAACGAACTGCGCGGCACTGCCGACGCATATTCGCCGAGATTCGATTTCGCCAGGACGATCGCGCCGGCCGCACGCAGGCGCTTGACGAAGGTCGAATCCGCCGGCGGCCTATCGTTCGCATAGAACGCATCGGCACCGGCCGTCGTGCGCATGTCGAAAGTGTCGTACTGATCCTTGATCGCCATCACCACGCCCTGCAGCGGACCGACCAGCTTGCCGGTCTTGGCGAGCTGCTTGTCCTGTTCGGCGGCGATTTCGAGTGCGTCCGGCATCTTCGGATTGTTGTCCTTGGCGTCGGTCATGCTGCGCGCCTTGCGCTCGTCGAAGCCCATCGCCTTGCGCGTGGCAGGGCGCAGGTTCAGCGTCGACAGCGCATTGATCTGTCCCGCATGCGGAATCGTTTCGATCACGCCGAGAATGCCGTTCGGTTGTTTCACGCAAGTGCCGTTGTAAGCCTTGATGCGCGCCAGGTAGAGATTCACCAGTTGCACCGTGGTGATCTGCTTGGTCAGGATCGCGGTCTGGATCTGGCTGATGGTCGCTTCCTGCAGATGGAAGCCGCCGGCGGGTGCGGCAGCGGCGCTTGCAGGTACTGCGAGCGCGGCGATGCTGGTGACGCCGCCGAGTAAGGCGCCTGCGGCGGCAAGCGCGAGCGATTGGAGCTTGCTGCGATCAAAGAGTCTGGACATGGCAATCCTTGCGAACGAAGGTTGAGGCTTGGGTGTTTGAATCGGCCTGGGCTTGAATCGAATGCAGCGCGATCACGGTTCGCCGGCGACCGGCCCGAAGTCCGGCGGCGGCATGCGGTGGTGCGTGCCTGCTTCATAAACCGCAGCGATGTGCAGCAGCTTCGGTTCGTTGAACGGCCGGCCGAGGAAATCGATGCCGACCGGCAGCTTCGCCGCGATCGGACCGACCAGCCGCGAGGCTTCACGCGGATTGCCGCTGCCGCCGCCGTAGAATTCGCTGCTGCCTTCCGCCGGCGGTGGTGGCGGCGGTGCATTCGGATCGCGCACGCGGTCGTAGACTTCGGTGGTGAAGCCGGCCGGCACCGTGATCACCGGAAAGCCCTGCTGGCCGAGGAAGCTCCAGACCACGCCGCGGCCGTTGACCTGCGGTTCCGCCGGTGCGTCCAGCTTGCCGGGCGGCAGATTGCTGGTCGGGTAGACGACCGCGTCGAGCTTCTGTTCCTGCATGCACTCCAGCACGATCTGCTGGATCGCGAAGCGCTGCTGCATGCGCACGGACGTGTCCAGCACCATCGCCGCGTCGGCGGTCTCGCGCGCCTTCTTGCGATCGGGGAAATGCGGATCGTTGTAGAAGTTGGCCTTGTTGATCAGGTCGGTGTTCGACTTGATGTTGGCATCGCCGCGCTGACGCAGATACAGGTCGAAGCCGTACTTGCCTTCGCCCTCCGCGCGCGCCTGGCCCATCGTGCGGATGGTCACACTGTCCGGCACTTTGGAAACGTCCTGCTCCATGTCGAGCAAGGTCGCGATCTGGTCGCTGGTCGGCTTGCCATCCTTGTCAACCGGGAACAGTTTCGGATACTGCTTGGCGAATGCGGCATTGCGCAGCGCCGGCGTGAAGCGGCTGACGCAGCTCTGGAACAGCGTGCCTTCCGCGCCCGGATCGACGATGGTGGCGCCGAGTTTCTTCAGATCGTCGATCGCCGTGTCGACGATGTCGATGCTCTGCTCGTCGGCCTTGCTGAACAGTTTCTTGTTCATGTACTCGCGCAGCACGCCGATGCGCACGCCGTCGAGGCGCTTGCCGGTGGCGAAGCTGGCGTATGGCTTGCTCGGCATGCGGCCGACGCTGAACACGGTTAGCTCGTCCTTCGGGTCGTAGCCGGCGATGACGTCGAGTATGCGTGCAGTGTCTTCGACGGTGCGGCAGATCGGCCCGACGCGCGTGTTGATGCCGGCGCCGATCATGCCGACGCGACTGACCAGCTCCTGCGTCGGCGCGATGCCGACTTCATTCGCCGCTTCCGCGGGACCGCGCACCGAAGAACTGGTTTCTTCGGCAATCGCGCAAGTCACCAGGTTGGCCGCGACCGAAGTCCCGGAGCCGGCGCTCGATGCATTCGGCGTGCGCTCGGTGTCGTAGGGATTGCAGAAGGTGCCGCCGAATGCGCTGCGCGCGCCGCCCGAGGCGTACTCGGCCAGATTCGATTTCGCCAGGATGATCGCGCCGGCCGCACGCAGGCGCTGCACGAAGTCGGCGTCGCTGGGCGGACGATCGTTGGCCCAGAACGCATCGCCACCGGAAGTGGTGCGCAGGTCGAAGGTGTCGTACTGATCCTTGATCGCCATCACCACGCCCTGCAATGGTCCGACCAGCTTGCCGGTTTTGGCCAGCTGGCGATCCTGCTTGGCCGCGATTTCGAGCGCGTCCGGCATCTTCGGATTACTGTCCTGCGCATCGGTCATGCTGCGCGCCTTGCGCTCGTCGAAGCCCAGCGCCTTGCGTGTGGCGGGACGCAAGTTCAAGGTCGACAGCGCATTGATCTGTCCCGCATGCGGAATCGTCTCGATCGGACCCAGCATGCCCTGCGGTTCCTTCACGCAGACGCCGTTGTAGGCCTTGATGCGCGCGAGATACAGCTTCACCAGTTGCTCGGTGGTGATCTGCTTGCTCAGCAGCGCCGTCTGGATCTGGCTGATGGTCGCTTCCTGCAGATGGAACGCGGCGGGTGCTGCAAGTGCCGGCGCAGGACTGCCGGCGTTCACGACCAGGCCCAGCAACAGCGTGAAGGCGGCGCTACGAACCGCGGTGATGTAGTTGTAGTTCTTCAACGTCGTGCGCAAGTGCCCGCTCCTGAAACCGCTGGTTCTTGCTGATTCAGACGCCGGCTGCTTTGCGGCCCCTACCTGTCGTTACTCACGAGTCGCGAATCCGTCACCGTCAGTCCCTTCTCCCCGCGCAGCGCAATCGACGCTGCAGGAGCCGATCGGTACAGTACGCAGACGATGCCGTGCCCGTCTGCGCGCTGATCCAGAACTTGAATACCGAACCCATCGCTACCGATATGAACTGGCTGATCGCTAAATATCTGTTGACGGCTGCGGTCGTCGTCGCTGTTTCGGAGGCCGCGAAACGCAGCGACAAGCTCGGCGGCCTGATCGCAGCACTGCCGCTCGTGACCTTCCTGGCGCTGATCTGGCTGCATGTCGAAAAGCAATCGCAGACGAAAATCGCCAACCACGCGTGGTACACGTTTTGGTACGTGCTGCCGACGCTGCCGATGTTCCTCGCGTTTCCCGTGCTGCTGCCGCGCCTTGGCTTCTGGTTGACGATGCTGGCCTGTGCTGCGCTGACGATCGTCTGCTTTGGCCTGTTTGCGCTGCTGGTCCGCCAGTTCGGCATCGAGCTGCTGCCGTGAGCTGAGTGCAGTAGGGCGGGAGCATCCCGCCTTCCGCGATTAGGCGGGATGCTCCCGCCCTTGTGCTGATCAGCGATGCGGCAGGTCAAGACTATTGCGCGCGGCAACTGGCACGCTTGCTATCGCTCGCGTCGCGCGCTACTCCGGCGCAGTCGTCGGCTCCATGAGATTGCTCCGCGGCTGGACAAACCGGTGCCGACTGGTTGAGATTGTGCTGCGGTGTTGTTAGCGGCCTAATCCGGAAGGCGGATGAGGAAGCTGTTGTTTAACAGGGGGCTGATCGAATGTGTGACGGATTAGGCCGCAGGCAGTACGTCTTAGACGGCAGTATGCTCAACCTAATTGGAAGTTGGGCGTCATGAACTTCAAAGACACACTGTCGTGCTACGAAGCCATCGGAGAAACGCTGGCAAACGCTGCTCCTGCAGGTTGGAGCAATATCGAGGCTGAGATCAAGCTCAGTGGCATTCAAATCGATGCTGTCGTCTCGTACATCGAAGCATCTGGTAGCTCAGGCAATCTCACCGGAGTTCCAATGCTTGCACGCTATTTCTATGAGTTGGCAAGGTTGGTGAGCACAGAAGACAAGGGGCTGTTCAAAAGCTGTACGTTCTCACTGCAAAGCAGCGGCAAATACGATGCAAAGTTCATCTACTAGCAACATGCCGCCCAACCAGGCGCTCCAGCGGACCGCTAACGCGGCCGCTGAGCTAGTGCGTTGGGCATCAAATCTATGAAGCATGTTCTACTAAGCCTCAGCGCAGGATTGGTTTTGCTTGTGGCATGGGGTGCCGTCATTATCGCTACGTCGGAAGACTTTCAACATGAAGGTTCAAACAGTCTTTGGTTCAAGCCCATTGATTGGTGGGCGCGTTTCTTACAGCATTTCGGCTTAACAGAATGGTTGTCGTCGGTTAGTCCAATACCTTCAATCGGCCTCAGCTTTATCATCTTGCTCATGCCTTTCTTCCTAATGCTTTCTACCCTCTCATTTTTTTGTATTCGGCTGTTGCCGCGTCGTTGGAATGTGCTTGCCCAACAAGGCATTCAAGCGGACCGCTAACGCGGCCGCTTAATTTGAGCGTTGGGCCTTATGAAAGAAGCCGCCCCGAAACTCGTTCACTTCGCAGCGTTGTCGTCCGTCGCGCTTGGGGTCGCCTGCGAAGCACTACAGCATCAACTCAGTGTTGGCCCCTTCGCTAGCGACGTCGAGGACAGCTGGGAGTATGCAACGGCAGAAACGGATGGCTGCTTTGTCAATCTCACACGCACGTCCGATACAGACACGATCTCGTCGTGGATACATGGAGCACCAAAGAACGTGAATTGGCAAATCATCATTCGCAGTAGGCATGAGCAGCAGGTTGGTCGCATCAGGCAGGTCCTTGAGCACACCCTTGGTGTGCCTCTCATTGCGTACCATGTGGCCCAACCAACGGTTCAAGCCGACGCGGCTGCGCCGCGCGGCTTAACCTGAGCGTTAGAGCCGAAGAAAACTTATGTCCAGACTGCGAGCGCTCAAGGGTGTCGCGTCTACGCTTGCGGCTATGTTCGTTAGCCGTAACAACGATGCTGCTGGGTATTGGGCTATCGGAAAGCTGTATCGAGCTGCTGTGACAATCGGCAAGTCCGAACTAGAGTTTAATCTGCTGGCTCCGCTATTTGATGAGCAACAAGCAGAAGAGTTGCAAATCGTCGGCGCGCACTATGCCTCTGCGTTACG
>JAQGNU010000041.1 GCA_028291645.1 Nevskia sp.
GCGCATGACTTAGGCCGCGCGGCGGGCGTGAAGGAACCGGGCTCGCGGCTGAATCCGCAGACCGAAGGTCTTCGTTGCTGGCATCCCGCTCCTCCTGCTCGTTATGTTTGGACGGCAGCGTCCGGGATGAGCAGGCGCCGACGGCGGCAGATCCTTTCGCACGCGCCGGCAAACCGGTGCGCTGCGTACGGCCTGGCCTGTCGATGGCTGTCGCGGAGAATCCCGACGCTCGCACCATCGAATGCAAGGAGTCTACGGTTCAGCCGCCGGTCCACCGCTACCCTGTCGGGTAGTTTTGGAGACGCCGTTTTTCAGCGGCCGGCGGCCATTTGCCGCCGCGGCGCAGGCAGGTTCGTGACGAACCGTCAGCGGCCTGGTAGCGGGGACACTCGGACGTTCACTTCAAGACCGCGCAGGGCAGCGATCGGATCGCATCAGCGGCGTCGCGGCGGCTGATCAGCGAAACGCCCTAGCTGAGCGATAGCGCTGTTCGAACTCGTGGCTCAGCTGCTTCCGCGCCTGTGCGGCTTCGAAGCGGCGCCGCTCTTCCGCCGTGGTCGGTTCCAGCGGCGGCACCGCTACCGGCTTGCCGTCGTCGCCGACCGCGACCATCGTGAAGAAGCAGCTGTTGGCGTGCCGCACGACTTCGCCGCGGATGTCTTCGGCGATCACCTTGATGCCGATCTCCATCGAAGTGCGCCCGGTGTAATTGACCGAGGCCAGAAACGTCACCAGCTCGCCGACATGGATCGCCTGCCGGAACATCACCTGATCGACCGACAGCGTCACCACATAGCGGCCGGCATAGCGGCTGGCGCAGGCGTAGGCCACCTGGTCGAGCAATTTCAGAATGCTGCCGCCGTGCACATTGCCGGCGAAGTTGGCCATGTCCGGGGTCATCAGCACGGTCATGGTGAGCTGGTGCTTGGGTAGATTCATGTCCGAGGATAAGGAATTCCAAAACCCGCCGGCAACAACTTCGGCCACGCCGCTGCACAGCGGCGCCTGAAAATGTCGATATGGCCGATCGACTGCAGGCCGAATTCCGCTGGCTCGATCTGCTGGCTGCGTTTGGTCGCGCGCGGAAACAAGCGGAGTAGATCGGCAACATTTGCCGACGTGGCGATCGGATCGTCGGCGGCGTGAATGGCGACGATGGGCGCTGCGACTTCCCGGTAGTAATGGGTTTTTATCGCAGCGCCAAAATCGTTCTCGACATAGCCCGGCCGCAGACACCAGCGCGACCACTGCAGGGCAACGCCGCGCGGCAAATCCTCGCCCCAGCCAATGATCTTGCTGGGCGCGTAGCCGAGCACCGCACAGCTGATCGGGATAAACAGACTGAGCAGCGCGCGGGCCGCCCAGCGGGTCGGCGCGCGCAATCCGCCGACATAGCCGGTCGACGAAGCAACGGCGAGCACGCTACGAATTTTTGCGTGGTTGGGCATCAGACCGAACAACTGGCCGCCGGCGCTGTGTCCGATCAGATGCGCGTGGGACGCGCCGGTTTCCGCCAGCAGACAATCCAGCGCGGCCGGCATGTCCAACTGCCCCCAGTCCTGCTTGCGCGCGGCGCTGAACTTCACGTGACGCTCGCTCAGCGACTCGCCGATGCCTCGATAGTCGAACGTGAGGACACTGTAACCCTTGGCAGCCAGCCATTCCGCAAACGCCGTGTAGAAACCCTGGGTGACGCCCGTTGCGCTGCACAGCAGAATCGGCTCGGACGATGCGGCGGCCGTCGCCCGATAGAACCGTCCTGCGAGCGCGGCGCCCGCAGCTTGGATGGTGACGGATCGATAAGACGCCGCT
Organism: Nevskia sp.; assembly: GCA_028291645.1. Taxonomy (GTDB): domain Bacteria; phylum Pseudomonadota; class Gammaproteobacteria; order Nevskiales; family Nevskiaceae; genus Nevskia. The sequence continues at coordinate 1,813 of JAQGNU010000041.1, forward strand.
GAAGTGCTCACGTCGTTCATTTCCTTGCTATGAAGTCCGGCGCTGCCTGGCCCAGCGCTTGGCCCAGCGCGTGAGGTCCAGCAGTTTTTCGCCCAGTTCCAGACCCAGCGGCGTCAGCTTATAGCCCGCCAAGCTCAGCTCGATGAGGTCGGTGTCCTTCAGCTGGCTCAGGCGCCGGTTGAGAACCGTCGGCGAAAGACCTCCGCCCTCTTCCTGCAGCGCTCGGAACGTCAAAGGTCCATTGCGCAGTTCCCACAGGATGCGCAAGGTCCAGCGCTGACCGACCAATTCCAGCAACTCCATCACCGGAGGCGTGGATTTGGCTTTGGCAGCGCCACTGCGTGCTTGTGGGCTCAGTCTCGGCATTATTATTTGCTACCTATTTAGTAGCATTGCTACTTAAAAGATAGCGCCATGATGCCATCAAGCATCGATCTTCGCCACTCGGGTCAGTACGGCCGTCGATCTGATGGATCAGCAACGGCGACTACGATGCAGCTCGCCGCACCAAGCGCACCGCCTCGACCGCGGTTCCGCGCGCTTTCATCACGCAGGCGGTCCAGCCGCCGATGTCGGCGCAGACGCCAACTTCCGGCATCTGTCCGAGGCGCCGCATCAGCAGGCCGGTCACGGTGCTGACGGCGGCGCTCTCGGGTATCGCTTCGCCGGTTTCGCGCTCGAGCCGGTACAGCGGCGTGTCGCCGCGCACCAATAGCGAACCGTCTTCGAGCCACTGCGGTTCGCGGTTGATCTGTGTCAGCCGTTCGCGTTCGTGCTCGTCGGTGATTTCGCCAAACACCGCTTCGAGGATATCTTCCATCGTGACGAAGCCGACCATGCTGCCGTCGAAGTCCTGCACCAGCGCCAGATGGGGCGCACCGAGCCGGAAGCTGCGCAACAGTTCGGCTACCGGCGCTTGTTCGGCGAAGCACTGGATCGGACGCAGCTGCGCCTGTAGGCGTTCGCGAAAATCCGCACCCGGACCGAGCAGATACAGGTCTTTCAGCAACAGTACCCCGAGCACGGTACCGGTCACGGCGTCGACATAGGGATAGCGACTGTAGCGATAGATCTGCAGCGTGCGACGCACATCGGCATGGCTGTCGTCGCTGGTGAGCGTGATCAGTTCGCGACGGCTGCGCATCACGTCGCTGGCCTGCAGCTCGGACAGATCGAGCGTATGCGCGAGCATGCGATTCAGTTCGCTGCTGGCGTCGTCGACGCCGGCACGGCTCAGATGCACGATCATCCGCAGTTCATCGTGCGAATAAGGTGTTTCATCGCCATGCGCGCCCGCCGCTTCCAGGCCGGCGCGGCGCAGCGTCCAGTTGGCGCTCGCGTTCAGCACCCAGATGAACGGGAACATCGTCCAGTAGAACAGGTACAGGGGCGCCGCCGTCCACAGCGACACCGCCTCCGGCTTGCGCAACGCGACCGACTTCGGCGCCAGCTCACCGACGACGATATGCAGATAGGAAATGGTGGCGAAGGCGAGCACGAAGGCGATCGATTGCTCGGTTTCCGGATTTCTGTCCAGGCCGAGCGCGGCGAGCGGCGTTTCCAGCAGCGCGGCGAACGCCGGCTCGCCGATCCAGCCAAGTCCCAGCGAGGCCAGCGTGATGCCGAGCTGACAGGCGGACAGATAGGCATCGAGCTGCCGGTGCACCGTCGCGAGAATGCGGCCGCGCAAGCCATGCATCCGGCGCAGTTCCTCGACCTTGGTGTGCCGCAACTTGACGATCGCGAACTCGGCCGCGACGAAGAACGCATTCAGCAGGACCAGCAGCAGCGCTGACAGCACCAGCGACAGATTTTGCAGAGCACTCATTAAAAACGATGACATCCGGGACGAAGCGGTCTCGATACCAGGGTACCCGCTTGCGAAAATCGCGGCGCCGGGCCGTCCGCGCGGCGCGATCGCGACGCTGGCTACAGCTGCGCCAGCACCGCCGCGGCGGCGAAGCAGGCCAGCGCGATCCCCGAGCCGATTGCCGGCTTCGAGAACCAGAACTTGAGCGACAGAATCAGATAGATCGCCGAGACCGCGACCGCGCACATCTGCAGCAGCGGCGATGCTGCGAACGCATCCGGTTCGAACACGCCGACGTGCAGAAACGCGGCGCCGAAAAGAAAGACGCCGAGGCTGTGGCTCAGGTTGAATCCGAGCCAGGCTTTCCACAGATTGATCGATGGGTGCAGGCGCACGCCGGACTGCTGCATGGCCAGACGCAGCTGCGGATCGCGCGGCGTGAATGCTTTCGGGTTCTTCAGATCCCGCAGCGTCAGAATGCCGTGCAGCGCGCCGAGCAATACGAAGATCGATGCTGCGGTAACGATGAGTAATTGCATCATGTGACGTCCTTGCCCTGCATTCGTGACAGTCACTAGAAACCGATCAACCTCGACGCCAGACCGATCGCCGCGCATACCAGCAGCGTGCGGATCAGCCCGACGTGGAAGCGCAGCATCGCGAGCATCGCGCCGGCACCGAGCAGCAGCGCCAGCAGGTCGAGGCTGCCGGGGACGGGAAGCGGTAGCGACAGGCCGTAGCCATGCCACTGGCGCACGTCCCTGAACAGCACGTGCAGCGCGAACCACACCGACAGGTTGAGAATCACGCCGACCACCGCCGCGGTGATGCCGGTGAGCGCGGCCGACAGCCAGCGATTGCCGCGCAGGCGTTCGATGTACGGCGCGCCGAGAAAAATCCACAGGAAGCACGGCACGAACGTCACCCAGGTCGACAGTGTCGCGCCGAGCACGCCGGCGAATATCGGATCGAGTCCGGCCGGTGCGCGATGTGCGCCGAGATAGCCGACATAGGTCAACACCAGGATCAAAGGTCCCGGCGTGGTCTCCGCCAGCGCCAACCCCTGCACCATCTCGCGCGGCGACAGCCAGGCGTAATGATCCACCGCCTGTTGCGTCATGTAGGCTAGCACCGCGTAAGCGCCGCCAAAGGTGACCACCGCCATCTTGCTGAAGAACACCGATTCCTCGGTGAACACGTTATGCGGACCGGCGAAGATCAACAGCAAGGCCACCGGCAGACTCCACAGCACCAGTCCGATCACCAGCACTGCCAGCAACCACGACGCGCGTGGCCGCGCATGCTCCGGCACCGGCTCGTCGTCGGCTTCGTCCGACGTGCTGCTGGCCGGCTTGAACAATGCCGGCCGGAACTTCGCGCCGAGCAGGCCGATCGCGCCGGCCGCCAGCACGATCAATGGGAACGGCGCGCCGAACGCGAAGATCGCTACGAATGCGGTAGCGGCGAGTGCGTACAGCGCGCGATTCTTCAGCGCGCGCTTGCCGACGCGGATCACCGCTTCGACGACGATCGCCAAAGTCGCCGCCTGCATACCGAACAGCAGTCCCTGCATCCACGACAGCTCGCCGAACAGCACATACAGCGTGGCGATGCCGGTCATCAGCACGAAGCCCGGCAGGATGAACAGCAGGCCGGCGACCAGGCCGCCCCAGGTCTTGTGCAGCAGCCAGCCGACGTAGACCGCGAGCTGCTGCGCCTCCGGCCCCGGCAGCAACATGCAGTAGTTGAGCGCATGCAGGAATCGCGTATCGCTGATCCAGCGCCGCTCTTCGACCAGCATCCGGTGCATCAGCGCGATCTGCCCCGCGGGACCGCCGAAGCTGAGAAAGCCGATCTTGAGCCAGACCAAGAAGGCTTCGCGGAACGTGGGCGGCGCAGCGGGCAGGCGTTCGGTCATCGGCGCGGACCTAGCGAAAGAAGAGGAGTTTTGGATTTATGGGCACAGTATGGGCATGCTGACGGCGAACGTCTGCTTCAGACCGGTGCTGATACCCGGTTGCAGACAGCGCTTCCGACCCGCCGACGCAACACTTCTTTGCGATATCGCCACGGGATCGGACGCATTCGTCACGGCCGTGCAACCGAATGTGTCTAACATTCGATAATTTTAGACGTGGCAAAAGACCAGGTCAGGGAGAACACATGGCGGCATCAGGCATCTCGCGGCGTACGTTCATCGGCGGCTCGGCGGCAGCGGCATTTTTGGCGAGCCTGCAAGGCTGCGGCAGCAGCGACGCGGTCGGCAACAGCGGACGCGGTCCGAATTCCCTGCCGGATTCTTCGCGCGCTGCCGGCGTCGCCGACGAGACGCTGCCGTTCGATCATGTCGTCATCGTGATGATGGAAAACCACGCCTTCAACAATTACCTCGGCATGCTGCCGCTGCGCGGCCAGCCGAAAGCCGATGGTTTCAAGTTCGACGCCAACGGCGTGCCGACCAATTCGAATCCGCTGGATGGCGGCTTCCAGAAAGCCTTCCACCTGCAGGGCACTTGTCAGCCCGGCAGCGTCACCCAGAACTGGAATTCCTCGCACAAGCAGATCGACGCTGGAAAAATGGATGGCTTCGCCGGCACCAGCAACACCGCGATGGGCTACTGGGACGAAGGCGATCTGCCGTTCTACTACTCGCTGGCGAAAACCTTCTGCGTCGGCAATCGCTGCTTCGCCTCGGCGCCGGCACAGACCTATCCGAATCGCCGCTTTCTCTATTCCGGCACCGCGCAGGGCACGATCTCGACCGACAGCTCCGGCTTCAAACTGCCGGCGCCGGCGAACGGTACGCTGATGGATATGCTGAGCAAGTACGGCATCAGCTGGCGCAACTACTTCACCGATCTGCCGGCCACCGTCATCATTCCACAGACTCTCGAAGATCATCCGCTCAATTACGCGTCGATCGTCCAGTTCTATCTCGACTGCGCGCTCGGCACCTTGCCCGCAGTGTCGTTCGTCGATCCCGAGTTCGGCCTGGTCGATGAGGTCGGCTCGACGCTGTTCGGTTTTCTCGACAAGATTCCCGACCTGCCCTCATCGATTTCGGACGCGCTGACCGTAATCCGCAACAAGGTCGATTCAATCAGCGGCAGCGAAGAGAACCCGGCCGACATCGCTATCGGCGAAGCCTTCGTTGCGCGCGTGGTCAATGCGGTGATGCGATCGCCGAACTGGGCGCGGACGCTGCTGGTGTGGAACTACGACGAACATGGCGGCTACTACGACCACGTGCCGCCCGCCAGCGTGGTCAAACCCGACGACATTGCGCCGACGCTCAGCGCCACCGACCTTCCCGGCGCCTACGACATCACCGGCATGCGCGTGCCGACGGTGGTGGTGTCGCCGTACAGCAAACCGAACGACGTCACCAATGTCATGCACGACCACACCTCGATCATCGCGACGATCGCACAGAAGTGGAACCTGCCCGCACTGACCTACCGCGATGCACAGGCGAACACGCTGCTCGACTTCCTCGACCTGAAATCCGCGCCGGCATTTCTCACACCGCCGACACTTGCCACGCCTGCATTACCGGAATTCGGCCTGGGCGAGTGCACCGGCGTCGCACCGGCACCAATCATTTCGCCGACGGCTTAGAGTCTGTTCATTACCGGCACAGTGGCAGAACAAGTTGGAACGAGGGATTCGCGTGGGTATGCGTTAAGGTAATGCTCGCTTCGCACCTGAAAAGCTCTCTACGCGCGCGAGAAAAACCTGCTCACTAGGCGTCTACTCGATCGTCGGGTTACGCTTCGCTAACCCGACCTACGCGAGCTATGCTTCGCTCCTACTATCGTGTATGAACGATAGACAAGGAAGGGGGAGAGAGTTATGACTTACTCACAAAGATTGAGAATCTTTTTTTGCTTTTCTACAGCATTGCTTATCTCCTGCAATCAATCGCCATCCGCACAGCAGCCATCCGTTCAACCCCCGCCGCAAATCGAAACGACGAAGTCAGATAGCGATCTGCTTAAGAAGTTTCAAAAGCTACAAAATGATTTCGTTGAGCTCCAGGTACGCTTATCACAACTGGAGTCTGGCGAGGCAACCGTGAGCACTGAGGAGCTTGTCTACGGGATTGCGAAGACTAATTTTGGTGCGTTTACAGTGACTGCAAAATCCGTCACGCCCTATTTAGACGGATTCAAAGTAAAACTAAGCTTCGGCAATCTAACCTCGGCAACTTTCAACGGCGCAAAGATAACTGCTTCTTGGGGAATTCCATTCGACGGGAAGAATGTCGATGCTTATCTGAAAAGCCAGAAGAACAAAGAGTTCAGTGTGACGAATAGCTTTCCGTCGGGAGCATTTTCGGACGTTGAGGTGATTCTTACACCAGCAATGCCTGAAGAAGTTAAATCGCTATCCGTTGGACTTCAACTAGATCAGTTGGCTATGCGTGTCCGCTGATAAGCCACAGTAGCGTGCGCTCCGCACACGATCCCAATCATTACAAACTCTCGTGCGCGGAGCGCACGCTACCACTGACGACGCAAGCATCAACTCGGCTTCCGCGCCCGATACCCCTTCCATGTTGCCGGCTTTGCATTCCGCTCCACCTTCGGCGCACGCACTTTTCCCGCCGACCGCGCAGGCTTCGCACTGCGCTCGGCAAGCACTTCAACATCCACATCGCGCTTGGCCGCATCGCGCGGTCGCCGCCGTGGCGCGGCCTTCTTCAGATCGGCGACGGTTTCGAGTTTCACTGCCGCGCGCAGCGCACGCATCTCGTCCGGCACGAGTTCACGATAGCCGCCGGATTTGACGCCGCGGCCGAGTTCGATCGGACCGTAGCGCACACGGATCAAGCGGCTGACCTGCAAGCGCTGCGATTCGAACAGGCGCCGCACTTCGCGGTTGCGGCCTTCCTTCAGGATCACGCGCCACCATTGGTTGGCGCCTTCGCCGTCTTCGTTGTCGCCGCGATCGATCGAATCGAAGTGCGCCATGCCGTCTTCGAGCTTGACGCCTTTGCGCAAGCGTTCGAGCACGTCGTCGGTCATCTCGCCGAGCACGCGCACGGCGTATTCGCGTTCCAGTTCGAAGCTCGGATGTGTCAGCCGGCGTGCGAGTTCGCCGTCGTTGGTCAGCAGCAGCAGACCGGAAGTATTGAGGTCGAGACGACCGACCGCGATCCAGCGGCCGTTCTCCAGTTCCGGCAGTTTGCGGAATACGGTCTTGCGGCCTTCCGGGTCGTCGCGCGTGACCAGTTCGCCGGCGCGCTTCTTGTACAGCAGCACGCGCGTGGCTTCGGCGACTTTCGCCAGACGCACGCCGCGGCCATCGACCTGCACGCGATCTTCCAGGCTGACTTTCTGGCCGACGGTGGCGATATCGCCGTTGACCTTGACGCGTCCTTCGGCGATCAGCTTTTCGACCGCGCGCCGCGAGGCGACGCCGGCTTCGGCGAGCACTTTCTGGATGCGTGCATCGCTCATGTTCAGTGCAGCTTGGTGTCGGACGACGCTGCGCCGTCGTCGGATGCGTCTTCTGCCGGAGTCTGATCGAAGTCAGCGTCTTCTGCGCGCTCGCTACCGACCACCGGTTCTTCGAAATCTTCCGGCAGCGCGGCACCGGCGGCGATGCCGTCGTCGTCGACGGATTCCGCGCGATCATCCTCCACCGCATCCTCCGCAAGCACCGCGGATGCGGGCATTTCGGTGGCAAGACCGAGCTTGTTCATCGCCGCTTCGAGCTGCTCCAGATCCTTGATCTCCGGCAAGCTGGGCAGCTGATCGAGCGACTTCAGGTTGAAGTCGTCGAGGAACTGCGCAGTGGTGCCGAACAGCGACGGCCGGCCCGGCGATTCCTTGACGCCGACTTCACGCACCCAGCCGCGTTCGAGCAGCGTGCGCAGGATGTTGGTCGACACCGCCACACCGCGGATGTCTTCGATTTCGCCGCGCGTGATCGGTTGGCGATACACCACCAAGGCCAGCGTTTCCAGCGCTGCACGCGAATAGCGCGGCGGCTTTTCCTGCCACAGCCGGCTGACCCATTCGCCGAATTCCGGTCGCACCTGCAGGCGCCAGCCGCTGGCGACTTCGCACAGTTGCGCGGCGGAATCGGCATAGCGCTCGCCGAGGCGGCCGAGCGCTTCGCGCAGTTCCTTGCGGCCGAGATTGAGTTCGACGCCGACCAGCCGCTGCAGCGCGTCGAGCGACAGCGGGCCATCCGCGGCCAGCAGCAGCGCTTCGACGATGCGCGCGGCGGCATCGAGATCGACACCCGGTGCCGGCAGTGCGGTCTCTGCGACCTGTGAAGTGGATTCGTCCATAGATTCTCCGATGCTCGCGTTTCGATCAGGGCGTGGCTTCGAGCGCGTGTTCGCTGGCCTGCGGCGCGCCCAGCGTCAGCGCTGCGAACGGCCCCGACTGCACGATTTCGAGCAGGTGGCCTTTGACCAGCTCCAGCACCGCCAGCAGGCAGACGACGACGCCGGCGCGGCCCTCGGCCGGATCGACCACCTGCTCGAAACGCAGCGGGCCGGTCTTGATGCGATCCAGAATCTGGCTCATGCGTTCGCGCACCGACAGCGGTTCGCGCTCGATGGTGTGCTTGCCGAACATCTCCACGCGCAGCAGCACGTCGCGGAACGCCAGCATCAGTTCATGCAGTCCCGGCACCGGCTGCGGCGCGTCGCCGACGTTGCGTTCCGGGCGCGCCTGCGCGATGAAGATTTCGCGGCCGACGCGCGGCAATCCTTCGAGCGTTTCCGCGGCGGTCTTGAAGCGTTCGTATTCCTGCAGACGCCGCACCAGTTCCATGCGCGGATCGCCGGTCTCTTCCTCGGCGGCGGGTGGGCGCGGCAGCAGGATGCGCGATTTGATCTCGGCCAGCCAGGCCGCCATCACCAGATATTCGGCGGCGAGTTCCCAGCGCAGGCTCTGCATCAGCTGGATGTAGTTCATGTACTGCTGGGTGATCTTCAGCACCGGAATATCGAGGATGTCGATGTTCTGTTTGCGGATCAGGTACAGCAGCAGATCGAGCGGACCTTCGAACGCGTCGAGAAAGACTTCCAGCGCGTCCGGCGGAATGTACAGATCGAGCGGCAGCTCGGTCAGCGCCTCGCCGCGTACGCGCGGCATCTTCGCTTCCGGCGCAATCGCCACGTCGACGCTGGCGACTTCGTCGTTCACTCAGGAATGAAGCCGAGCACGTCGTGAACCTGCTTGAGCGTGGCATCGGCGCGCGACGATGCACGGCGTGCGCCATCCTGCAGCACGCGCCGCAGGCCTTCGCGATCTTCGCGAATCTCGTGGTACTTGGCCTGCACC
>JAQGNU010000052.1 GCA_028291645.1 Nevskia sp.
CATGAAGGCTTGTCCACCGGCACGCCGATCGCGCTGCTGATCGAGAACACCGATCAGCGTTCCTACGACTACGACAAGATCAAGGACGTGTTCCGGCCGAACCACGCCGACTACGCCTACGTGCAGAAATACGGCCGCCGCGATCCGCGCGGCGGCGGGCGTGCCTCGGCACGCGAGACCGCCGTGCGCGTCGCCGCCGCAGCGATCGCGAAGAAATACCTGCGCGAAAAACTAGGCCTGCAGATTCGTGGCTACTGCGCACAGATCGGTCCACTGGTGCTGGAGATGAAGGACTGGTCCGCGGTCGAACAGAATCCGTTTTTCTGCGGCGATCCCACGCGCGTCGCTGAACTCGAAGCCTATCTGACCCAACTGCGCCGCGACGGCGACTCGGTCGGCGCGCGTATCAACGTCGAAGCCAGCGGCGTGCCGCCCGGACTCGGCGAGCCGGTCTACGATCGTCTCGATGCCGAACTCGCCTACGCGCTGATGAGCATCAACGCGGTCAAAGCAGTCGAGATCGGCGACGGCTTCGCGGTCGTCGCCCAACGCGGCAGCGAAGCGCGCGACGAGATGACGCCAGAAGGCTTCCTCGCGAATCATTCGGGCGGCACTGCCGGCGGCATTTCCACGGGGCAGGACATCCGCTGCTCGATCGCGCTGAAACCAACCTCGAGCATCACCATTCCGGGCAAGACCATCGACGCCGACGGCAAGGCCACTGAAATGCGTACCACCGGTCGTCACGATCCCTGTGTCGGTATCCGCGCGACGCCGATCGCCGAGGCGATGGTGGCGTTGGTGTTGATGGATCACTACCTGCGGAACCGGGCGCAGAATGCCGATGTAGTAGCGGGGACGCCGAATATTACGCGTTAGCTCTGGATGCTCTATCTAGAAATGTCACGCGTTGAAACCCATGGCGGCGGCACATGGGCGTTCCCGAATTGCATCTGGTCCCCAAGTGAAAAAGAAGGCGGTGGTCGGTGGCCGTTCTGGGAAAAAGTTTTAGCTATTCGCGAAGGCGACACCGTGTTGCACCTTCGCGGAACCCAGCCAAAAGCATTTTTTGTTGGCTATTCACGAGCATCAAATAACGGCTTTGAGACGAGCAAGCGCCCTCCCGATGCTGGCGCGTGGTCTTTTTCGACGAACTTTCATCGATCCGATCTAGACAACTTCACGTCCTTTCACAGCCCCATAAGTCTGACGACTGTTTTTTCATCTCGTCGAGCCGAGCTCGAACACTATTTTGATCAGAATAGAGCTCGTGGTCCTGACCGGCGAAACATCTTCTACGTTCGACAGTCTGGACGCCTTCAATGTCTAAATGGCGCTTATCTTTCCGATGTCGATGAAGAGCTCTTTGAAGCTTTGTTCGGAGTGTCTGCACCTACGACGGTAGTACGAGAGTTTTCTGGCGCGACATCGATCGAAACCGGTTGGCAACTTGCCACGATTCGGTCACGGCTTGGTCAGGCCGAGTTTTCAAAGCGAATAAAAGAACTTTACGGTTATAGGTGTTGCTTCCCTTCATGTGAGATAGACGATCCCAGATTTCTTGTCGGCGCTCATATTGCGCGTTGGAGCGACAACGAGAATCTGCGGGGCAATCTAGGCAACGGACTTTGCTTGTGTGTCTTCCATGACAAAGCATTTGAGCTCGGTTTGTTTACGATCGACGAGCATTACCGGGTTTTTGTGAATCCGAAAGAGACGAACCGCATGTCGGACGTGGCGCGCAATTTACTTAAATCGAATGGACAACCAATCGCGTTAGCGAGCATCCATCCGTCGGATGATGCTCTTCTAGAACACTGGACGCGAGTAGATGTCAGCCCGTGAGATCGCACCTACCAGGATGCATCGAGTGGAGCGAATTGCACCCTAAATAATCGAGCAAAAGCTGAATGGCCCTCAAAGCAACAATCTTCAAAGCCCAGCTGCAGATTGCCGACATGGATCGCAACTACTACGGCGACCATGCGCTGACGCTGGCGCGTCATCCTTCGGAAACCGACGAACGCATGATGGTGCGGCTGCTGGTATTCGCGTTGCACGCGCACGAGTATCTGCAGTTCGGCAAAGGCTTGAGCGATCCGGATGAGCCGGATTTGTGGCGCAAGGATCTGACCGGACTGATCGAGGAATGGATCGAGTTGGGCCAGCCGGACGAGAAGGGCTTGCTGAAAGCCTGTGGCCGCGCGCGGCAGGTGTTCGTCTACGGCTACAACAACGCCGCGGGGCCGTGGTGGCAGCTTGCGGAGCCGACGCTGGAACGCGCGCGCAATCTGAGCGTGCGGCGCTTCGAGCTGGTCAATGACACGCCGCTGAAGGTGCTCGCGCAACGCAATATGCAGCTGCAATGCACGATTCAGGAAAACCAGATCTGGCTCAGCGATGCGAGCCAGACCGTGCAGCTGGAGTGCGCCACGCTGCGGACGTAGGGAACCTCTGAATAAGCTGCTGCGCTCGGCATCTCGCGCGAATCCGGCCCATTCAATGGATGGGGGAATCCTCACATACTGATATGTATGCTGCGGTTCCTCCGCTCCGTGTTCGCGCGACCTGCCTTCGCTCGCGACGCTTCTTCAGAGGCTCCCTAACGCACTCTATGTTCAGGCTTCAGGGTTTGCCGAGAAAATCCATCTTGCCGAGTTCGACGCCGTTGTGGCGCAGGATGTTGTAAGTGGTCGAGGCGTGGAAATACAGGTTCGGCAGCACGAAGCCGAGCAGGTAGGGCAGGCCCTCGAAGTTCATCTCGCCGTTGCGCAATTTCAGCGTGACCGCGCGTGCTTCCGAGCCATTGATCTGTTCCGGTTTGAAGCTCTGCACATAGTCGATGGTCTTGCGGATGCGCGCTTCGAGTTCGGCGAAGCTGCTCTCGTTGTCCGGGAAGCTCGGCGGCTCGACGCCGGCCAGGCGCGCAACGCAACCTTTCGCGCCATCGGTGGCGATCTGCACCTGGCGCGTCAGCGGGAACATGTCCGGGTACAGGCGGCAGCTGAGCAGCACGGCCGGGTCGATCTTTTTCGTCTCGGCATGGGCGGCACCTTTCGCCAGCACCGCGCTGAGATTGTTGAGTACGCGGACAAAGCTGCCCACGGAAGTTTCATACATTGAAATCGTCATTGCTGCTCCTCGAGAGTTAGGAAGATCGTTATTCGTTTTGGATGAAGCGCGGCGCAAAGCCTAGCCGATTGCCGCGATTTATGGATGAGCCGCGGCAGATCGGGCGCGCTACTGCAGCGCGCGCGCCAAGCGGGTACGATGCGCGCCCGATTCGGCTGATCGCCGCCGTCGAACGCGGCTCGCGCAGCCCGCGAACATCTGCAGGAGCATGCATGACCACCGTCTCACCGATCCGCACTGCCGTGCCACCGCTGCTGGTGGTGGCTGCGCTGGTGTCGGTTTATCTGGTCTGGGGTTCGACCTATCTGGCGATCCGCTTCGCACTGGAAGGCTATCCGCCGCTGTTCTTTCCCGGCGTGCGCTTCGTCTGCGCGGGCACAATTCTGTACGGCCTGCTGCGCCTGCGCGGCTATGCCGCGCCGACGCCGCGCCAATGGTTCAATGCGCTGTGCGTCGGTGTGCTGCTGCTCAACATCGGCAACGGCGGTGTGGTCTGGGCCGAGCGCTCGGTCGGTTCGGCGCTGGCTGCAACGGCGATTGCGACGGTACCCTTGTGGGCGACGCTGTTCGCCGGCATCTGGGGCGCGTGGCCGCTGCGCCAGCAATGGATCGGCCTGGTACTCGGCTTCGCCGGCATCGTCACGCTCAATTTTGGCGGCGACTTCGCCGCCGACCCGCTGTCAGCCGGTTTGCTGGTGCTGTCGGCGGCGGCCTGGGCGTTCGGTTCGGTCTGGAGCCGTCGCCTCGATCTGCCGCGCGGCCTGATGAGCAGCGCAGCGCAGATGCTCACCGCCGGTGTCGTCTTTCTGATCGGCAGCCGCGTCACTGGTGAGCCCTGGCATCTGGCATCGTCGCCGCGCGCGATGGGCGCCTTGCTGTACCTGACGCTGTTCGGCAGCCTGCTGGCATTCAGCGCGTACATGTTCCTGGTGCAGAACGTCAGCCCAGCGCTGGCGACCAGTTACGCCTACGCCAATCCGGTAGTGGCCGTGCTGCTCGGCTTCACGCTCGGACATGAAAGCTTCGTCGCCAGCGAGTTGGCGGCGATCGTGATGGTGCTGACCGGCGTGGTGTTGATCGTGCTGTACAACGGCAAGCCTAAGCCACTGAAAGAGGGATAGGGCGGTAGTTGTCCGCGCGACCCCGCAAATACCTTTCCAATCATTCGCGTTGCGAGTTCCCTTCACGCAGTCGTTGTGCATGTGTAGCGAATTGTTGCGCGAAGCCCAGCATCCAGTTCCACGAGAGCGGACTTGAGGATTGGCCCGCTGCCAGTTACCAGATCGTTACAACTCGTAAACCGCTTGAGCACATCGCCCAAATACTTCGCATCTAGATGCAATGGCTCATCAATCGTCAGTCCGATTTTCGATCGTTGTCGTCGCCGACAACGATCATTCGGGGTGCGCGCGCCGCTTCTAGTAGTTAAACCTTTTTACCTGTAATGACATCTTGTTCTTGAGCCCACAGAGGGAGAACGTAGATGTGTCACAAGGAAGTGCCACCGTTAACGTCTGAGCAGGAACGCATGGAGGCGTTCTATCGCAGCTTTGCAAACAAGCGCGGGACAGTGATCGACTGGGCTCGGGACGAAGAAGGCGGTTATCTCGGTGCGCATGCTGGCGATGCCTGGGCCGCATGGCAATGCGCCGCGCAGTCGTCGAGCACGAAGCAGATGATTGAAACAGCGGTCCAGCCGTCGCAGCAGAGTGAGATCGAAGCAGCGGCGGTCCGTATCGCCTCACGTATTGCCAAGCTCGGCAATCAAACCGGCCCCGAGATTGGGCCTGCGGCAGTGCTTGTCGCCCAAGATGATTGGGTCGCGATCAGCGGGGATGAAGTCGCCGAGACCGCAAAACCCCTGCCTGTTTTTACCGAGGCCGCTTTCGGATTATCAAACAGTCTCGGAAGCGTCGCCGGCGCCTCGCTGCTATCGCCGACGCCCATGCAGGTTGCGGCTAACACCTTTAGCTTTGCCCAAGCTATGCGACTGGTGGTCAAACACCAACTGGATATCGAGTGGTTGGATAACGGCATGTGCACGGTTACCAGCCGTGCATGTGGACATGGACGCGCGCGCTTCAGTTTACCGGCAGCGGTGCGCGAGGCGGTGACCGCGATGGAGCTTTCCCGAGCCCAATCGAAAGAAAGTGAAACTGGCTAAAACGGTTTCAGGCCGGGTTCGGTAATTTCAAACTGCGGCGACTTTGAAACCCTGTCGCGGGAAGTGCACGATGATCTCTCCTGCGCGTTCGTCTTGGCGCTTGATTGCGAGTTCGAACACCGAAGCGTGCAGCAGAGTGCCGATCACCGGCTCGCAGCCGTAGTCAGTGGCGCTGACCGACACGGTCTGGCCGAGCTTGAATTTTTCCGGTTCCAGCAAGGGTCCGTCGAATGGCTGGCCTTGGGCCGTGCTGCGCGCGATCGCGACGGCGTCGGCTGCATCGAGTTCAGTCGGCGTGCCATGACCAAAGCCGCGCACGCGCTCGGCCCAGGCGAGCAGGTTCTTGAACGCTGCCAACTGGCCAGCAACGCCCGGGTTCGACAACACGAACCATACCGGGTGATAGCAGATGAAGTCGGCCAGTGTCGGTGCTTCGCCGAGCAGGAACGGGCCCGCTGCGAGCTGCAGGTCGAGCGCGTTGATCAGCGGCAGGAAATGGATCTTGGAGAACTCGGCATTCGGCCACGGCGCGATGCCGCCGGTGAACAGCGCGGCACGGTCCTGGCGGAAGCGTTCGAACACTTCGGCGCCCAGGCGCTTGATGATCACTTTCATTCCAGCCGGCTGAAACACTACCGGAATCGATGCAAGGAACAAGGTCTGTTCGAGGCTGGCGAATGCAGCGCAACTCGCGCGCAGCGGTGCCGACAACAGTGGCCGCTGCGGTTGCAGCCGTTCGATCACGCGGCTCATCAATGCGGTGTCACAGTAGATGTCGCGGCCGATCTGCATCACCGGTGCCTTGCGATAGCCGCCGGTCAGCGGCAGCAAATCCGGTTTGGGCATGACTGCCGGCTGCGTTACGGATTTCCAAGCCAGTTGCTTGTAGCCCAGCATCGTGCGGATTTTTTCGCTGAACGGCGAGAGTGCGTAGTGATGCAGGATGATGTCGTTCATCGGTGTGCGGCTCCTCGCAGCCTTTTATTATGGAGTTGTTGATGTCCGCCTTAACGCGGGACAGGCGATTCAGATGCAGATTCGCGCGCCCTCAGTATAGCTTTTGCGTTGCATCTGACCGTTGTGTTCAGAGCTGTGCAAGTCGGCTCTGCAGGATCTGCGCGACCGCGTCGACGCGCTCCAGATGGGCATGATGACCGCAGTTTTCCAGCACCGTCAGCCGCGTCTGCGGTAATGCCTGTAGGTAACGATCGGCGCTGATCAGCGGTGCGAGCCGGTCGTGCGCGCCCCAGATCAGTTCGACCGGCATGGACAGCCCGTCGAAATCCAGCGGCGCCGCCAGTTCCTCACCGATCTGGCGCAGCGCGCCGAAGTGCCGCTGCACGCGTGCGGCGTCGTAGTGACTGGCATAGTCGAGATAGACCTGTTGCGGAATCGTCTGCGGACTGACAAAACAGGTCCGGCGGAAGCTTTGCACGAAGTCGTCTATCAAACGCTGTGGACCTTGCCCTTTGCCCAGCGCGCTGACGCCCTGCGCCAGCGCGGCATTGCGCACCAGCATTTTCTGCCAAGGCGGCAGCTCGAGCGGCGCCGGCGCGATGGCGATGCAGGCCGGGACGTCCGCCCGTACCCCGGCAGCGAGTGCCATCAACATCGCGCGGCCGCCAAGCGACTGGCCGATCGGCACGACGCGGCCGCCGTAGTGCTCGATCGCGGCACGCGTGAACGCGACGAACTGCGGCAGATGGGGCCCCGGCCGCAGGTCGTCGGCATGGCCGCAATGCGGCAGGTCGAGTGCTACGCCACCGATGCTGGCCGCTGCGAGTTGGCGCAGCAGCGGCTTGAACGTATCGGCGCTATCGCCCCAGCCGTGCAGCAGCACCAGCGTGATATCGGCGTGGCCGCGACCGGTGGCACTTTGCAGCGCGCGTGTATTGAAGCCGGCGAGCTGCAATCGGCTTTCGACAAAGGGATCGGCACTGCTCATGTCTGCTTGATGCCGATCCCCTTCAGCAATGCACGCGCCGCTGCCGACAGCGTGCGGCGTTCGTGCCAGACCGCACCGAGTTCGCGCTGCAGCGTGATGCCGACCACCGGCAGTGCGACCAGTGTTGCATCGATCATCGAACGCGGCAGCACGCTCCAGCCGAGCCCGATCGCGGCGAGCATCTTCAAGGTCTCCATGTAATTGGTGGCGAGCCGCACGCGCGGCTGCAGACCCTGCGCCTGCAGCGCCGCCTTGATGATGCGCTGCGTGTACGTCGCTTCATCCGGCAACACGGCCGGGTAGTCGGCGAGGTCGCTTAAGCGCAGGCGCTTGCGCGCCGCCAGCGGATGTTCCGGACTGGCGACCACGGCCAATGGATCGGGCCATACCAGCCGCGTTTCCAAGTGCGCAATCGGATCGGTCGGCAGCGTCACGATGCCGAGTTCGAGCCGTCCGCTCAGCACTTCGTGGCAGGCGATTTCGGAATCCATGAAATGAATGTCGAGATCGACGGCGGGGAATTTCTGCGTGAAGCGCTTCAGCACCAGCGGCAGTCGGTGCAGGCCGATGTGGTGGCTAGTGCCGATCGACAATCGCCCGCCGACCTGGCCGGACAGCTGCGCCAGCGCGCGGCGGCCATCCTCGATGTCGTCGAGTACGCGCTGCGCGTAGGGTCGCAGCGTGCGGCCGGCGTCGGTCAGCGTGATCTGGCGGCCGACGCGGTCGAACAGCTTGCTGCCGATCGCGGCTTCCAATGCAGCGACGCGCTTGCTGATTGCCGGCTGCGACAGATGCAGGCGTTCGCCCGCCTTGGAGAACGAGCAGCTTTCGGCCACTTCCAGAAAGGCGCTGAGGCTTTGCGTATCCATTTGCTCGAATCCCGAAGAGGTTCAGATTCTAAAACAGAATGCTTTCCATGAAAACGATTCATTGGAGTAATGAATAGCCGCAGCCTAGAATCGCCGCCCTGAATACCGCAGCAAGGAATTGAACCCCATGGCCGGCAGGACGCTCTACGACAAATTGTGGGATGCGCATGTCGTGCGCCCCATCGCCGCTGGCGGCGATGGCACCGAACCGCCCGCCGTCGGCGACGCCGACGGTACCGAACTGATCTACATCGATCGCCATCTGGTGCATGAAGTGACCAGCCCGCAGGCCTTCGACGGCCTGCGTCTGGCCGCACGCAAACCCTGGCGCCTGTCCGCCAATCTGGCGGTGGCCGATCACAACGTGCCGACCACCGACCGCAGCCAGGGCATCGCCGATCCGATCTCGCGCGCGCAAGTCGATGCGCTCGACGCCAATTGCAGCGAATACGGCATCACCGAATTCCGCATGAACGATGCGCGCCAGGGCATCGTCCACATCATCGGTCCCGAGCAGGGCTTCACGCTGCCCGGCAC
>JAQGNU010000054.1 GCA_028291645.1 Nevskia sp.
AATCATAAGAGCGCGCCGATCTTTAGTCAATGTTTTTTGCCGCCGCGCACCCTTGCGCGGCAACTGCAGAATTCCATGCCGGCGATCAGTGGATGACGGATTCGCGCTCTTTCGATTGCCAGATCGACCACGCAAAACCAATGATGCCGCCAGCGCCGGTCTTGCTCTTGAACAGCGGGCTGTTCTGATTCTCCGCACCCGCGTACAGATCGAACTGGCCGGCAAAGTAGATATTGAAATTGCGCGTCAGCGGACGGTAGGCGCTGAGGGTCAGCCGTGAGCCCAGATAGCCGCCGTGGGCGTCGTAAGCCGATCGATCGGGCTGCTCAGGGGTATTCGCGTACTGCGGCGCAACGCCGTACCAAAACTGCTGCAGCCGGGCGGTGGCAAATTCGACCCCGACCGCGGCGCGCCCACCCCAACGGCTGCCCAGGATCGCCTCGTCTTCGTAGGCCAGATCGGGCGTGAAGATGACGCCGCGCCAATCGAACCGCGAAGAAAAATTGGTCGATACCGCGGCACGTACCGGCAGATCGACCAACAGACGCGAACTGGGCGTGGGTTTCCCCAAGGTGATCTTGGTATTGGGGCCGGCCTCCAGCAGGTAGTCCAGCTTGGGCATGCCCTCACGCGGTCCACTGTGCGAGGTGCTGGAGAGCGTGCCGCCGGCGCTGAATTCGAACTCGACGTTGCCGGCGCCGGTATGCAGCCGCGGCCCGGACGCGTCGGAACGGAAGATGCCGCCACGGTAGATGAAGTAAGGCAGCGGCAGCGCACGCACGCGATAGCGGTCCGACGCCGGATAGTCCGAAAAGCTGCCGACGCCGCCAGCGAGCCCGACTTCCCAAAGCGGACGTGCCTCCGCGCCCGGCGCCAATGCCGCATCCGCGCTCGGCGACGAGATGTCGTCGGCAAATGCACCGGAACTGTCCAGCACGGCAATCATGCCAAGCGCGCAGACCAGCTTGTTGAACGGTTTCGCTGACATTGATCGATTCATTCCTTGGGACTGGGGCGTTCTGCAAGCTCGGTGCGCTGCGGAAAGCAGACAAGCGCACCAACAAAAAGGCCCGGTACAGCGAAGTGTACCGGGCCTTAGAACCAGCGCTCGCCGAAGCGAGCGTTTCTTTACTCTTCCGCCGACTCCTCCGAATGCTCTTCGGATTCGTCGCTGCTGCCGCCGGACGAGCCACCACGCACCGGACCATCAAAAATTTCGGTGATGGGCGCGGCACTGCTGGCTGTCTGCAGATCGGCCAGCAGACTGCCGCCACGCGCCTTGCGGCGCTGCTCGTGGTGCGCCAGACCGGTACCAGCCGGGATCAGACGACCGACGATGACGTTCTCCTTGAGGCCGCGCAGTTCATCACGCGAGCCGCGCACCGAAGCTTCGGTGAGCACGCGCGTGGTTTCCTGGAACGAAGCCGCCGAGATGAACGACTCGGTCGACAGCGAAGCCTTGGTGATACCCAGCAGCTGGCGATAGAAATGCGCCGGCGTGCGGTTCTCGGCCTTGGCTTTGCGGTTCTCCGCCAGCACGTGGAAGATCTCCGCCTGCTCGCCCTGCAGGAAACGGGTGTCGCCCGGCTCGCCGATTTCCACCTTGCGCAACATCTGGCGGATGATCGTCTCGATGTGCTTGTCGTTGATGCGCACACCCTGCAGGCGATACACGTCCTGGATTTCCTTGACGAGATAGTTCGCCAGCGCGGTCACACCCTGCAGACGCAGGATGTCGTGCGGGCTCGGCTCGCCGTCGGAAATGATTTCACCGGCTTCGACATGCTCACCTTCGAACACGGTGATCTGCGTCCACTTCGGAATCAGCTGCTCGACTTCCTCGCCATCCGCGGTCACGACTTTCAGGCGCTGCTTGCCCTTGGTGGCGGTACCGAACTTGATGGTGCCGGAAGCTTCCGCCAACACGGCCGGATCCTTCGGCTTGCGCGCTTCGAACAGATCGGCGACGCGCGGCAGACCGCCGGTGATGTCGCGCGACTTGCCGGCTTCCTGCGGGATACGTGCAATGACGTCGCCCACTTTCACTTCCGCGCCGTCTTCGATGTTGATGATCGCCTTCGGCGGTAGCGAGTACGAAGCCGGAATGTCGGTGCCGGGGAAATTCAGCTGCTTGCCCTTGGCGTCGACCAGTCCGAGCACCGGTTTCAGATCCTTGCCGGCGGAGCCGCGCGTCTTCGGATCGGTAATGACCAGCGTCGACATACCGGTGATATCGTCGGTCTCGCGGGTGACGGTGATGCCGTCTTCGAAATCCTGGAACTGCACGAAGCCGGCGATTTCGGTGACGATCGGATGCGTATGCGCGTCCCACTTGGCGAGTCGCGCGCCGGCCTTCACCGCCTGCTCGTCGACCACCAGGATCACCGCGCCATACGGAATCTTGTAGCGCTCGCGCTCGCGGCCGTTGGCATCGACCACACCGATTTCACCTGTGCGCGACGTCGCCAGACGCTGGCCTTCCTTGTTCTTCACCGTCTTCAGGTTGTGCTCGCGGATGGTACCGGCGGCGCGTGCATCCGCACCGTCCGCCGTCACCGCGCGCGAAGCCGCGCCGCCGACGTGGAAGGTGCGCATGGTCAGCTGCGTACCCGGTTCGCCGATCGACTGCGCGGCGATGACGCCGACCGCTTCGCCGATGTTGATCTTGTGGCCACGCGCCAGGTCACGGCCGTA
>JAQGNU010000055.1 GCA_028291645.1 Nevskia sp.
GCAGGTGTCGAGCTGGGAAATCGAGGAACTGGTGCAGATTTCGCGCGAGCACGGTGCGATCGGCGCCAAGCTGACCGGCGGCGGCGGCGGCGGTTCGATCATCGCGCTGTGTCCGGACAATCGGGACAAGGTGGTCGCAGCAATGCGCGACGCCGGTTATCAGGCCATGGAGGTGCAAATTGGGTGACGCAATGGCGAGCGCGGAACAGCTGATGGAACAGCTATCGGATCGGGTCGTCTCGTTCGACGACGAGCCGCTGATTCTGGTCGACCCGCAGGATCGCGAGATCGGCTTCCTGCCGAAAGCGGATGCGCATGTCGGCCACGGCACGCTGCACCGCGCGTTCTCGCTGTTCGTGTTCGACCCGCAGGGCC
The DNA here is from genome assembly GCA_028291645.1 of Nevskia sp. Taxonomy (GTDB): domain Bacteria; phylum Pseudomonadota; class Gammaproteobacteria; order Nevskiales; family Nevskiaceae; genus Nevskia. The sequence goes on from JAQGNU010000055.1 coordinate 376, forward strand.
GCGTGTTGCTGCAGCAGCGTGCTGCCGGCAAGCGGCTCTGGCCACAGTTCTGGTCCAATACCTGCTGCAGTCATCCGCGGCGCGGTGAGGACATGGAAAGCGCGATCCATCGCCGGCTCGAAGAAGAGCTCGGGTTCGAATGCGAGCTGCGCTTCCTGTTCAAGTTCCAGTATCAGGCGCAATTCGATGCGGATGGCGCCGAGAACGAACTGTGCTGGGTCTATGCCGGGCATAGCGATGCCGCACCGAAGGTCAACGCCAACGAGATCGCCGCGCTGCGCTATGTCGCGCCGGACGCTCTGGACGCCGAGATCGAAGCGCAGCCCGCGGCGTTTACGCCCTGGTTCAAGATCGAGTGGGCGCGCCTGCGGCGCGAGTATTCTGAAGTTATGGCGCCTTTGGCGACCCACGCATCGTAAACTGCAGTCAGCGAAATGAAGCGCTCAACCGCAACATCGAAGAAATCGGAGATTTAAATGGCTGTTCCCGTGATTCAGCAGGTCAAGGTCGCCAAGTACATTCTCGGCAAAAAGCTCGCAGGGCAAAAGCGCTATCCGCTGGTGCTGATGCTGGAGCCGCTGTTCATGTGCAACCTGGCCTGCGCCGGCTGCGGCAAGATCGACTATCCGAAAGAGATTCTGCAAAAACGCGTCAGCTTCGAGGACGCCATGCGTGCGGCCGAGGAATGCGGCGCACCGATGGTGTCGATCCCCGGCGGCGAGCCGCTCATTCATAAGGAGATGCCGCAGATCGTCGCCGGCCTGGTCGAACGCAAGAAGTTCGTCTACCTGTGCACCAACGCGATCCTGTTGAAGAAGCACATCCACGAATACACGCCGAGCCCCTACCTGACGTTCTCGATCCATCTTGACGGCATGGAAAAGCGCCACGACGAATCGGTCTGCCAGGAAGGCGTGTTCGAGAAGGCGGTCGAAGCGATCAAGCTGGCACTCGGCATCGGCTTCCGCGTCACCGTCAACTGCACGCTGTTCTCCGGCGAAGCGCCGCAGGAAGTCGCCGATTTCTTCGACTACGCGATGACGCTGGGTGTCGAAGGCATCACCGTGTCGCCGGGCTACAGCTACCAGCATGCGCCGCGCCAGGACGTGTTCATGGGCCGCACGCAGTCGAAGCAGCTGTTCCGCGACGTCTTCAAGATCGGCAAGGAACGCAACACCAAGTGGGTGTTCAACCAGTCGCCGATGTTCCTCGATTTCATCGCCGGCAACCAGGCCTACCAGTGCGAGCCCTGGGGCACGGTGACCTACAACGTGTTCGGCTGGCAGAAGCCCTGCTACCTCTTGGTCGACGAAGGCTACGCCAGTTCGTACAAGGAACTGATGGAAACCACGCACTGGGAAAACTATGGCGTCGGCCGTAACCCGAAGTGCGACAACTGCATGGCGCATTGCGGCTTCGAAGGCACCGCGGTCAACGATACCTTCGCGCATCCGCTGAAGGCGCTGCGCGTGGCGCTGAAAGGTCCGCGCACCGATGGCCCGATGGCGCCCGATCTGCCGGTGACTTACGGCAAGCGCGCCGATGCCACCGCGGTGAAGATTCCGATCACCTCGATCAAGCGTCCTTCGGAAACGACCGCCGCGGCTGAAACCACGCGCGTCGAGCTCTGATGCGCGACGCGTAGCGGCGCAGTCTTCACTCATGCCTCGTTGAACCCTGCCATGCTTTGGCTGGCGGTGCCGGCTGCCGTGATCTGGTTCGGCGTGCTGCTGGCGCCGTGGCGGCCGTGGAGCACGCGCGAGCGCATCGAGCCGCTCGGCGATGCGGCGGATGTCGATTGCAGCGACATCACCGTGCTGATTCCGGCGCGCAATGAAGCCGATGTGATCGCGCAGACCTTGGCCTCGCTGCAGAGGCAGGGCCGCGATCTGCGCGTGATCGTGATCGACGATCAATCCGAGGACGACACCGCCGCGATCGCGTGCCGCTTTCCGAATGTCGAAGTGCTCGCCGGTGCGCCGCTGGCGGCGGGTTGGGCCGGCAAGCTGTGGGCCTTGGAGCAGGGCCGTGGTCGCGTCACTTCGCCGCTAACGCTGCTGCTCGACGCCGATATCGCATTGCAGCCCGGCATGCTCGCGGCCTTGCTGAAACAGCGCGCTGCCAGCGGCGCTCATTTCATCTCGCTGATGGCGGATCTGCGGCGCACTTCGTTCTGGGATCGGCTGCTGCTGCCGGCGTTCGTCTACTTCTTCAAGCTGCTGTATCCGTTCCACCTGTCGAACTCGCGCTTTCCTTACGTTGCCGCCGCAGCGGGCGGCTGCGTGCTGGTGGAGACCTCAGCACTGCAGAAGATCGGTGCGTTCGCGTCCTTGCGCGGTGCGCTGATCGACGATTGCATGCTGGCGCGGCAGATCAAGCGCGCGGGTTTTCGGACCTGGACCGGCATGAGCCGCGGCGTCATCTCCTTGAGGCCGTATGGCAGCCTGCAATCGATTCACCAGATGGTCGCGCGTTCGGCGTTCACCCAGCTTGGCTACTCGACCGCGCTACTGCTGCTGGTCACCGCGATCTTCGCAGCCGCGTATTGGCTGCCGCTGTTCGCGCTGACGGTGCCGGCAGTCACAGCGCTTGCTGCCGCTGCGCTGATCGCGATGATGCTCGGCTACTGGCCGACGCTGCGCTACTACGAGTTGTCGCCGGCCTGGGCATTGCTGTTGCCGCTGACCGGCACGCTGTACCTGGGCATGACCTGGAGTTCGGCGATCAGTTACTGGCGCGGTGTGCGCTCGCGCTGGAAAAATCGAACCTATGACGCTGCGAGCTGAGGCCGAACCGCTTAAACAGCAGTGGACCTCGCAGCGCGCAATAATCATAATTACCCAACTATAAAAAATGCACCACACCCCCGAGTCACTAAAACATGAATGCTGCGCAATTTGGCCTTAGCGGCTTTGCCGTTTACGTTCCCCCTTACCGCGTCGATCTGCAGCAGTGGTGTAACTGGACCGGCAATGTCTGGGACAAGATCCGCAACGTCATCGGCACCGGTTTCCGCGTTCCGGGTGTCGAGCAGGACGTCTACACGATGGCGGCCAATGCCACGCTCGACCTGATCCTGCGTTATTCGATCGATCCGGAGCGCATCGGCTATCTCGCGCTCGGCACCGAGTCGAGCATGGACAACGCCGCCGGTGCGGTGATCGTGCGCGGACTGGTGGATCGTGCGCTGGCCGCGCGCGGCATGCCGCGCCTGGCGCGCGACTGCGAAGTGCCGGAACTGAAACAGGCCTGCCTCGGCGGCGTCTACGGCATCAAGGGCGCATTGCGTTATCTGAGTTATGACGGCGCCGGGCGCCAGGCCATCGTCGTCGCTTCCGATATCGCCGAATACGCGCGCGGCAGCACCGGCGAGCCGACCCAGGGCTCGGGCGCGGTGGCGATGCTGCTGGAAGCCGATCCGCAGCTGCTGGTGCTCGACCTCAAGGGTGCCGCCAGCGCATCGAGCTTTCGCGTACTCGATTTTCGCAAGCCGTTTGCGCGTTTCGCCGGTCAGCCTTTGCCAGCCAACGGCCGCTTACGCGATTTCCCGGTATTCAACGGCAAGTATTCGACTGCGGCCTACGTCGACGAAACCCTGGTCGCACTGGATCACCTGCTGGCAAAGCGCGGCGGTGCGCGAGCCGATTACTTCCGCAATCTGGAAGCGGTGTTCATGCACCGGCCCTATCACCGCATGCCGCACGCGGCCTGGGCGTTGGCCTATCTGTTCGCGCTCGGTGCCGACGGCGCCGCCGGCCGCGATGAACTCAACGGCTACTGCGCACAGGCCGGAATCGATCCCGCAAAAGTTCTGCTGGAAATGGCGACCCTGTCGCAGCGCGCGTTCCAGCCGGATTTCAATGAGCAGCTGGCCGAGCCGTATCCGCTGTGCGCGAGCTTGAGCAAGGTGTTGCGCGAGTCGACGCGCTACCGCGAAGTCGTCGACGACAAGATGCTGCTGGGTTCGAGCACGATGATGGAGGCCGGCAATCTTTACTCGGCCGCGCTGCCGGCCTGGATCGCCGCCGGTTTCGAAGAGGCTGCGCGTACCGGCCATGAACTGACCGGACGCGAGATGCTGTTGGTCGGTTATGGCAGCGGTGATGCTGCCGAGGCGATTCCCGCACGTGTTGCCGCGGGTTGGAAAGCGGCTGCATCGCGCATCGGCCTGGCCGATGCGCTCGCCGGTGCGATCGATCTCGACCAAGTGCAATACGAGGCACTGCATGATGGCAAGGCGGCTCCGGGTCTGCAGGCTGCTGCCAGCGGATTCGTCGTCGAACGCATCGGCAGCCGCGACAGCGGTAGCGTTCAAGACTTCGGCATCACCTACTATCGGCACGCTGCGCCAACGCCGGCTATCGGGTAAGGTTGCAGCGCCGGAATATGCCGCTGCCGATCAGCCAGATGAACATCGCCACCAAGCTCGTCACGCTGTTATTGCTGATCTGTCTTTCCGCCTGCGCGAGCAATCGCGTCAAGAAGTGTGCGGATTTGGCAGGAGCGGGCTGGACGCCGCTTAGCGCACCGCCGGCCAACGCCGCCGATCTGCTGGCGCTGGAGAATCTGCCGGGTGGTCCCGAAGTCACCTGGTTCGCCAACGGTCCGCAGCGCGCGCTGGCCTGCTACTACGCGACCGGCCTGAACAATCCCTCCTGCGGCGGCACCACCGCCTACGAGTTCGCTCAAAAGGATGGTCACTGGGTGTCGCGCAGCCTGCGTTCCGAAGTCTGTCCGCTGGATAGCGACAGCTAAAAAGCCGATCTGGCGCGGGTTGCCGCCGTTCGGGCGGCGCTTGATTCCATCGATTTCCTTGCTGCGCGTACGCGGGCGCGTCGCGCGCCACCGCAGTGCTGATCGTGCGTCTCTTGACTTAAGCTGTTTGCACAGCAGGCCGCCGTTCGATAATATAGTTGATAACTGAAATATTTCTTCAGGAACTTGTTCGAGAGATATGAGCCGGGTTCTCGCGAAATGCTCGATCGCACCGATGCTCGCGGTGGCGCTGTTCGGCTGCGCGGATCACGGCGGCATCGGCACGCGCTCGCAGCCGGTGGATGCCAATGCGCTGGATGCGGGTACCGAGATCGGCGGCGCCGCGGCAGCAGCGTCTGCGCAGAACACCGGCGCGGACCGCTGGTGGCAAGCCTATGGCGATCCGCAGCTGGATGGACTGGTCGAACTCGCGGTCGCCGAAAGTCCCGATCTGCGGATTGCGGCAGACCGCATCGCGCAGGCCGAGGCTGCCGCCGGCACTGCCGGCGCAGCGCTGTGGCCGAAGTTCGATGCCGACGCCAAGCTGGTTCGCGTGCATACCAGCAAAGTTGGCGAGACGCCGCCGCCGTTGAATGGCAAGCTGATCTGGGACAACAACATCGATTTCAACCTGTCGTACGAGCTCGACCTCTGGGGCAAGAACCGCAGTGGCTGGGAAGCGGCGCTGGGCTCGGTGCGCGCGGCGCAGCTCGATGCACGCGAAGCGCGCTTGAGCCTGCAAACTTCACTGGTGCGTACCTATATCCGGCTGTCGCTCGGCTTCGCGGTGCGCGAGGTACTGGCCGATACCCTGGCGCAGCAGCAACAGATTCTCGACATCACGCGGCGCCGCTACGCAGCCGGCCTGGCGCCCCTGCTGCAAGTGAGCGAAGCCGAGGCGCAGGTGGCACCGGTACGCGTGCGGCTCGAACAGACCGACAACAACCTCAGCACGTTGCGCAATCAACTGGCCGCGCTCAGCGGACAGGGCCCCGGTGCCGGCGAGGCCCTGCTGCATACGGCGCTGCTGTCGCAGCCGGAGGCTGAACTACCGAGCAATATTCCCGCCGTGCTGATCGGCCGCCGGCCGGACGTGGTGGCGGCGCGCTGGCGCGTCCAGGCGGCGGCGAAGAACATCGACGTCGCCAAGGCGCAGTTCTATCCCAGTCTGAATCTGTCGCTGTTCGCCGGCCTGCAGGCACTGAGTTTCGACAAGCTGTTCGGCGGCGACGCCGTGACCTACGGTGCCGGCCCGGCGATCACGCTGCCGATCTTCGAAGGCGGCCGCTTGCGCGCCAATCTCGCCGGCCGCAGTGCCGACTACGATCTGGCAGTGGATCGCTACAACGCCAATGTGATTCAAGCGCTGCAGCAGGTGGCCGATCAGATTGCGGCGGTACATTCGGACGCGCGTCAGCGCGTACAGGCGCAGCTGGCGCTGGATGCAGCGCAGAAAGCCTACGACCAAGCCTTGATCGGCTTCCGTGCCGGCTTGACTGATTATCTGACCGTGCTGTCAACCCAGACCGGGCTGCTGACGCAGCGTCAATCGCTGGCGCAGATCGATGCCAGCCAGCTCGATGCACAGGCGGTTCTGATGCAGGCGCTCGGCGGCGACTTCGAAGACGACACCCAGAGCGCAGCGGTATTGCAGCAAGCGGTGGCGCGGCATCCGGTCGTCGCCGTGCCTGCAGTCGACAGCGGCGCGGCGCCATGAGCGCGCGCGAACGCGGGCCGGTAACCGATAGCTTCAGCGCAGCAGAAGCGTGCATCGCAATGACCAGCCAGCGCCTGCGCGAATTTCCTGCACAGCATGCCGCGCTGGTACGGCTCAGCCGTCACATCAACAAGCTGTCGCAGGAGTCGGCCAACCAGACCCTGCGCCCGCACGGACTCAATTTCGTGGCCTACAACGCGCTGATGATGCTGTACGGCAGCGAGGACAACCGGCTCAGTCCTTCGCAGCTGGCGGATGC